>NZ_CP016286.1:3460000-3585000 GCF_001679785.1 Rhizobium leguminosarum
CCGGCGGCGGCGGCGATATCGTGAACGGTTGGCCTCATCATTCCTCCTGACGAGACCATTAGCGCCAATTTTGATGTACGTAAATCAAAAAATCGAACGGGCTGGTTTCCGCATCGTTTTCCCGGCATTTCCTGCTCGCTTCGGACCGATCCGGCCGGCGATCATCCGCGTGATGACACAGCGGCCGGAAAACAGCAACAAAAAGGCCCTCCGAAGAGGGCCTTTTCAAGGGGCGGCAGGCCGGAGGTCAGTGGCCGCCACCGCCTCCCCCGCCTTGCGGCGCGGGTTTCTTGATCATGGCGACGCCGAGGATCATGGCAAGGAAGAGTGCGGTCAGGATCAGGAACACGTCACTGAAGGAAAGAATGATCGCCTGTTTGGTGGCAAGGCCGACCATCTGCTTGATCGCGACCGAGGCGCCATCCATGCCATAGGTGTTGAAGTTGGCGGCCATGTTGTTCATCTGGTCGATCGCCGCCGGATTGCCCCAGTCCATATTCTCCCGCAGCCGCTCGTAGTGCACGTCCTGCCGGTTGGTGAGCACGGTGTTGATGACCGCGAGGCCGACGGCGCCGCCGAGGTTTCTGGTCAGGTTGAACAGGCCGGACGCGCCGCGGATGCGCGAGGGCGGCATCGTGCCGAGCGCGATGTTGTTGATCGGCACCATGCACATCATCAGCCCGAAGCCGCGCAGGATCTGCGGAATGAAGAGTTCGTAGAAATCCCAATCCGCTGTCAGATGCATCATGATGAAAGTGCCGGCGGCGAAGCTGACGAAGCCGATCACCATCATCAGGCGCAGGTCCATCTTGGTCGACAGCCGTCCGGCGATGGGCGCGGTGAGGAACATCGCAAGCCCCGAGACGAACATCGTCTCACCGATCATCAGTGAATCATAGCCGCGGATGCGCCCGAGATAGACCGGATAGATATAGGTGAGACCATAGAGGCCGATGCCCATGACGAAGGAAAACACCGAGCCGAAGGAGAAATTCCGGTTCGCAAAGGCCTTGAGGTCGACGACGGGGAAATCCACAGTGAAGGCGCGATAGAAGAAGACGATGGCTGCAGCGCCGGAAGCGACGGCCGCGATGGTGATGTAGCTGTCGTTGAACCAGTCGTTGGAATTGCCCTCTTCGAGCACATATTCCAGCCCGCCGAGGAAGACGCCCATCGAGATCAGCCCCCACCAGTCGAACTTCTTGAAGAGCGACAGTTCCGGCTTGTCGAAATCGATGAAGTTCCAGGTGACGATCGTGACGATGATGCCCGGAATGATATTGACGAGGAACAGCCAGTGCCAGGAGAAGGCGTGGCTGAGATAGCCGCCGACGGTCGGGCCGATGGTCGGCGCCAGCGTGGCGATCAAGCCGATGATCGGCGAGACGATGCTGCGCTTCGACGGCGGGAAGATGGTGAAGGCGGCCGCGAAGACCGACGGGATCATGCCGCCGCCGATGAAGCCCTGGATGACCCGGTAGACGATCATCTGGTCGATATTCGTCGCGGTCGCGGCAAGCGCGCTCGCCATGGTGAAGCCGGCGGCCGAGATCGCGAAAAGATAACGCGTCGAGATGATGCGCGCCAGCGTGCCCGAAAGCGGGATCATGATCACTTCGGCGATCAGATAGGACGTCTGCACCCAGCCGATCTCGTCGCTACCGGCCGAAAGGCCGGCCTGGATCTCCGCGAGCGAGGCCGAGACGATCTGGATGTCGAGGATCGACATGAACATGCCGAGCACCATCGCGAAGAAGGCGATGAGCTTCTTCGGATCCATGCGCTCGTCGGCATTGGCGGGTGCCGTCGGAATCGTTCCCGCCGTTGCTGTCGCGCTCCCGGCCATCAGATCACCTCTGCCTTTCCTGAAGGCTTACTTGCTCGGCGCCGTACGGGTGTCGACGTCGACGACGACGCTCAGCCCCGCGCGCAGACGGCCGCTGTCGAGCGCATCCTGCGGCAGCGCGATGCGCACCGGCACGCGCTGGATCACCTTGGTGAAGTTGCCGGTGGCGTTTTCCGGCGGCAGCAGCGAAAAGACCGAGCCGGAAGCCGGCGAGATCGATTCGACGGTGCCGACGATCGGATGGTCGTCATAGGCATCGACATGGACGTTGACTTTCGAGCCCGGCACCAGATGCTGGATCTGCGTTTCCTTGAAATTGGCGTCGATATAGAGTTGTCGCACCGGAACGAGCGCCATCAGGCGCTGGCCGGGAGAGACGAGGTCGCCTTCCTGGACGGAGCGGTTGCCGACAATCCCGTCATAAGGCGCCTTGAGCACGGTGAAGGAAAGGTCACGGAGGGCCTTGTCGCGCGAGATCTCAAGCGAACGGACCGAGCCTTCGGCTTCCTTCCGCTGGGCCTGGAGGATGGTGATGTTGGCCTGTGCCGCGGTGATGTTGGCGTCGCCGCCGGCAAGATTGGCCTTGGCCTGGTCGAGGGCGATATTGGCGTTGTCGAGATCGGCGGCGGTGCCGACCGACTTCGCCTGAAGGTCGCTCTGGCGCTTCTGGGTGATCTCGGCACCGCGAACGGCCGCTTCGAGTGCCACCTTCTGCGCCTGCGCCTGCACGAGGCTCGCATTCGCGCCTTCGATCTGCGCGTCGATACGCTGCAGCGAAAGCTGTTCGGTGACGATCTGGGCCTGGGCCAAGTCGAGGGCGTTTTGATAGTCGCCGTTATCAAGCGTGGCAAGCACGTCGCCCGCTTTGACTTCCTGGTTGGCGACAACGTTCACCTTCGCGACGTAGCCCGTGACCTTCGGCGAAATCGTTGCGATATCGCCCTCGATATAGGCGTCGTCGGTCGACACCATGAAGCGGCCGTTCGTCCACCATTCGTAACCATACCAGCTGCCGCCCGCGAGAAGGGCGAGCACGACGATCGGTAGCACAAGGCCGCGGCGCTTCTTCGCAACCGCGGGTGCGGTGACCGAAGCCGGCGCCGACTGCGCGGGAGCAGAGGGAACTTCGCGGGCTTCCGCCGTCGGAGCTTCTACGGCCGCGACCTCGGCCTTTACCTCTTCGGTTCCGGCGTTTTCGCTGACGATACGCGCGACGTTGCTCTTCTGGTTGCTCGACATGGCCACTTCACCGATCTGGAGTAAGTAATCGAACTGAACGGTTCGGTTCAGTTGACTTAAACCTGTTTTATCGTCATATCAAGAGCGTAGAACCTATCGGTTCGATTTCTTTTAAAGAACATCCGAAACCGTCAACACACTTAAGAGGACATGACGCTGACACCCGACCACGCCGCCGTATTCAGTCCTCCCGCGGCCGGAGGCCGATTTGCCGCAGGCGAAGATCCGGCCAAGCGCCAGCAAATCCTCGCCGGCGCCAAGCGCGTTTTCATGAAGATGGGCTTCGACGCCGCCAGCATGAATGACGTGACCCGCGAGGCTGGAGTCTCCAAGGGAACGCTCTACGTTTATTTCACCAACAAGGAAGACCTGTTTTCGGCGATGATCGAGACCGAGCGCGCCGCCTTCGTGGCGGCCGTGCGCACGGCCCTTGCCGAACATGACGATCCCGAAGCCGGCCTGTACGAATTCGGGATAAGCTTCGTTACCCATATGACCGATGAAAAGGTCATCAGCGCGATGCGCACCGTTCTCGGCGTTCGCGACCGCATGCCGGTGCTCTGTCAACGCTTCTTCAAGGGGCCGGTCAATCTGCGCACCATCATGCGCGACTTCCTGGAACGCCATATCGCCGAAGGCACACTTGAGATCGACGACATCGATCTCGCCGCCGGCCAGTTCCTCGATCTCGCCAGCGGTAGTTTCTTCAAGCTGCGCCTGTTCGGAAGCATGGAAGAGCCGCCGTCGCGTGACGAAATCGAGCGCGTCATCCGCGGCGCGATCCGGGTCTTCATGGCCGCCTACGGCGTGCGCCGGCACGAGACGCACCCTTGACCGCCGCGCTCCATCGGCCAAAATCCCGCAATAGCGATCAAATCCGGCTGCCGGCCTTCCTCTAAGGAAGAAGCTGCAACCAGGAGAATGAGGATGAGCGCCGTCGGACGGGCGATCTGGTTCATCGAGAGCCATTTCGAAAGCGATATATCGCTGGAAGAGATATCGGAAGCAGCCGGATTGTCGCGCTACCATCTGTCGCGCGTCTTCGGGCTCGTCACCGGTCACTCGATCAGCGGCTATATAAGAGGGCGCCGCCTCAGCCGCGCCGCGCCCACACTGGTCGGCGGCTCATCCACCATTCTCGAGGTTGCGCTTTGCGCCGGCTACGGCTCGCACGAAGCCTTCACCCGTGCCTTCCGCGACCAGTTCGGCATGACGCCGGATGCGGTGCGCAGACAGGGGCACGCCCGTAACCTTGTCTTGCTGGAGCCGATCAGAATGGACCCCACCCACCTCAACGACCTCGAACCGCCCCGTTTCGAAACCCTCCAACCGATGCTGTTTGCCGGCTTGCAGGAGACCTACCCCTATGGCGGCAATGCCGCCATTCCCTCTCTCTGGCAGAAATTCAACGCCCATTTCGGTCATATCTCCGGCCAGAAAGGCAATGTCGCCTATGGCATCTGCACCCATATCGACGGTGAAGCGGAGAAATTCCGCTATATGGCCGCGGTCGAAATTTCCGATGCCGGCGATCTGCCGGCGGATTTTGCACCGCTCAAGCTTCCGGGCCAGCGTTACGTCGTCTTTGCCCATCGCGGCCATGTCTCCGGCATTCCGGCGACCATGAACCGGATATTTGGCGCCTGGTGGCCAACCTCAGGCCTGGAGCACGGCGAGACACCCGACATGTTCGAACGCTACGACGAGCGCTTCGACCCCTATACCGGCATGGGCGTCACCGAAATCTGGTTGCCGGTCAGAGCATGATGCCGAAAAGTGTGAGCGGTTTTCGGACGACATCATGCTCTAACTCTTTAATCTGGAACAGGATTCAAATTGAAGGTCGACCCGGCCTTAAATCATCCTGTTCTAGGGAATAAAAGTCACATCGGTTTCGTATACCCCCTTGCGGCGCTTGCCTGGCAGGCCGGCGACATTACATAGCGGGCGTTACTACTCATGTGACGCAAAGGGGATATATGCTGATGCAGGAAATCATGACGCTCATTCAGGATCCGGCCGCCTGGGTGGCGCTCATCACGCTGGTGGTGATGGAAGTCGTTCTCGGTATCGACAACCTGATCTTCATTTCCATTCTCACCAACAAACTGCCGCCCGAGCACCGCGAGAAGGCCCGCAAGATCGGTATCGGTCTTGCGCTCGTCATGCGTCTCGTCCTGCTCGGCACCATCGCCTGGATCGTGCAGCTGACCGAACCGCTGTTTGAAGCCTTCGGCCACGGCTTCTCCTGGAAGGATCTGATCCTGATTGCCGGCGGTCTGTTTCTCGTCTGGAAGGCCACCAAGGAAATCCACCACAGCGTCGATCCGGAAGATCACGGCGAGGACTTCATCGCAAGTTCGGCCACGACAGGCTTTGCATCGGCCATCGGCCAGATCCTGCTGCTCGACCTCGTCTTCTCCGTCGACAGCATCATCACCGCCGTCGGCATGACGCCGCATCTGCCGATCATGGTGGTCGCCGTCGTTGCCGCCGTCACCGTCATGCTTGTTGCCGCGACGCCGCTTGCCAACTTCATCGAAAGGAACCCGACGATCGTCATGCTGGCGCTCGCCTTCCTGCTGATGATCGGTACGACGCTGATCGCCGAAGGCATGGGCTTCCATGTGCCGAAGGGCTACGTCTACGCCGCCATGGCCTTCTCGGCGCTGGTCGAGGTGCTGAACATGTTCGCGCGCAACGCCCGCAAGCGCAAACGCGACGCCGCGCATTGAGGCTTGGACAGGAGGGCGCGGCGGAACCGGCGTGCCCTCACGCACTGCCATCAGGCCTTCGCAGGCGTGGTTTTTCTTGACGCGCCCGGTTGAATATGGCCTAAGGCCAGCCGAACGGACGATCGGCGGATAGTGCGGGCGCATGCCCTTTTCCGGCCGGTTTGCCGATGAAGCTATCTGCATCCTTCCGGCCGAACGTCGCTTTCCATGAAAGCCGTCCGGCATTCATTGACGGGCACACACAATGACAGTTTCCGGGACAGCCACCGGCGTCCGCGTCCGCATCGCTCCCTCGCCGACCGGCGAGCCGCATGTCGGCACCGCTTACATCGCTCTCTTCAACTACCTTTTCGCCAAGAAGCACGGCGGCGAGTTCATCCTGCGTATCGAGGATACCGATGCGACCCGCTCGACCCCGGAATTCGAAACGAAGGTGTTGGACGCACTGAAGTGGTGCGGGCTGGAATGGAAGGAAGGCCCTGATATCGGCGGTCCCTACGGCCCCTATCGCCAGTCCGATCGCAAGCCGATGTACCAGCCCTATGCACAGGAATTGCTGGACAAGGGCCATGCCTTCCGCTGTTTCTGCACGCCCGCGCGGCTGGAACAGATGCGCGAAACCCAGCGTGCCGCCGGCAAGCCACCAAAATATGACGGCCTCTGCCTGAATCTTGCGGCCGAGGAAGTCACCTCGCGCATGGCCGCCGGCGAGACGACCGTCATTCGCATGAAGATCCCGGCCGAAGGCTCGTGCGACTTCACGGACGGCGTTTACGGCGAGGTTTCCATTCCCTGGGATTCCGTCGACATGCAGGTCCTCGTCAAGGCCGACGGCATGCCGACCTATCATATGGCTAACGTCATCGACGACCATCTGATGAAGATCACCCATGTGGCGCGCGGCGAGGAATGGCTGGCTTCGGTGCCGAAGCACATCCTGCTCTATCGCTATTTCGGCTGGGACCAGCCGGTCTTCATGCATCTGTCGCTGATGCGCAATGCCGACAAGTCGAAGCTGTCGAAGCGCAAGAACCCGACCTCGATCTCCTATTACTCCGCGCTCGGCTATATCCCTGAAGCGCTGATGAACTTCCTCGGCCTGTTCTTCATGCAGATTGCCGAAGGCGAAGAGCTGCTTGATATGGATGCTCTCTCCGAGAAGTTCGATCCGGAGAACCTCTCCAAGGCTGGCGCGATCTTTGACATTCAGAAGCTCGACTGGCTGAACGGCCGCTGGATCCGCGAGAAACTGTCGGAAGAGGAATTCCAGGCGCGTGTGCTGACTTGGGCGATGGAAAACGACCGACTGAAGGAAGGTCTGCGCCTGTCGCAGACGCGCATTTCCAAGCTCGGCGAACTGCCCGATCTTGCCGGCTTCCTGCTGAAGTCCGATCTTGGCCTGCAGCCTTCCGACTTCGCGAAGATCAAGTCGCCGCCGGAAGAGATCCTGGAGATCCTCAACACCGTCCAGCCGGATCTCGAAAAGATCCTGGAATGGAATGTCGAGACGATCGAGGCGGAGCTGCGCGCGATCGCCGACCGCATGGGCAAGAAGCTGAAGGTCGTGGTCTCGCCGCTCTTTGTCGCCGTCTCCGGCTCGTCGCGCTCGCTGCCGCTCTTCGATTCCATGGCGATCCTCGGCCGGTCCGTCGTGCGTCAGCGCCTGAAGCTCGCCTCGCAGGCGGTCGCCGCCCTCGTCGGCTCGAAGTAAGAATAGTCAGAGGATTTCGACAGTGGCTGACAACAAGACTGAAAACACCCTTTCCTCCGACGCGACGGAAGTGCGCGCCCAGAAGCTGAAGCTGTTGCGCGAGCAGATCGGCGAGGTCTATCCGGCGCATTTCCACCGCACGATGACCAATGCCGAGCTCATCGCGAAATATGGGAACCTGGAACCTGACGTCGAGACGCAGGATGTCGTCACCGTCGCCGGCCGCGTCTACTCGTCGCGCAACTCCGGCATGTTCATGGACATCCACGATGCCGGCGGCAAGATCCAGATTTTCAGTCACAAGGACACGACCCCGGAAGAAGCCCGTGCGCTGCTGCCGATGATCGACATCGGCGACATCATCGGCGTCACCGGCATCGTGCGCCGCACCAAGCGTGGCGAGCTGACGATCAACGCGCAGACGATCACCATGCTGACCAAGTCGCTGCTGCCGATGCCCGAGAAGTGGCATGGCCTCTCCGATATCGAACTGCGCTACCGCAAGCGCCACCTCGACATCATGACCAACGAGGATTCGAAGCTCCGCTTCCAGCAGCGCTCGAAGATCCTCTCCGGCATCCGCCGCTTCATGGAAAATGACGGCTTCATGGAAGTCGAGACGCCGATGCTGCATTCGGTCTATGGCGGCGCCACCGCCGAGCCGTTCAAGACGCATCACAACACGTTGAAGCTCGACATGTACCTGCGCATCGCGCCGGAACTGTTCCTGAAGCGTACGCTGGTTTCGGGGCTGACCGACAAGGTCTTCGAGATCAACCGGAACTTCCGTAACGAAGGCGTCTCCACCCGGCACAATCCCGAATTCACCATGATGGAGTGTTACTGGGCCTATGCCGATTACGAGGACATCATGGACCTCGTCGAGCGGCTGTTCGAAAGCTTGGCGCTCTCCATTCACGGCACGACGGAATTCCCCTTCGGCGACAAGACCATGTCCTTCAAGGGCCCGTTCAAGCGCGTGCCGATGCCCGACGCCGTCAAGGAAGCGACCGGCATCGATTTCCGCGCCATCAAGACCGATGAAGAGGCCCGCGCCGCCGCCAAGGCTGCCGGTTTTGCGGTCGAGAAGGATTGGACCTGGGGCGAATGCCTCGCCTTCGTCTTCGAGGAAAAGGTTGAATCCACCCTGATCCAGCCGTCGCATGTCACGCATTTCCCGAAGGATATTTCGCCCTTCGCCAAGGAAGTGCCGGGCGAGCCGCGCCTGGTCGAGCGCTTCGAGACCTACTGCAACGCCTGGGAACTCGGCAACGCCTTTTCGGAACTCAACGACCCCGAAGAGCAGCGCCGCCGCATGGTCGAGCAGCTCGAACAGGCGCATGCCCGCGGCGAAAAGGAAAAGCAGCTGGACGAGGAATTCCTCGACGCGATCGACCAGGGCATGCCGCCGGCAGGTGGCCTCGGCATCGGTGTCGACCGTCTCATCATGCTGCTGACCAATGCCCCGTCGATCCGCGACGTCATCCTCTTCCCGGCCCGCCGCAGCAAGGCCGACTGACCGGAAGACAGGTCGAAAATGCCAAGCGGAGTGCCTCCCGGCGCTCCGCTTTTTCATGCCCGCTGTTCAGTGGGTCTTGGCGGCTTCAGCCGGCGGCTCTTCGGCCGGCGCCTCTGCGACCGCATCTGCGCCGTGGCCGCCTGCAGCCGGCGCGGCTTCGCTTTCTGCTGCCGGCGCTGCGCCATGCCCGCCGCCTGCGGCCTTCTTGCCCTTTTCCTCGCTTTTGGTCGAGGCAACCGCGACCGGGTCGACGCAATCCTCGGGATCCTTGAAAGCGGCGCTGATCATGGCGATCTCGTCGAACGGCATTTCTATCCGCTCGCCGAAGAACAGCCCGTTTTCGCTGGCCTTGCCGTCGTAGTAGCGCGCTGTATAGGACTTGTCGTCGAGGCCCGGAACGGTCTTGTCGGGATGCGGGATATAGACGACATCGGCGCCGATCGCCCGGCCGCGAATATCGGCGCGTATCGTCGGTCCGTTTTCGTCGAGCACCACCACCTGCACCAGATCCGGCTTCTGCGCGGCATAAACCGCCTGAGCGACACGAAGGGCGGTCTTGACGCGCGTCATCCCGTCGGTCGGTTCGGTCTTGATGTATTTGCGCACCCAGACGTGATCCTGCTTCCTGATCGTCACCAGGTTGACGTCGCTGCATTCGAGCCCGTAGCCGCCACCAGTTGCACCGATCAGCCTGTCCTTGCCGACATAGACAGCCGCACCGCCGGAAACGCCCGCGAGAAGAGCGACTCCACCGATGATGATTGCCAATTTCCGGGAAGGCCGGAATATGCGCAGTAAGGCCTTCACGCCAACTGCTCCGCCATCTGAAACTCCAACGCAGGACAAGTGCAGAGAACGCTAAGGAAATGACGTTTCCGAAAGTTTAAGTGGGCATGCGAAGCGCGCTCCATTTTAGGAAAATACCAAAAAAGGTCCGCTTTTTCGGACCGCTTGCCACGGCCCGTTCCGCCATGCTCTAAAACCCCATGGCCTTCACGCTTCGCCAGGTTCAATACTTCGTCGCCGTCGCTGAACAGGGTTCGGTGACGCGAGCCGCGCAGAACCTTTCGATCTCGCAATCCTCGGTGACGGAAGCGCTGAAGGAGCTCGAAAGCGACCTCGGCGTCGAACTCTTCGAGCGCCATCCGCGCGGCCTGACAATCACCCATAACGGACACCAGTTCTTGCGTCATGCGACGAAGATCCTGGCCTCCGTCTCCGACGCACGGACCAGCTTTTCCGGCCAGCAAAGCGCGCTTTCCGGCACGCTGAACATCGGCGTCACCTCGCTTGTCGCCGGCTATGTGCTCTCCGATCTCCTGGCGCGATACCGTCGCGCCTGTCCCGGCATCGAGGTCAGCGCCATCGAGGACAATGGCGGTTACCTCGAACATCTCCTGGTCGGCGGCGAACTGGATGTCGCCGTGATGGTGATATCAAACCTGCGCGACCGCATGGCGCTGCAGGCGGAAATCCTCGAAACCTCGCCCTATCGACTATGGCTGCCGATGGGCCATCCGCTGGTGTCGGCCGACATCATCTCGGTCGCCGACATCGCCCGCGAACCGCTGATCATGCTGACGGTCGACGAAATCGAGGAGAATACCGGCAAGCTGCTCTCAGCGCTCGGCGCCCGCCCGCATGTCGCCTTCCGCACCCGCTCGGTGGAGGCGGTGCGCAGCCTGGTTGCAACAGGCGCCGGCGTAGCCCTGCTTCCCGATCTCGTCTACCGACCATGGTCGCTGGAAGGCGACCGCATCGAGAGCCGCGACGTCTCGGGATCGCTGCCGGTCGTCCAGGTCGGCATGGTCTGGCGCAAGGGCTCCAGCCTGCCGCAGGCGGCGCGCGATTTCGTCGGCATCGCCGAAAGCTTGCGCTCCGGGCGTATCCGCTGATATCGGAATTTCCGATACCGCCTTTCTGATAAATGAATTTGCGAAAGCGGCTTTTTCGCGTCACCTTTTCATCCGGGAACAAACCGCCACAAAAGTGGCAAACCGGGAGACGGATGATGACGAATCTGTTGAAATCCTGCACGGCAGCGCTCGCCTGCCTGAGCTTCGCGACCCAGGGAATCGCCGCCGAACCGCTGAAGGCCTTGGGCAAGGGCGAAGGTGCGGTCAGCATCGTCGCCTGGGCCGGCTATATCGAACGCGGCGAAACCGACAAGAACTACGACTGGGTCACCGATTTCGAAAAGGAGACCGGCTGCAAGGTATCCGTCAAGACCGCCGCCACCTCCGATGAAATGGTGTCGCTGATGAACGAAGGCGGCTTTGATCTCGTCACGGCATCGGGCGACGCCTCGCTCCGCCTCATCGCCGGCAAGCGTGTCCAGCCGATCAACACCGATCTGATCCCGAGCTTCAAGACCGTCGACGAGCGCCTGCAGAACGGACCGTGGTATACGGTCGGCGGCGTGCACTACGGCGTGCCCTATCTCTGGGGGCCGAACGTGCTGATGTACAATACCGATGCCTTCAAGGACAAGGCGCCGACCAGCTGGAACGTCGTCTTCGAGGAGCAGACACTGCCCGACGGCAAATCGAACAAGGGCCGCGTCCAGGCCTATGACGGCGCGATCTACATCGCCGATGCCGCCATGTATCTGATGGCCCACAAGCCGGATCTCGGCATCAAGGACCCCTACGAACTGACCGAGGACCAGTACAAGGCCGCCCTCGACCTGTTGCGCGGCCAGCGCAAGCTCGTCTCCCGCTACTGGCACGACGCGATGATCCAGATCGACGACTTCAAGAACGAAGGCGTCGTCGCCTCCGGCTCCTGGCCTTTTCAGGTGAACCTGCTGCAGGCCGACAAGCAGAAGATTGCCTCCACCTTCCCGGATGAAGGCGTCACCGGCTGGGCCGACAGCACCATGCTGCACGCCGACAGTGAACATCCGAACTGCGCCTATATGTGGATGGAGCATTCGCTGAAGGCGAAGGTCCAGGGCGACGCCGCCGCCTGGTTCGGCGCCGTGCCCTCGGTTCCCGCCGCCTGCAAGGGCAACGAGCTGATGGGTGATAGCGGCTGCGCCACCAACGGCTTCGATCACTTCGACAAGATCAAGTTCTGGAAAACCCCGGTCGCCAAATGCACGACGCAGAGTGAATGCGTGCCCTATCATCGCTGGGTGTCGGATTATATCGGCGTGATCGGCGGGCGATGAACCGGGCCGGTCCGCTGGGGTAAAGTCCCCCTCTCCAACCCCTCCCCACAAGGGGGAGGGGCCTTGAGTGGCACCGCCGAATTCTGCCGAAACACCAAGGTATTTGCGAAAGGGTACGGCAGGTTAAGCCCCTCCCCCTTGTGGGGAGGGGTTTTGGGGCGGGGTCCTTGTTGGCCAAGACCGAGCCCTCTTTGAACACACAAGACCCGGAGCCCCCATGACGTCAGCCGTCCGCTTCCAGCAGGTATCGCGCCATTTCGGCCAGGTTCGCGCCGTCGACGGCGTCGATCTCGAGATCGCGCCCGGCGAATTCTTTGCCATGCTCGGGCCATCCGGCTCCGGCAAGACGACGTGCCTGCGATTGATCGCCGGCTTCGAACAGCCGACCGGGGGCCATATCCAGATCTTCGGCGAGACGGCTGACGGCGTTCCGCCCTATCGCCGCAACGTCAACACCGTGTTCCAGGACTACGCGCTCTTTCCGCATCTCAATATCCTCGACAATGTTGCCTATGGGCTGATGGTCAAGGGCGTCGGCAAGGCGGAGCGGATGAAGGCGGCAGGCGATGCCCTCGAGCTCGTCAAGCTGCCGGGCTACGGCGCCCGCCGCCCCGGCCAGCTGTCCGGCGGTCAACGGCAGCGCGTGGCACTCGCTCGCGCGCTGGTCAACAAGCCGAAGGTGCTGTTGCTCGACGAGCCGCTCGGCGCGCTCGATCTGAAGCTGCGCGAGCAAATGCAGGAAGAATTGAAGAGCCTGCAGCGCGCGCTCGGCATCACCTTCGTCTTCGTCACCCACGATCAGGGCGAGGCGCTGTCCATGGCCGACCGCGTCGCCGTCTTCAACGATGGCAATATCGTCCAACAGGGCACGCCGCAGGATATCTACCGCTGCCCGAAGACCCGTTTCGTCGCCGATTTCGTTGGCTCGTCGAACGTCATCGCGCCTGATCTGATGGCCTCGCTCGGCGGCGAGAAGCGCTGGGCGAGCCTGCGCCCCGAGGCGATCCGGCTGGCAAGCGACGGCGTCGAGGCAAAAGTCGAAAATGCAAGCTTCCTTGGCGCCGCCACGCGCCTCAGCGTCGATCTCAAGGGCAGCCGGCTGCACGTCATGCTGCCGGCGGGCGCGCCTGTGCCGGATCTCGGCGCCCGCATCCGCCTCGCCTGGCAGCCGGCCGATATCCACTACATGGATGACGCGGCATGACGGCGCTCACCATCACAGGCGGCAAGACTTCGATCCTTCCGGGCCGCGGCGGTTTCTTCGGCCAACTGTCGGATGCCTTCTGGCGGCACCCGAAGCTGCTGCTCTTCCTGATGCTGACACCGCCGCTGCTCTGGCTCGGCATCATCTATATCGGCTCATTGATCGCCCTGCTTCTGCAGAGCTTCTTCTCGATCGACGATTTCTCCGGGCTGGTGAATACCGAATTCACCCTCTCGACCTATGCCCAGCTGCTGAATCCTGCGAATTTCGATATCATCATCCGTACCCTCGTGATGTCGGCGCTGGTCACCCTCGCTGCCGCCCTGATCGGCTTCCCGATCGCTTACTATGCGGCGCGTTATGCGCAAGGCAAATGGAAGGCGCTCTTCTATCTCGGCGTCATGCTGCCGCTCTGGTCGAGCTATCTCGTCAAGATCTACGCCTGGAAGCTGATCCTCGCCAAGGAAGGCATCCTCACCTGGATCTTCGAGAAGCTCCATCTCTCCTGGCTGCTTGACGCGACCCTGAACCTGCCCATGATTGGCGGCAATTCGCTTTCGGTGAGTTACCTCGGCACCTTCATCGTCTTCGTCTATATCTGGCTTCCCTACATGATCCTGCCGACGCAGGCGGCCCTCGAGCGTGTGCCCGGCAACCTGATCGAGGCCTCGGCGGATCTCGGCGCCACGCCGCGCCAGACCTTCCGCACCGTGCTCCTGCCCTTAGCGCTCCCCGGCATCGTCGCTGGTTCGATCTTCACCTTCTCGCTGACATTGGGTGATTACATCATCCCGCAGATCATCGGCTCGTCCAGGCTCTTCATCGGCCAGGCGGTCTATGCCCAGCAGGGAACGGCCGGCAATGTGCCGCTCGCCGCCGCCTTCTCCGTCGTGCCGATCGTCATCATGGCGCTTTATCTGTCGCTCGCCAGGAAATTGGGGGCTTTCGATGCGCTCTGACCTCAAGAGATCGCCGCTGCCCCTGAAAATCGCCGCAGCCGCCGGACTGCTCTTCCTGCACCTGCCGATCCTGCTGATCTTCGTCTATGCCTTCACGACGGAGGAAAAGAGCTATCAATGGCCGCCGCCCGGGCTGACCCTGCAATGGTTTGCCGTCGCCTGGAACCGGCCGGACGTCTGGTCGGCGCTCAGCCTTTCCGTGCAGGTCGCCGTCATCGCCACGGCGATCGCGCTGGTCCTCGGCACGCTCTGTGCGGCGGCCGTCAGCCAGACGAAGTTCTTCGGCCGCGAGGCGATCTCGCTGCTGGTCATCCTGCCGATCGCCCTTCCCGGCATCATCACCGGCATTGCGCTCCGATCCGCCTTCAGCCTGTTCGATATCCCGTTTTCGGTCTGGACCATCGTGCTCGGTCACGCCACCTTCTGCGTCGCGGTCGTCTACAACAATGCGGTCGCCCGCTTCCGCCGCACCTCCGGCTCGCTGATCGAGGCCTCGATGGATCTCGGCGCTGACGGCTTTCAGACCTTCCGTCATGTCATCCTGCCGAATATCGGCACCGCCCTTCTTGCCGGCGGCATGCTTGCCTTCGCGCTTTCCTTCGACGAGGTCATCGTCACCACCTTCACCGGCGGCCAGCAATCGACCTTGCCGATCTGGATGCTCGAAGAACTCATCCGCCCGCGCCAGCGCCCTGTCACCAATGTGGTCGCTATGGTCGTGGTGCTCGTCACCTTCCTGCCGATCCTGGCAGCCTATTACCTCACCCGCGATGGCGACCAGATCGCCGGCGCCGGCAAATAAAGGGAGAACATCATGGATATCCAAATGCTGATCGGTTCCCGCTTTGAAAAAGGCACGGAGACGGAAGAGCACATTCTGAACCCGAAGACGGGCGAGACGGTGATCGACCTTGCCGAAGCCTCGCTCTCCCAGGTCGACGCCGCCGTCGATGCCGCCGAAAAAGCCTTCACAAGCTGGTCGCAGACGACACCCGGCGAACGTTCCGGCTACCTGCTGAAGATCGCCGATGCGATCGAGAAGGATGCCGCCGGCTTCGCCACACTGGAGGCTTTGAATTGCGGCAAGCCGATCAATGCCGTGCTGAACGACGAGATCCCGGCTATCGTCGATTGTTATCGCTTCTTCGCCGGCGCCGTGCGCAACCTGCACACACCGGCGGCCGGCGAATATCTGCCCGGCCACACCTCGATGATCCGCCGCGATCCGATCGGCATTGTCGGCTCGATCGCGCCGTGGAACTATCCGCTGATGATGATGGCCTGGAAGCTGGCGCCAGCCATTGCCGGCGGCAATACCGTCGTCTTCAAGCCTTCGGAGCAGACGCCGCTGACGGCGTTGAAGATGGCGAAGCTGCTCTCCGAAATCCTTCCCGAAGGCGTCGTCAACGTCATCCTCGGCCGTGGTGAAAGTGTCGGCAACGCCCTGATTAATCACGCCAGGATCGGCATGGTCTCGATCACCGGCGATGTGGCAACCGGCAAGAAGGTGCTGCAGGCCGCGGCCAAGACGGTCAAGCGCACCCACCTGGAACTCGGCGGCAAGGCCCCGGTCATTGTCTTTGATGATGCCGATATCGATGCGGTCGTCGCAGGCATCCGCACCTTCGGCTATTACAATGCCGGTCAGGACTGCACCGCTGCCTGCCGCATCTATGCCGATGCCAGGGTCTACGATAATTTTGTCGCCGATCTCTCCTCGGCCGTCTCGAGCATCCGCTTCAACCAGGCCGACGATACCGAAAACGAGATCGGTCCGCTGATCTCCAAGCGCCAGCGCGACCGCGTGGAAAGCTTCGTCGCCCGTGCTTCCGAACACAAGCACATGGAGATCACCGCCGGCGGCAAGGTTTCCGGCGACAAGGGCTTCTTCTTCACGCCGACTGTCATTGCGGGCGCCCTCCAGGACGATGAGATCGTCCGCCGCGAAGTC
Source organism: Rhizobium leguminosarum (assembly GCF_001679785.1). Taxonomy (NCBI): domain Bacteria; kingdom Pseudomonadati; phylum Pseudomonadota; class Alphaproteobacteria; order Hyphomicrobiales; family Rhizobiaceae; genus Rhizobium; species Rhizobium leguminosarum. The sequence goes on from NZ_CP016286.1 coordinate 3,476,337, forward strand.
TTCGGCCCGGTCGTCTCGGTCACCCGCTTTTCCGATGCCGACGAAGCCGTTGCCTGGGCAAACGACAGCGACTACGGCCTGGCCTCCTCCGTCTGGACCAAAGATATCGGCCGCGGCATGAAGACCGCCGCCCGCCTGCAATATGGCTGCACCTGGATCAACACGCATTTCATGCTCACCAACGAGATGCCGCATGGCGGCCTCAAACAGTCAGGCTACGGCAAGGACATGTCGGTCTACGCGCTGGAGGATTATACCGCCGTACGCCACGTGATGATCAATCACGGCTAACCGGCGGGAAAGGCAAGGGTACGAAATTCGACGCAATGCCCATCGGTAGCACCGGGAGGGTGCTCCCTAGAGATCGCCATTCCATTCAAGCGATCTGGAACATTTTCCCGGTTGCCGCGTCTTTCCCAAGCAAACGCAAAGGATGATGTCATGCTGAAATGGGCTCTGATATTTTTGGTGATTTCAATCATCGCCGGCTTCTTCGGTTTCTCAGGCGTCTCCGCAGCGACTGCGACGATCGCACGCGTTCTCTTCGGCATCGCGCTGGTAATCTTCCTGATCTTCCTTGTGCTTGCGCTGATGGCCGGCCAAGCGATTTTGTGAGCCGTTGCGAACCGCGGCGCGCAGCCTGAAGCATGTCGCGCAAAACTGTGGGGCGGTTTTGCGAACACGACATGTGGAAAGTGAAGACCTGAACGTCGCAAGCGAGTGTAAGAGATCGCGACGCTTTTTCGGCCCTTTTCGACACACAAATCAGAGAGGTGGAGATAGGCGGCGCGGCCCCTCGCCCTTCTACTCGGCCTTCCGGTAACGGGTGGCGCCCCGTTTGATCCCGGATATTCCATATGCCATCGTCATTCGTTCTCTCGCCAAGGTAACCTGACCGCGGTGCATATTCACGACAAGACCGCCCGGAGCCAGGGATGCATGCCGGTCCGCTTTCTCAGCAGCCTGTCGATCGATATCGATCCCGCACCCGAAGCCGCGAGCACGAACATGCCGCCGGCAATCGCCAGGTCCTTCTCGAAATGCAACAACTCGTTCTGGCTCGCAAAATTCGTGTGGAAGAGCAAGGCGGTCGCCAGGCAGAAAAGTGCCAGTGCCAGTGCGCCAAGCCGGCTGAAGAAGCCTGTCGCGATAGAAAGGCCGGCGCCGATCTGAAGGGCAATGGTGGCAAGCGCGACCGGCGCCGATAACCCCAGTTTTGCGAAAATGTCGATGGTCGCCGTGATATCTGCCGCGAGCGACCAACCTTCGTGCAGGAAGATCAGCGACAGCAGAAGCCTGCCGAGGAGGAGAATGAGATCGGCCAGTCGGGGCCGGCTTGAGGCGCTTTCCATCATACCCTCCGGCTTGAAGAGCAGGTGGTTAGCCCGCTCATGGCAAGGCGCATTATAGCAGGCTCGCCCCGACATTGATCGCAAGTGCCAGGATCGTCGTGTTGAACAGGAACGACAGCACGGCATGCAGCAGCGTCAACTTGCGCATGCTGGTCGAACTGACCGCGACATCCGCCGTCTGCGCGGCAACGCCGATGGTGAAAGAGAAATAGAGGAAATCCCAATAGCCGGGCTCTTCGATCCCGTCGGGAAAGTTGAGACCGCCCTCCTCGTCCGCCCCGCCATAGAAATAATGGGCATAGTGGATGGTGAAGAGTGTGTGCAGGAAGATCCAGGAGATCAGGATCGTCAGAACCGCGACACCTGCCCGCGCCAACGCGACGTCAGGCGCCGCCTCCTTGATCGAATGAAGCTCGAGGCCGATCCCGGCGATGCTGGCAAGTGCGGCACCGATCGAAAGAGCCAGCAGGACGGTGTCGGAGAAATCGAGATCCGCCGAGCGTTTCCGGATGCCTTCAACCGTCGCCCGCAGCATCTTGCGCCAGCTGAGCGCGACAAAAACGCCGGCGCTGACATTCCAGCCGAACAAGATGTTGCCGGCGCTGACTTCACGCGAGGTCACAGCCAAGAAGCCCACCAGTCCGGCGAGAACGGCGATGATGAAGCTCGCATGCTTATAGGCATATGCCGCAAGCGAATTTGCCCGTTCCTCATCCGCCATTTCGGTCTCCGACAGCATATGCCCTTGATAACAGCATGAAAAAGGCGCGCCTGCCAGCCGGCAGCCGCGCCTTCGATAGTGGCCGGGCCTTATCAGGCGGCGGCGAGCTGCAGTTCCTTCTGCACCATGGTGCGCAGCGTTCCGAGATCCTTGGCGAAGGCGCGGATGCCTTCGGCGAGTTTTTCCGTCGCCATCGCGTCTTCGTTCATCATCCAGCGGAAGGTCTTCTCGTCGACCGAGACCTTCGGGTCCGGCTTGCGGCTCTCCGGCGAGAGCTTGCGCTCCAGCTTGCCTTCATCCTTGGCCAGCTCGTCGAGCAGGTTCGGGCTGATGGTCAGGCGGTCGCAGCCGGCAAGTGCTTCGATTTCGCCGGCGCTGCGGAAGGAGGCGCCCATGACGATCGTCTTGATGTCGTTCGCCTTGTAGTAGTTGTAGATTTCACGGACGGAGATGACGCCCGGATCTTCCTCGGCCGTGTAGTCCTTGCCGGTCGACTTCTTGTACCAGTCGAGGATGCGGCCGACGAAGGGCGAGATCAGGAACACTTTGGCGTCGGCGCAAGCGATCGCCTGGGCCTTGCTGAAAAGAAGCGTCAGGTTGCAGTCAATGCCTTCCTTCTGCAGCACTTCCGCGGCGCGGATGCCTTCCCAGGTGGAAGCGAGCTTGATGAGGATTCGGTCCTGGCCGATGCCGCGATCCTTGTAGGCGGCAATGATTGCGCGCGCCTTGGCAAGCGAAGCCTCGGTATCGAAGGAAAGATCGGCGTCGACTTCGGTCGAGACGCGGCCCGGGACGAGCTTCACCAGGGCTGCGCCGACGGAGATGGCGAGACGATCGGCGACGGCGGAAGAAACGGCTTCGGGATTGCCGCCCTGCTTTTTGCCCCAGGCGACGGCTTCCTTGATGGCGTCGGCGAACATCGGCGTGCCGAGAGCCTTGAGCACGATGCTCGGGTTCGTCGTGCAATCGACCGGCTTCAGGCGGGCGACGGCTTCGATGTCGCCGGTATCGGCGACCACGGTGGTAATCTCGCGAAGTTGGTCAAGCTTGGATGTCATGGTCAATAATCCTTGTTGAACTTGGGCTGCGACCGGCGCGCGTTCCGCCGGGCAAAGGTGATCTACCGACAGGTTGTTTGCATGCTGCAGGCGAAAATGCGCGCATCCGTCACGGATGATTCATAAACGTGAAGGACAGTGGCCGTGTTCCGGCCGCGAACGAACGGCTGCTCGCACGCAAGCGATACCGCTTGCGGCTGGAAGGCCGGTCGTGACTTTCGGCATGCCCGCACTATGTCCTCCTCGGACGGACAAGAACGACGTGTGTCACCCGGACTATCGCCATTCGCCTTACGAAAAGTCAAGGACATTTGTGCATTTCAATTGACATAAGTGTCACACCCGTCATTATCCCCGGCAATAAAAGCGTCGCTAAGGCCTTTCATCCCATCAGGGATTTAGGGCAGGAAATCGTGCGGAGGAGATGTGGTCAAGCTCAAACGCGGCACGCACACGGCCTATTCGGAGGCATCCTCGCTGCGGCTCAGGGCGGCATGGCTCTATTACAACGAGGGCCTGACCCAGAAGGACGTCGCCGAACAGCTCGGCATCAGTCGCACCACCGTCATCCGCCTGCTCGACGAGGCAATGAAACGCAGCGAAGTCCAGATCTGGATCAACGATTCCATCGGCGACTGCGTTGAACTTTCGGTGAAGCTGGAGCACGCCTACGGCCTCGACGAGGCGATCGTCGTCCCCGCGCCGACCAATGGTGACGTCAATTCACTGGCCAGGAATGTCGGTCTGGCGCTTGGCCAGTTCCTCTCCGAAGCCATCCCCGACGATTACACCATCGGCGTCGGCTGGGGCCGCACCATGACCGCCTCGCTGTCGAGCTTCCGGCCGCCGCGCCGCGCCAATTGCAAGGTCGTCTCGCTCTTGGGCGGCATCGTTGCAGTGCACCAGACGAACCCGATCGATTACACATGGCGGCTGGCAAACCAGCTCGGCGCCGAATGCTACATGTTCCTGGCGCCGCTTCTCGTCGACTCCATCGAGACCAAGCGCAATCTGATTGAGAAATGCGGACTGGATACGATCTATCGTCTGGCCGAGAACCTCGATCTGGCGATCGTCAGCTGCGGCGATATCGGCCCGCATTCGACCTCGCTGTCGGAGGGCTGGATCTCGAAGGCCGAGCTGCAGGAACTGATCGATGCCGGCTGTGTCTGCGACACGATGTTCAACTTCCTCGACAAGGATGGCAATTCGGTCGACCACTCGATCAATCGGCGCGTCATGTCCGTCGATCTCGACACGCTGAAGGAGGCCAAGCATATCGTGCTCTCCTCTGGCGGCGCCCATCGGGCCGTGGCGATCCGTGCGACGATCAAGCGCATCGGCTGCAACACGCTGATCACCGATGAAAGTGCTGCACGCGCATTGCTGGAATTGGCAGAAGCCTCGCCGCCCGTCTCTTCTCCCCAGCGGGGAGAAGTGCCGGAGCGATGAGCGGCGACCACGCCGCTCCGTCCTGGAAATCCCTCAGGCGTGCGCCGATTCCCAGCCGAGCATCGCCCGCTTGCGGGTGAGGCCCCAATGGTAGCCCGTCAGCGCCCCGTTCTTGCCGAGCGCCCGATGGCAGGGCACCACGAAGGAGATCGGGTTTGCACCGACCGCCGCACCCACGGCGCGCTGCGCCGTCGGGCTGCCGATATCGTTGGCGATATCGGAATAGGTGACGGCCTTGCCGAACGGGATTTTCAGCAGGCTCTGCCAGACGCGCACCTGGAAGTCCGTGCCGATCAGCACGACACGCAGCGGCTGCTCCGAGGACCATTTGCCAGGCTCGAAGATGCGGGCTGCATAGGGGATCGTCGCCTGCAGGTCTTCGACATATTCGGCGTTCGGCCAGCGGCAGGTCATATCCTCGAGGCAGGCCCTCTCGTCGCCGGAATCGCTGAAGGCAAGGCCGGCAAGGCCGCGATCGGTCACCATGATCAGCGCCACGCCGAAGGGGCAGATGTGGAAGCCGTAGCGGATGATGAGACCGCCGCCCTTGGCCTTCCATTCGCCGGGCGACATCGCCTCATGCGTGACGAAGAGATCATGCAAGCGGCTCGGCCCGGAGAGGCCGACCTCGATCGAGGTCTCGAGCAGCGGCATGTCTTCCTTGCGCAGCAGCCGCTTGGCGTGATCCAGCGTCACCGCTTGCAGGAAGCCCTTGGGCGACAGGCCTGCCCAGCGGGTGAAGGTCTTCTGAAGCTGGGTCGGCGACTGGTTGAGCCGCGCCGCGATCGCCTCCAGCGAAGGCTGGTCACGGTAATCCTCGGTGATGAGTTCGATCACCCGACGGACAATGTCATAATCAGGGCCGTCAGGCGTGATGTCTGTCTGCAGGTTGACAATCATATTCATGGTCTTTCTCCTTGTAACAAGGAGATAGTCAAGTGGGGATGAGCAAACCACCCGATTCTTGCGCATCCGCCGGATAGGTTCAGATCCGCTGCTTGACCGTCGCCAGCGCCCCCTTGAAGGCCTTGGCGAAGCTTTCGCGATCATCGGGATTGAGGAAGGAGCCGATATCCGTGCGCCGGCCTTCGCCGAAGATATGCATGGAAAGGATGCCGATCTCCTGGTGCCGGCGAACGAGGAAGCGCGTCCAGAACGGATTGAAATGATGCTCCACCATCCGTCCCGAGGGCGCAAACTTGCGCACCGACACGTCCGTGCGCGATACCGTCACCTGTTCGCGCGCTTTCCCGGATCGGTAATTCAGCCAGAAGGCGCCGTAGAGAAGCAGGAAATCCAGTCCGAAGAACAAGCCGATCGGCCAGGCTCCCGTCGCGATGAAGAACGTGCCGTAAAGCAGGCAGACGGCACCGGATAGGATAAGCAGCACCTTGAAGCCCCGGCGGCCGAGCGACCGGTGGGGAAAGAGCTCGGCAGCGAAAACAGGCTGCTCATTGAAGCTGTCGGCGTTGCTTTCCATCATGGCTGCCGATTATAGAGTTTCCATGGCGAATCCGAAACTCAAATCCGTTACCAAGACGCCGCAGGACGCGAATGTGATCGCCCGCCGCAAACCGGCGGGGGCGGTGCGCACGGCCTATTCGCCGGCCGACCGCGAGGAGATCTTCCGCCGCTTCTCGGTACAGCGGCCGGAACCGAAAGGCGAACTCGAGCACACCAACCCCTTCACGCTCGTCGTCGCCGTGGCACTTTCGGCGCAAGCGACCGATGTTGGCGTCAACAAGGCGACGCGCGCGCTCTTCAAGATTGCCGATACGCCGGAAAAGATGCTCGACCTCGGTGAAGAGCGGCTGCGCGACCACATCAGGACGATCGGCCTCTACCGCAACAAGGCAAAAAACGTCATCGCGCTCTCGCAGATGCTGGTCGACCAGTTCGGCGGCAAGGTGCCGGAGACGCGCGACGAACTGGTGAGATTGCCAGGCGTCGGCCGCAAGACCGCCAATGTCGTGCTTTCCATGGCCTTCGGCCAGGCGACGATGGCCGTCGACACGCACATCTTCCGTATCGCCAATCGCATCAGGCTCGCCCCCGGCAAGACACCTGACGAGGTCGAGGAACGCCTGATGAAGGTGATCCCGAAACATTACCTCTATCATGCGCATCACTGGCTGATCCTGCACGGCCGCTATACCTGCAAGGCGCGCCGGCCCGAATGCGAGCGCTGCGTCATCGCCGATCTCTGCAAATCGCCCGAGAAGAGCTGGGATGTGCCGGCACCGCTCGTCGAGCTACCGCCGCAGGTGATCGGCGAGGCCGTCGAGTAGGACAGCGATCGTCTGCTCGTAATACCGCCTTTCGGCGCCCGCCTCGATCGCGATCGCCGCGCGATCGAAGGCCGCCGATAGCAGCGACGTCAGCGGTTCGAGCATAGCGCCGGCCTCTGGAAGCATCGCTGCAAGCCCTGTCCGCAGCGTCGCTTCCGCATTCTCCGCATCGATTGTCGCACTCGCCAGCGGGCCGAGAACGGCAGGTGCCTCGATCAGCAGCAGCCGCGTGCGCCCTTGCGCCATCATCGCATCGAAATAGGCCGAGGCACCGGCGAATAGCATGGCACGCGGCGCGTCGTAGGACGCCGAGCGCGCCTCGATCGCAGCGGCCACCGCGCGCGCCTCGCATTCGATGACTGCGCGAAACAGCGCCTTCTTGTCTTCAAAGTGATGATAGAGCGCGCCACGCGTCACTCCCGCCGCCGTGACGATCTCCGGCGTCGCGGTTTCTGCATAGCCTTTCTCGACGAAGAGACGTCGACCGGCATCGATCAGTGCCTGTCTCGTCTGCTCCGTTCTCTCGCGATTGCTGCGGCTCATGCTCATCTCTTTACATACAAACAGAATGTATGTTAAGAGATAAAAACATACAGATTGTATGTAAAAAAAGGAGGAAAACGAGATGAAATCGACGAGCTATTATCCTGTCATCATGACCGACGACGTTGCCGGCACCGCCAGCTTTTATTGCACGCATTTCGGCTTCAAAGCTCTGTTCGAAAGCGACTGGTATGTTCACCTGCAATCGGCAGAGGAGGAGCATATCGCGCTTGCCATCCTTGACGGCAGCCACGAGACCATCCCGGCCACAGCCCGCGGCAGGGTGTCCGGCCTGCTCCTCAATTTCGAGGTCGGCGATGTCGATGGGATCTATGCAGCCTGCCGGAGCGCCGGCCTGCCAATTCTGAGAGAAATCCGCGACGAGGATTTCGGCCAGCGGCATTTCATCACCGCCGATCCAAACGGCGTGCTGATCGACATCATCAAGCCGATCCCGCCGAGCGCCGAATTCGCGGCGATGTATGACGCCTCCGCCCTGCCCGCTTGAGCCTCACAACCCGGGATCCTTAGCGGAGACCAGCTTGTGCAGATGCACCATCATGCCGGCGGCAAAAAGCGGCGTCAGAAGATTGACGATCGGGATCGCCAGGAAAAGGGCGATCATCAGCCCGCCGAGAAAGACGGTGGAGGCATGCTTGGCGCGAAAGAGCCGCGCCTCATCCGGCGAACGGAAGCGCATGGCGGCGAATTCGAAAAATTCCCGTCCGAGCAGATAGCCGTTCACCAGAAAGAACGCGACCAGATTGACGCCGGGGATGAACAGCAACAGCAATGCCACTATATTGCCGAGAATCACCACACCGAGGAACTTGATCGAGCTTGCCATCGCCGGACCGAGCGGCATGGCGGTGCCCGGCGTGTCCTTGGGATAGTCGCGCTTTTCGATGACATCGGCGACGTCGTCGAGAAACAGGCCGGCGATCAGCGCCGTCACCGGCGACAGCAGCAACGCCAGCATGAGGGCAAGGCCGATACCGGCAAGAATTGCGAAGATGAGAGCGAACCACCCCGCCCAATCCGGCATATCGGGAAAGAAGCTCGTCAGCCAGGGAAAGAGAAAGGTCATGAAGGCTCCGCGCAGCGCGAACCAGAGGCTGACAAGCACGAGGATCGTCAGGCCGAGCACCTTCCAGAAGACAGAACGCGTTTCCGATGCGAACAGATTGGCGAGCGAAAGTCGAGCGGCGTCAAGAATCATGTCTCAGGCGTCTCCGGGTTGCGCCGAAGATGTAGGAAAGATGGAGGCCACCGACAAGAGAGAATAAAATTGCATTCAGTAATAGAAAACTTGTCGAAAACTAAATACTAATATAATATTGTGACACATATGAAATACGCACGGGCCTGAGAAGCAGCTTCCGAAATAGTTGCCAAGACAAGGGGTCGCAACAGCGCATCCACGGAACGCCTCTGAGGAAGACGGGGAGGCTGACGTGGAAGACTTTGTGCAAAAACTCAGGCAATACGCAAAAACCGGCACACCGGCCGAGCGACGTATCGCGAAATATTTCACCGAACATCTGAACGACCTGCCGTTCGAGACGGCTGCGTCCGTTGCCGACAGGCTGGATCTCTCGCCGATGACCGTCGGGCGCTTCCTGCGCTCGCTCGGCTATCAGGGATTGGACAGCGTCAAGGTGGAGATTCGCGAGACCGTGACGACATCGCCGGCGCAATTGCAGAGCGCCATGAGCGAGCTGCATGCCGACGCCGCGGCGGGCAAACCGCTCGCCGTTCTGGTTGCCGAACAGATCCAGGCCCTCCATCATATCTATCATCTGACGGCGCAGCCGCACTGGTCGGAAGCCGTCGGCCTGATCAGCACCGCCCGCGAAGTGTCGATCGCCACTCATGCGCGGCTCGCAAGCCTGGCCAATCATTTCTGCCAGCGGCTGACACAAGCCCGCGACGGCGTGCGCACGCTGGACGCCGCCGACAATCGTTTCGCGGAGCTTTTCGCACGGCTGGCGGTCGACGACGCGCTGCTCGTCATCATCGATTGCCGCCGCTTCGCCAAGGCACGGCTGCTTGCCAGAACGGCGCGGCGCTACGGCTATAAGGTGGTACTCATTTCGCCGCAGCAGGCGGACTGGATGGCGGACCAGTCGAACGTCATGCTGTCCTTGCCGCCCGCGCGCGCCCCCGATCTCGACAATCTTCCGCCGCTGATCGCGCTGCTCGATTGCCTGTCGGAATCCGTCATCCTCCAAGTCGGAGAGGAGGCGGCACTTCGCCGCCGCCGCATGATGGAATTCGCGACCGTCCTCGGCGAGACCGCCAGTCACTAAAGCATGTCGCCCAAAACGGCCGGTTTTGCGACAACAATATGCGTGAAACCAAAATCTATTGCATCGTTTCCAATTCGGCGCGGTGCCGGTGCATGGCGAGAAGGCGACGGTAGTCGCGGTCGTAGAGCGCCTGCTTCGCCGTGTCGGGAAGCCGTTCGTCGGCGCCCGGATACATCGCCTCGCCGGCCGCCGCCAGATCCTTGTACAAGCCGCAGGCGACGGATGCTGCGATCGCCGTGCCGAGCAGCACCGCCTCGTTCATCTTCGGCACCACGACCTTGCAGCCGGTCGCATCGCTATAAAGCTCCATCAGCACCGGGTTTTTCACGTGCCCGCCGGCGATATGAAGCGTATCGGTCATGTAGCCGTATTCCTTCATCATTTCCAGGATATGGCGGATGCCGAGCGCAATCCCCACCGCAGACCGCCAATAGAGCGCGCAGAGCCCGTCGAAGGACGTATCGAGCGTCAGTCCGCTGACGACGCCGACCGCATGGGGATCGGCGAGCGGCGAACGATTGCCATGGAAATCCGGCAGCACGAAGATCCGCGCACCGAAGGCATCGCCCTCCTCGGCCCGCAATTCGGCGATGCGCGCGACGATCCTCTGATGCAGCGCCGCCGTCGGCTCACCGCCGGCCGCATGCATGCGCACGATGTGGTCGAGCAGCGCGCCGGTCGCCGATTGCCCGGCCTCCACCAACCAGGATTGCGGGAAGACAGCCTCGTAGTAGGGGCCCCACATGCCATGGCTCGGCTTGCGCTCCCGCGAGAAGGTAACGATGCAACTCGACGTGCCGGCAATCAGCGCCAGTTGGTGCTCGCGTTTGACAGGATCTGCGGCATAGCCGCCGAGCGCGCCGAGTGCGCCGGCATAGGCGTCGATCATCCCAGCAGCGACACGGCAATCCGTCGTCAGCCCCAGCGCTTCCGCCGCTTCCTCGGTCAGCCGGCCGACGCTGTCTCCGACAGGCGTGGTCTCATCCGGCAGATGGCCGCGCGTCCGAAGATCCTCGAGGCCGATCCGCTCCAGGAAGTCTTGCTGCCAGCCCTTTTCGAGATGGGCGAGATAGTTCCATTTCGCCGTCAGCGTGCAACGCGAACGGGCGGACGATCCGGTCGATTTCCACGTCATGAAATCGGCGAGATCGAAGAAGTAGCCGGCCTTTTCCCATGTGGCGGGCAGCTTCTTCTTCAGCCACATCAGCTTTGGCATTTCCATTTCCGGCGACATCACCTGGCCGGAATGTTCGAGCACCCTATGCCCCGTCGCCGTGCAGAAATCGGCTTCCTTCAGCGCCCGGTGATCGAGCCAGACGATCGTGTCGAAACGCCTCTCGCCGCCTGTGGAAACGCTGAGCTGCCGACCCTCGAGATCACGGACGACGAGCGAACAGGTGGCGTCGAAGCCGATCGCTCCGACCGAGGCGGCGGCGATGCCGGATTGCTCCATCGCTCTGCGCACCGCCGTGCAGGCGGCCGACCAGATGTCTTCGGAATCATGCTCGGCATGGTTTTCGCGCGGCCGGTTCATCGCGATCGGATGCTCGGCCTTGGCAAGCAGACGGCCGCGTGCATCGAAGACGCCGGCGCGCGCGCTGCCCGTGCCGATATCCACCGCAACCACATGATCACGCATCAAGTCTTGGTCCCGTCCAGCTTATGGTTGCGGACAAGGTGTATCAAATCCGGCATGGCGTCAAACACCACATCAGGCGAAAGGCGGTCGAGTTCGGCACGATATCCGTTGAAATTGGCGTGTGATCCGCCGGTGAAGGCAAAGACCGTCATGCCTGCCGCCTTGGCGGCGGCAATGCCGGCCGGGCTGTCTTCGACGACAAGGCAATGAGCCGGCTCGACCTGCATTTCACGCGCCGCATGCAGGAAGAGATCAGGCGCCGGCTTGCCGCGCTTGACCATCGTTGCGCTGAAGATGTCGGGCAGCCTGTCGAGAAGCCCGGTCACCGACAGCGACAGCCGGATTCGCTCCATCTGGCTGGACGAGGCAACGCAGCAGCGAACGCCCAGCCCGTCGATCGCCGCGGCGATACCGTCGATCGGCTTCAGTTCCGTGCGAAAACGGGCGTAGAGTTCGATGCGGATACGCTCGAGGAATTCCTCGTCGGCATGGACGTTGAATTCGGTTTCCAGCGTATCGATGAGGGTCGACAGGCTACGGCCGAGAAAACGCTCATAGGCCTGGTCCTCGGTGATCGAGACGCCGAGATCGTTCATCGCCCCGACGAGCACGCTGATCGAGATCGGCTCGCTGTCGACGAGTACGCCATCGCAATCGAAGATCACCAGCCGTGTTTCAGCATCAGCCATGCAAGACCCAACCTGAGTTCAATTCGGACGCGTTACCGTCCCGCTTCACTCGCAAGGCCGGATGAATGGCGGCAGTAGAGACCGCCACCAAATTCCTTACACTGCGAGCTTGCCGTCGAGATAGAGCTGTAGCGTCTCCCGCGTGCCTTTTTCCCACAGGGTTTTGAGAGCATGGGCGAAACGCTTGCGGAAAAGTTCGGACTTCGCCACTTCGCCGAAAATATCGTCGAAGACGAGGAAGGCCGACGGATCGTCCTTGGCTTTCAGCGCTGCCGCATGCAGGCGCTCTGCGCTCGCGTCGTTGAAGACGATATCCTTGCCGCTGTCGGTCTTGCCGGCGAAATAACGGCACCAGAGTGCTGAAACCAGCGCCAGACCGACGACGTCCCTGCCCTGACGCAGATTGTCGAGCGTCGACGGCAGGATGAATTTCGGTTGGCGGTTCGAGCCGTCCTGCGCCAGACGAGGAATGGTGTCGGCTATTTTCGGGTTGAGCAGGCGATGTTCGATCAACGCGAAATAATCCGTCAGCGACGTGTTCGGCACCGGCGGCACGATCGGAATGATCTCGTCTTTCTCGAGCTTGGCGAGGAAGGCGCGGATCAACGGGTCTTCCATGGAATCATGAACGAAATGAATGTCCATCAGCGCCGCCGGATAGGCGATCGCGGCATGCCCGCCGTTGAGGATGCGGATCTTCATGTGCTCGTAAGGCGTAACATCGGCAACGAAGGTGACGCCGACCTTTTCCAGCGCCGGCCGGCCGGCGGTGAACTTATCCTCGAGCACCCATTGCTTGAATTCTTCGCAATAGACCGGCCAATTGTCCTCGATCTGGAAATTGTCCCGGAGGAAATCGACCTCGCGCTGGCTGGTCGCTGGCGTGATGCGGTCGACCATGGCATTCGGGAAGGCGACATTCGCCCGGATCCAGTCGGCAAAGGCAGGGTCCGAAAGTGCCGCCGTGCCGACGACGGCATTGGCGGTGACGATGCCATTATGGGGAATGTTGTCGCAGGACATGACGGTGAAGGGGCCGATGCCCTTGTCCTTGCGCGCCTTCAGGCCGGCAACGATCAGGCCGAACACCGTCTTCGGCGCGTTGGGATTCTCTCCGTCTGCGGCGATCGCCGGATGGGCAGGATTGAACGTACCTGATGCATCGATGAAATAACCGCCCTCGGTGATCGTCATCGAAACGATGCGGATTTCGGGATCGGCAAGCCTGGCGACGACCGCAGCGGCATCGCCGACCGGCAGGATGTCGATCATCGGTGCGGTGACGCGTGCCGCCGTCTTGTTGTTGTCCTGCTCGACCACCGTCGTCAGGAAATCCTGCGCCGCAAGCTTTTCGCGCATCGCGGCATCCGACGGCAGCACGCCGGCGCCGACGATCGCCCAGTCGTGATCCGTGCCCGCGTTGAAGAGATCGTCGAGATAGATCGCCTGATGGGCACGGTGGAAATTGCCGACGCCGAAGTGCACGATGCCGGCTTTCAGCGACGCCCTGTCATATCCAGGGCTGGCAGCAGTGCGCGCCACATCCGAAAGCGTTGCCAGCGATAGTTTGCACGTCATGTTTCAGTCCTCTTGAAGGTCTTGCCGAGACGGCCGGGCGCCATCGTCCGGCTCGCATGCCTGCCCTCCGGCCCGGCCGGCTGGCCTCAGATAGCAAGACCGCCTTCGTTGAATTTATGAATACGCGAACGGTCCGGTGTCAGGAAGACCGTATCGCCCGCTTTGGCGGCGAAATCACCGCTGCCGCGCGCCGTCAGCATGCCGATGCCATCGGCATCGATATGCAGGAAGGTGTCGGAACCGAGATGTTCGGCGACCACGACCCTGCCCTTCCAGTCGCCGCTTTCCATCGACAGCAGCACATGTTCGGGCCGGACGCCGATGGTATGAGCGTTGAGCGCGGCGGCATTTTGGCCGGTGATGAGGTTCATCTTCGGCGATCCGATGAAGCCGGCGACGAACAGGTTGCGGGGGCGGCTGTAGAGCTCGAGCGGCGATCCGACCTGCTCGATATTGCCCCTGTTCAGGACGACGATCTTGTCGGCCATGGTCATCGCCTCGACCTGGTCGTGGGTGACGTAGACCATCGTCGTCTTCAACTGCTGGTGCAACTCGCTGATTTCGAGGCGCATGTTGACGCGCAGCGCGGCATCGAGGTTCGACAGCGGTTCGTCGAACAGGAAGGCGGAAGGCTGGCGCACGATGGCGCGGCCGATCGCGACACGCTGGCGTTGGCCGCCGGACAGCTGGCGCGGCTTGCGCTCGAGATAGTCGGTGAGATTAAGCACCCGGGCGGCATCGCTCACCTTGCGGTCGATCTCCGCCTTGTCGATACCCGCCATCTTCAGCGGGAAGGCGATGTTGTTGCGCACGCTCATATGCGGATAAAGCGCATAGGACTGGAACACCATGGCAAGGCCGCGCTCGGACGGCGCCTTTTCGGTGGCGTCCCTGCCGTCGATGACGATCTTGCCGCCGGAGACGTCCTCGAGCCCGGCGATCAGCCGGAGCAACGTGGACTTGCCGCAGCCCGACGGGCCGACGAAGACGACGAACTCGCCGTCCTTGATGTCGAGATCGATCGAAGGGATGACCTTGGCTTCGCCGAAGACCTTGGAAACCTTCTGAAGGGTAATGCTGCCCATGTTTCTCTCCCTTTTATGTTATTTCACAGCGCCGAAGGTCAGGCCGCGGACGAGTTGCTTCTGGCTGAACCAGCCAAGGATAAGGATCGGCGCGATCGCCATCGTCGATGCCGCCGAGAGCTTGGCGTAAAACAGGCCTTCGGGGCTGGAATAGGAGGCGATGAAGGCCGTCAGCGGCGCCGCCTTCGAGGCGGTGAGGTTGAGCGTCCAGAACGCCTCGTTCCAGGCAAGGATGATGTTCAAGAGCAGCGTCGAGGCAATGCCGGGCACGGCCATCGGTGTCAGCACGTAAACGATCTCCTTCATCAGCGACGCCCCATCCATGCGCGCCGCCTCGAGGATCTCGCCGGGGATTTCCTTGAAGTAGGTGTAGAGCATCCAGACGATGATCGGCAGGTTGATCAGCGTCAGCACGATCACCAGGCCGGTGCGCGTGTCGAGCAGGCCGAAATTGCGGAACATCAGATAGATCGGGATCAGTGCGCCGACCGGCGGCATCATCTTGGTCGACAGCATCCACATCAGCACGTCCTTGGTCCGCTTAGTCGGCGAAAACGCCATCGCCCAGGCGGCAGGAATGGCGATGATCAGGCCGATCAGCGTCGAGCCGAAGGAGATGATCACCGAGTTCATGAAGTGGCCGAGATAGTTCGACCGGCTCTGCACCTCCGCGTAGTTCTCCGTCGTCCAGTGGAAGAACAGGAACTGCGGCGGCGAGGCGATGGCGTTGGCTTCCGACTTGAAGCTGGTGAGAAACGTCCAGAGAATCGGGAAGAAGATCAGGATGCCGAGCGTCCAGGCGATCGCGGTGACGATGAGCTTGCGCTTGGTTGTGACTTTTCTGGCCATCTCAAGCCTCCAGATTCTTGCCGACGAGGCGCACGAGGAAGATCGCGACGATATTGGCGAGGATAACAGCCACGATCCCGCCGGCCGATGCCCCGCCGATATCGAACTGCAGCAGCGCCTGGGCATAGACGAGATAGGTGAGGTTGGTGCTGTCGGTGCCCGGCCCGCCATTGGTGGTGACGAGGATTTCGGCAAAGACCGAAAGCAGGAAGATCGTCTGGATCAGGATCACCACGGTGATGGCACGCGCCATGTGCGGCAGGATGATGTAGATGAACTTCGAGATCGGCCCGGCGCCGTCCATCTCGGAGGCTTCCTTCTGCTCCTCGTCGAGCGACTGCAGCGCGGTCAGCATGATGAGGGTGGCAAAGGGCAGCCATTGCCAGGCGACGATCAGAATGACGGAAAACAGCGGCGCATTGGCCAGCCAGTCGATGGGCTGCAGGCCGAGCGCCTTGGCAAGATGGGCAAACAACCCGTTGACCGGGTTCATGAACATGTTCTTCCAGACCAGCGCTGCCACCGTCGGCATGACGAAGAACGGCGCAATCACCAGGATGCGCACAATGCCCTGGCCGTACATCGGCTGGTCGAGCAGCAGCGCAAAGGCGATGCCGCCGATAACGGTGATCAACAACACGCCGGCGACAAGCAGCAGCGTGTTGATCAGCGCGGCGAAGAAGGCCGGATCCGTCAGGAAGTACTGATAGTTCAGAAAACCGACGAAGCTTTCCATGCCGGGGCTGAGCAGATTGTAGTTCAGCAGCGAGAAGTAGATCGTCATCGCCAGCGGGACGATCATCCATGCAAAGAGGAGCAGCACGGAGGGCGCAATCATCAGGCGCGCGGAAGAGCGGGTATGTAACGTTGCCATGGCAATCACCGATCTGGACTGAAGCGGGGAGCGGCCGCAAGGCAGCTTTATCTGAAAAAGGAGGCCGCCGATGCAGTTCGGGCAATCGGCGGCCCAGAGGGGCGGATCGTCAAGGATCCGCCTCTTGCTCGGGAGGCTTTACTTAATGTAGCCGGCCTTGGTCATTTCGCGGGTGGCCAGCTGCTGTGCGCTCTGCAGCGCCTGGTCGACCGAAAGCTGTCCGGCAAGAGCTGCCGAGAACTGCTGGCCGATCGCCGTGCCGATGCCCTGGAATTCCGGGATCGCCACGAACTGGACGCCAACATAGGGAACCGGCTTGACAGTCGGCTTGGTCGGATCTGCGGAGTTGATGCTGTCGAGCGTCATCTTCGCAAACGGAGCGGCCTTCTGGTATTCCGCATTCGCATAGAGCGAGGCGCGGGTGCCCGGAGGTGCATTCAGCCAGCCGTCCTTCTCGGCAACGAGGTTGCTGTAATCCTTGCTCGTGGCCCAGGCGACAAACTTCTCGGCGGCTTCGGCCTTTTGCGAACCTGCGGGGATGGCGAGGCTCCAGGCCCACAGCCAGTTGCCGCGCTTGCCGAGACCCTTGTCCGGAGCCAGCGCAAAGCCGACCTTGTCGGCGACGGTCGATTCCTTCGGGTTGCTGACGAAGGATGCGGCAACGGTGGCGTCGATCCACATGCCGCATTTGCCGGTTTGGAAGAGCGCCAGGTTCTCGTTGAAGCCGTTGGAGGAAGCGCCCGGAGGGCCGGCATCCTTCATCAGCTTGACGTAGAAGTCGAGCGTATCCTTCCATTCGGGCTGATCGAACTGCGGCTTCCAGTTTTCATCGAACCAGCGGGCGCCGAAGGAGTTGGACATCGCCGTCAGGAAAGCCATGTTCTCGCCCCAGCCGGCCTTGCCGCGCAGGCAGATGCCGTAGACTTCCTTGTCCTTGTCGGTGATCTTGCGGGCAGCGTCGGCAATGAAGTCCCAGGTCGGGGCGTCCGGCATTTTCAGGCCGGCGGCGTCGAACAGATCCTTGCGGTACATGACCATCGAGCTTTCGCCGTAAAACGGCGCCGCATAAAGCTTGCCGTCCATGGTCAGGCCGCTGCGGATCGCCGGCAGCAGGTCGTCGACGTCGTAATTGGCGCCGAGATTGTCGAGCGGCACCAGCCAGCCCTGCTTTGCCCAGATCGGAACTTCATAAGTGCCGATCGTCAAGACGTCGTACTGGCCACCCTTGGTCGCGATGTCGGTCGTAACCTTCTGGCGCAGTACGTTCTCTTCCAGGGTGACCCATTCAAGGTCGATACCGGGATTCTTCGCCTTGAAATCATCCGTCAGCTTCTGCATCCGGATCATGTCGCCGTTGTTCACGGTTGCGATTGTCAGCGTTTCGGCCGAAGCCATACCGGCAAACGCCAGTGCTGAGCAGGCGCCCAGCAAAAAAGTTCTCAATGTCATAATCTTCCTCCCAGAAGATGGGGTGTGAGCATTCGCTTCGCTCATGGGCAATTACTCAATAAACAACAAAGAATGTCAATCGGCAATCGTTGCTGCAGTGCCGAAGGCAACGGTTATCATATTGATTTAAATATAATATTTTTTGCTCAGTTCTTGAGCAAAAACTCGGCAGTCTCTTCGTCGGTGATCAGAGCGTTGATTTGATGGCCGACAACGGCAGCTCTGATCGCCTTGAATTTACGCTTGCCCTTGGCCAACCCAATGACCACCGACGCGTCGCGGGACGGGATCGGCGCCGACGCGACGCGCTCGTTGATCGGGTTGTCGATCAACCTGCCTTCGACATCGAAGATCCAGCCGCAGATTTCGCCGACGGCGCCCCGCGCATCAGCTCCATCATCTCGTCCTTCTCCAGAAAACCGTCGACGCAGAGCGGCCCATCGATGCCGAGCTCGCCGATGCCGACGAAGGTGACATCGGCTTGCGCGCTCATGTTAAGCGTCGAGCGCACCAGCTGTTGGCCATGCAGCAGCTCCCGCTCCTCCGCCGAGGTGACGAGCACCGGCAACGGCATCGGATAATGCCGCGCCTTCACCGCATCGGCCATGCTGAAAATGACGTTGTAATAGGCGGCCGATCCGTCCGGGGCGATATTGCCGGTCAGCGAAACGATGCGGTGATTGGGACATTCGATCGCCGGCAGCTGGTCGACGGCCGCCTTCAGCGTGCGGCCGGTCCCGATGGCGAGTACGATCGGCTCCGGCCGTTTCAGCCACCGCTCGATCTCGGCAGCGGCCGCCTCGGCGATACCGACCGTGGTCGACGACGATGCGGGATCGCTCGGCACCACCTCCACATGTTTCAGCCCGAATTTCCGCCGCAACTGACTGCCGAGCTCCAGGCAGGCGGCGATCGGATGATCGAGCCGCACCTTGATCAGGCGCTCGGCGACCGCCAGCGACACCAGCCGCTGCGCCGATTGCCGCGAGATGCCCATCGCAGCGGCGATTTCATCCTGCGTACGCCCGGCGACGTAATAGAGCCAGCCGGCACGCGCCGCATCGTCGAGCCGTGCAGGGGTCTCGGATCTTTTTACCATCTATTGCCTACCGCGCAAAATGAGCCGGCGTGCCGCCGCCGAACATGATTTGAGTCTGTATCGCGCCAGATCAAAACAAAATTCCGGCAAATGTCGAGCCTGTTGCAAAGAGGTCGGCCAAATAACCGCCATCACTCAAGCAAACTCAGTTTAGGCAAACCATTGCACGACGAGATAGATCGCCGCCTTCACCAGACCGTAAATCACCCCGCCGGCAACGATAAGCGACACGGCCGTCATCACGAAGCCGATGAGCGCGAAGAGCCCGTCACGGCCCAATATGCCGAAAGCGAAGACCGAGATCGTGGCCGCCGGCAGGATGTTGCCGAGCGGGACCGGCAGCAGCAGCACGATCGACAGCAGCAGGCATGCCGCCCCGGCAAGATATTCCGCCGGCGGCTCGGCGAAGATCGCAAGCCTCGGCTTCAGCATGCGCTCGGCCCAGGCGAGCCAGCGGTGGATGCGGCCGACAATGGTCTCGAAATCCTCCCGCCGCATCGAACGGTTGGCTATCACCTTCGGTAGCCAGGGTTTCAGCCCGAAGGTCAGTTGTGCTGCCAGGAAGACCAATGGCGCGCCGAGCACGGCCGAGGTGCCTGGCGGAGTGGGAAAGGCGTTCGGCAGCGCGAAGATCAGCATCAACGCGCTGATCGCCCTGTCGCCCATCGTGTTGAACAGATCGCCGATCGAGATCCGTTCGCGGCTCTGATCGGCGGCCATCTGCCGCAAAATGGATGAGAGGCGGCGGCCTTTGGGACGTGCTCTTCGGATGGTACTGTTTTCTCTCGTATCGATGGTCGTGGGTCCGGCAGTTGATGAAAGTGTAGGGCCGGATTTTGGCGATGCAATATGCCAATTGAATGACTTGCGGGGTTAGAAATTGCGGCTGCGATCCGAGCCGATGGGCTTGGGCTCACCGGACTTCTCTAACGTCTTGCCATCACGGATGGAAGACGGAAACCCGTCCCGCCTATCCCATCTCCCCACCTGTGGCAGAGATATCAAGCAGAACAGAGGGGATGCCACACGGCACGACCCTAAGGCCGGCGGCACCACCGCCGAATGAGCGCTTGAAATTCCCCGCCAACAATGCAAGCAGACGCTGGGAGACCAGAGAAACGGCAGGGTGGCAATGATCATTTCATTCGACATCGGCGGCACCGCCATCAAGGGCGGCATCGCCCGCTCCGAGACAGACATCCTTCCGCTCGGCCGCCGCCCGACGCCCAGGGATGATTTTGCCGCTTTCGTCGAGACCCTGCGCGGCATCATCGCCGAAACCGGTGAGCAGCCGAGCCGCATCGTCCTTTCCATCGCCGGCGTCGTCGATCCCGATACGCAGCGCCTGATCTGCGCCAACATTCCCTGCATCCACGGCCGCACGCTCGCAGCCGACCTCGAAGCCGAGCTCGGCCTGCCGGTGCTGATCGCCAACGACGCCGATTGTTTCGCGATGGCCGAAGCCGGTCTCGGCGCCGGCCGCGGCCACCGCATCGTCTTCGGCGCCATCCTCGGCACCGGCGTCGGCGGCGGCCTGGTCGCCGACGGACGCCTCGTCAACGAGGCCGGCGGCTTTGCCGGCGAATGGGGTCACGGGCCGATCATCGCATCTGCGGCCGGCAATCCGCCCGTCGCCATTCCCGCCTATGCCTGCGGCTGCGGCCAGAAGGGCTGCGTCGACACCGTGGGCGGCGCCCGCGGCCTGGAGCGCCTGCACAAGACGCTGCACGATCTCGACCTTGCCAGCGAGGAGATCATCGCCCAGTGGCGCCATGGAGAGGAGAAGACGACACGGACGATCGACGTCTATGTCGATCTCGTCGCCTCGCCCTTAGCGCTGACGATCAACATCACCGGCGCGACCATCGTGCCGGTCGGCGGCGGGCTTTCCAATGTGGAGCCGCTGCTTGCCGAGCTCGACCGCGCCGTGCGCGCCCGCATCCTGCGCAAGTTCGACCGCCCGCTGGTGGTGCGCAGCGAATGCCGCATCGAACCCGGCCTGATCGGCGCGGCACTTTTGGGGCTGAAGGCGGAAGCAGCGGCTCTTTAAAGCACCGGCCACATCCGGACGATCGCGGCGAACCGATTCCAGTCCTTGCGTGCAGAAGGCGTCCAGGCAGCCTCGGCGATTGCCGGGAGCCGCGGAAAAACCAGCCGGTTGAAATAGGCGCGGGAAAGGAAGTTCTCGGTCCAGATGCAGGCCTGGATGCCGCGCATCTTCTCCTGCAGCGCCTCCGGCAGCTCGCCCTCGGCCTCGTAAGCGTAGGTATGTTCCGGCGGTGCGTAGCCCGCCCAGCTGGCGCCGGGCTCGGCCCAGGCCTCTGCCTGCGCCATGTCGAGATAGTAGGCCTGCCCCGGCGTCATTACCACGTCATAGCCCTCCTGCGCGAGCTCGATGCCGACCTCGGACCTTTCCCAGGCCATCAGCAGCGTGCCGTCGCGGTCGACGCCGCCGCCATGCGAGACCTCGTTCCAGCCGACGAGTTTCCTGCCGCGCTCCGACAGCATGGCTTTGATACGTTTCAGGAAATAGGATTGCAGCTCGGCGGTGCCGGCCAGGTTCTCCCGCTCCATCAGTGCCTTGCAAAGCGGCGAGGAAAGCCAGGAGCCATGCGCCACTTCGTCGCCGCCGATATGGAGATATTCGCCGGGAAACAGGGTCACCATCTCGTCGAACACCTTGCCGAGAAATTCATAGGTGAATTCCACCGCCGGATTGAGGGCGTTGTTCGGATAACCCTGCACCGAGCGGTAGCTGTCCGGCGCCTCCTGCCCGTCGACGAGCTCGGGCAGTGAGAACAGCGTCGCCATGCTGTGGCCCGGAATATCGATTTCCGGCACCACTTCGATATGCAGCGAGGCTGCATGCGCAACGATCCGCTTGGCGTCCTCCTGGGTGTAGTGGCCGGCGCGCGTTTGCGCCCCGTCGCCAAGCTGCGGCACGAGCACTTCATCCGGCCCGCGCCGGGCGCCGATCTCCGTCAGCGCGGGATAGGCCTTGATCTCCAGCCGCCATGCTTCGTCATCCGTCAGATGCCAGTGGAAGATGTTGAGCTTGTTCCAGGCGAGAATATCGATCAGCCGCACGACGTCCGCCACCGGATAGAACTGCCTGGACACATCGAGATGGCAGCCGCGCCAGTCATAACGCGGCTGGTCGGCGACCGTGCCGAAACTGGGGAATTTGAAGCGTTCGCGATCGGCGCGGGCGCCGTGGAGCAGTTGCGCCAGGCTGATCAGCCCGTAATGCCGCCCGGCGGCATCCGCACTGGAAAGCACGATCTCATGCGCCGTAAAACGCAATTCATAGGCAAAGGCGGCGATCGACGATTCGGTGACGAAACGAATAGCCCGCCCGCCTTCGACGGCACTGAGGGAAAACGGCACGTCGTCGGCCAGGTAGAGCCGTTGGTAAAGCGCAAGAACCAGCGAGAGCGCCTTGACCGCATCGGGCCGCGTCCGCACGGCCGGATAGAGGACGACCGGCAGCTCTCCCGCCTTCAGCCCGAGCGCCAGCGGCCAGGGCAGCAGCGAATAAGGTTCCTCGGCCCGGCCCGGCGGCAGAAGCGGCGGCGCCACGCCGCCATCCCGGCCTTCGAGCACGAGATCGCCGAAACCAACAGAAACGTGGCGTCCGTCGCCAAGTGTCAGATAGGCCGACTTGACGCCTGATGTCATATGTTTCGGCTCCCTGGTCAGCCCCTCGACGCTGAACCGCCAGCGCCCGCCGGGCGGCACGCTCAGGTCTTCAGGCGGCAGGAATTCATGGAAATGCGCGACCTGCCGCTTGAGGCTGCCGCCATCGCAGACATGTTTGTCGGCAACCCGCGTCTCTGACGTATAGCCGAGCGAGAAGCCAGACAGCGGCTCGGTCGAAAGATTGAAAAGCGTGAAGGTGAGGCGCCCGAAACTGCCCTCGATCGGGCTCCAGCTTGCTTCCAGATGATAATCGGCCATGGTCGTGCGCTGCCTCGTCGCTGAGTGGCCGGGATCGCGGTTGGTCTCCCGGCATGCTTTCGCAGCTTAGCTTTTTCGAGGCGGCAATGGAAATCGGCGCGCAACTCCAAGACGGAGCAGGCAGTAAAGACTGCGCGGCGCTGTAGGCAGTGACGCACTTTGATGAGGAAGCTGTCACTTGCAAGGAAAACGGCGCGGCTTTCGCCGCGCCGTCCTCACTCTGCTGCCAACGCCGGCGGATGTCTGTCATCCGCCTCTTCCTGGATGGCGTCGGCATGCTGGCCTGGCTCGTCCTTAGCCTTCGGCTCCCGGCCGAAGAAAAGGGCGTAACCGGCGGGCAGAACCAGAATGGTAAGCACGGTCGCAACCAGGATGCCGCCCATCATCGCGTAGGCAAGCGGACCCCAGAAGACACCGCGCGAGATCGGGATCAGCGCCAGCACTGCCGTCAGCGCCGTCAGCATGATCGGCCGGAAACGCCGCACGGCCGCGCCGACGATCGCCTCCTGCCGGTGCATGCCGGCCTTGATATCCTGGTCGATCTGATCGACCAGGATGATCGAGTTGCGCATGATGATGCCGAGCAGCGCGATGACGCCGAGGATCGCCACGAAGCCGAAGGGCGCGCCGCTGATCAGCAATGCGGCAGCAGCACCGATGATCCCGAGCGGACCGGTGGCGAGCACCAGCATCGCCTTGCCGAAATGCTGCAGCTGTATCATCAACAGCACGATGATGACGGCGAGCATGATCGGCGCCTTGGCGGCGATCGACATCTGGCTTTCCGCCGCATCTTCGGCGCCGCCCTGGATCTCGACATTGTAGCCGGCAGGCAGGCTGTCGCGCAGGTCCTTCATGTCGGCATACATCTTCATTACCACGTCGTTCGGCTGCACATCGTCAGGCAGCGTGGCGCGCACGGTGATCGTCGGCAGGCGATTGCGCCGCCATTCGATGCCCTGCTCCATGACGGGCACGACCTTGGCGACCTGCGAGACAGGCACGAAGCCGCCGAAATCCGTCGGCACATAGACCGAGTTGACCGCCGACAGCAGCGAGCGGCTGGCATCCGGCTCGCGGGCGACGATCGAGACCGTCTCCTCACCATCGCGGAAATCGTCGAGCGCAGCCCCCGACATGGCGGTCTGCAGCATCTGGCGCACGCGCTGCGACGTGACGCCGAGTGCTCGGGCGCGGTCCTGGTCGATCACCAGCTTCATTCCCGGCACCTCTTCCAGCCAGTCGTCATGGATGGCGCCGAGCATGGGATTGGCCTGGAAGCGTGCCTTTACCTGATCGGCGATCTCCCTGACTTCCTGGCGGTCAGGCCCCATGACCCGCATCTGCACCGGCCAGCCGGTCGGCGGACCGAGGAAGAGGCGGTCGACCTTGCCGCGAATGTCGGGGAAGTCTTCCGCAAGGATCGTCCGCAGCTTGACGATCAGCCGCTCGCGTGCCGGTTCGTCATTGGCCATGACGAGCAGCTGGGCGAAGTTCGGATTACGCAGCTGCTGGTCGAGCGGCAGGAAGAAGCGTGGCGCGCCTTCGCCGATATAGGTGGCGATGAACCGCTTGTCGGTATCATCCATCATCTTGGCTTCCAGCGCCTTTGCCTGCACCTCGACTTCCTTGATGCTGGTGCCCTCGGGCAGCCAGAGATCGACGAGGATTTCCGGCCGCGATGATTGTGGGAAAAAATTCTGCGGAATGAACTGGAAGGCCCAGAGGCTGGTGACGAAGGTGCCGAGCGTCAGCAGCAGCACGATGACCCGGTGGCGCACCGCCCAGCCGACCGTGCCCCGCAGCCGACGGTAGAAGCCGGTGTCGAAGGCGTCGTGATGCTTGCCGGCGTGATGGCGCTGCTTGAGGATCATATAGCCGAGCCACGGAGTGAAGTAGACGGCGACGAACCACGAGGTGACAAGCGCGATGCCGACGACGTAGAACAGCGACCGCACATATTCGCCGGCCGTCGAGGCGGCGAAGCCGACCGGAATGAAGCCGGCCGTGGTGATCAGCGTACCCGTCAGCATCGGGAAGGCGGTCGAGGAATAGGCGAAGCTTGCCGCCTCGATCTTGACGAGCCCCTCCTCCAGCTTTCGCTCCATCATCTCGACGACGATCATTGCATCGTCGACGAGCAGGCCGAGCGCGATGATCAGCGCGCCGAGCGAGATGCGCTGCAGGTCGATGCCGAGTTCGTACATCAGCGCAAAGGTGGCGGCGAGCACCAGTGGAATGGCGATGGCGATGACGAGGCCCGATCGCCAGCCGATCGACACGAAGGAGACGACCAGCACGATGATGAGAGCTTCGCCGAGCGCATGCATGAATTCGCTGACCGCATCCGTCACCACGTCGGGCTGGTTGGCGATCTGATCGACGGCGACGCCATAGGGCAGCGCCTCCTCGAAGCGCTGATAGGTCGTCTCCACGCCCTTGCCGACATCGGTCACATTGAAGCCCTTGGCCATCACGACGCCGACCTGAACGCTGTCGTGGCCGTTGAAACGGTACTTGCGCTGGTAGGGATCTTCGAGCCCGGAACTGACGGTGGCGATATCGCCGAGGCGCGTCACCTGGCCTCCGGCGCGAAGGCTGAGTTCGCGGATATCGGCTGCCTTCTTCACGTCGCCTTCGACCGATATGCGCACCGAGCGCAGGCCGGTATCAACCGAGCCGGCCGGATCGACATTGTTCTGGCCCTTGATGGCGTTCTGCAGATCGAGGATCGTCAGGCCGCGCTCGGCGAGCGCCTTGGATGAGACGTCGATATAGATCTTCTCAGGCTGGTCGCCGATGATGACGGCTTTCTCGACGCCCGGCGTCGTCAGCAGCATGTCGCGCGCCTGGATCGCGAATTTCTTCAGTTCCGGATAGGAATAACCGTCGCCGCTGATCGAATGCAGCGTGATGAAAGTATCGCCGAACTCGTCGTTGAAATAGGGGCCGAGCAGGCCCTGCGGCAGCTCGTTGGAGATGTCGCCAACCTTCTTGCGTACCTGGTAGAAGGCATCCGCCACCTCTTGCGAATTCGTGTCGCCCTTGACCTGTAGAGTGATGATCGCGCTGCCTGCCCGCGTATAGGACTTGACCCAGTCGATATGCGGCGTTTCCTGCAGCTTGCGCTCGATCTTGTTGACGACCTGATCTTCCATTTCCTGGATGGAAGCACCCGGCCAGATCGCCTGAACGACCATGACGCGGAAGGTGAATTCGGGATCCTCGCGCTGGCCCATGCGCATCAGGCCGAGCACGCCGGTAATGATGATCAGCCCGAAGAGGAAGCGGGCGATGCTCGGATGTCCGATCGCCCAGCGCGACAGATTGAAGGGCCGCTTTTCGGTGGTGGTGGCGTCCATGGTCCTGTTCTCTCTTTATCGCGCGTTCAGCGGACAGTCTGGTCCGTGGCAGCCAGGGCCGACTGCTGGTCCGGCACCTTCACCTTCAGGTTTTCGCTCATGAACTGCGTGCCGGCCGAAACGACGAGATCGCCGGTATCGAGACCCTCGGTCACATGCACGCCGTCGCCGGTGAAATCGGCCACCTTGATGTCGCGGCCATGCACAGTCGCCGTGTCGCGGTCGACGGTCCAGACCATCTGCTTACCGTCCTTTTCAGCCAGGGCGCTGAGCGGGATCGAGACATAGCTGTTGCCGTTGCTGACATCGGCCTCGATCGTCGCCGTCATGCCGAGCAACACCTGCGGATCGTTCGGCAGGCTCACCCGAACCGCAAAGGTACGCGACTGCTGGTCGGCGCTGCCGGAAACCTCGCGCACCTTGCCGTCGAGCACCAGCCTGTCGTCGGCCCAGAAGCTGGCCTTGACTGTCTTGCCCGGCTTGAATTCGGCAATGTCGTTTTCCGGAACCGCAATCTGCACTTCCTTTTCGCCGTCGACGGCAACGGCGACGACGGGAGTGCCCGATGCAACGACCTGGCCGACATCGGCATTGATCGTCGTGACAATCCCGTTGTGGTCGGCCTTCAGCTCTGCATAACTCACCTGGTTCTTCGCCTGATCGAGCGCCGAGACGGCGGCATCGCGGCTTGAAACGGCCTGATCGTAACTGAGCGATGCTTGCTCGAGCTGGGATTTCGGCGAAACATTCTTGTCGAACAGCTGCTGATTGCGCTTGTTCACGAGATCCGCGGTTTCGACGCCTTTTTCAGCGGCTGCGAGATTGGCTTCCGCCGTCTTGACCGCCAGCTGGTAATCGATGGAGTCCATCCGAGCGAGCACGTCGCCCGGCTTCACCTTGTCGCCGATATCGACGAGGCGTTCGGTGATCTTGCCGGCGACGCGAAATCCGAGGTTCATCTCCGTGCGCGCCTTGACCGAGCCCGAATAGTCGAGCTTGCGGGTGTCGCCGGCCTTGGCGATCTCGACGACCTTCACCGGCCGGATGACCTGCTTGACCTCAGCCTTCTCTTCCGAGCAGGCGGAAACGCCGATGCCGATGGCGCCGAAGAGCACGAGACTGGCGACGGACGGCATGCGATGGCTGAGGGTCTCGAGCGAAAACATCTTCCGCACTCCTGGATCGTTTGGGGTTTCGGCGGCCTCTGCCGCCCATTATTTCTTCAGCGCCCTGATCACGTAATTGATCAGTTCGTCGACGCTCGCGCGGTTGGTTTTGGCAAGACATTGCGCCACCATCTGCGGATGGCAGAGTGTGTTCGTCGCCGCGCCGAAGCAGCGTGAGGCAACGACCGGGTCCTGCTCGGCAAATTCCCCGGCTGCAATGCCTTCGGCGATGATTTCGGCGATCAGGTCATGAACGCGATCCATGTGTTTTTCGATGACATGCCAGTCGCGCTCGATGGCGACGACGATCATCTCGTGTACCTTCATCTCGTCCAGCATCAGATCGAGCGTCAACTGATGCTGGGTCTCGACATAGCGGCGCAGCCGCTCGCTGGCGCTGATCGGCTGATGGCGGATGTCGTAGGCGATTTGATAGGCAGTCGCGAGCATGCGCCCGCAGAGCGCCTGGTGAATTTCGACTTTGGAGGCGAAGAAACGATAAATATTGGCCGGCGACATGCCGAGATCGCGGGCAATGTCGGCCACGGTTGTCTTGCTGTAGCCATAGTGCCGAAACAGCCGCTCGGCCGCATCGAGAATGCGCGTGACATTCTCCTGCCGCGCGATGTCCAGCGTATTTTCCGCGATGTCGTTCATAAGTTTCGGGACCTGAATTACGACTGACGATTTTCGAATTTCGTCAGTCGTAAAATATCAGGCGTTATTTGTCAACAGGCTGTAGCGTAGCATAAGGCTTTGCGCAACGAGCGCAGTCCGGCGGAAGCAACAACTCGAGCCGGAATAGGGAACGCCGACAATGGGTGCACCAAATGGAAAGCGCCGCGGCACTTCGTTCATGGAGTGACGAGTCAGACGACCTTGACGTCGAGCGTGATCGGAACGGAGGCGAGAGCCTTGGAAACCGGGCAGCCGGCTTTCGCCTTGTTGGCAAGTTCGGTGAAGGTCGCTTCATCGGCCCCGGGAATACGGCCGGAGAGCGAGAGATGGATGGCGGTGATGGCAAAGCCGCCCTCGACGCTTTCGAGCGTCACCTTGGCGGAGGTTTCCATATGCTCGGCGGTAAAGCCGGCTTCACCGAGGATCAACGACAGCGCCATCGTGAAGCAGCCGGCATGGGCGGCACCTATCAGCTCTTCCGGGTTGGTGCCGGGGATGCCTTCGAAGCGGCTTGCAAAGCCGTAGGGATAGTCCTTCAGGGCGCCGCTCTGCGTCGAGATCAGGCCTTTGCCGTCCTTGAGGCCACCGGTCCAATGGGCCGAAGCCGTGCGATTGATCTGCATGCCGTCCTCCTGTTTTCGATTGTGCTTTCAGAGCATGATGCCGAAAAGTGTGCGCGGTTTTCGGACAACATCATGCTCCAACTGTTTGCAGAAAGCGGCAGGCCGCCGCTCCGTGCCTGCGGGAGATCAGATAGCCTTCCCGATGGGCAATATAATGCTCTATCCCGAGAAGACGACAGGCTTGTAAAAATAGCGGGATCGAAGCCCTTCAGGCGGGATGCTGCAGCACGCTGAGGCCGCCGTCGATCGTCAGGCAGGTGGCATTGATGAACGGGCATTCGTCGGAGATCATGAACACGGCCGCCATGGCGATCTCCTCCGGCGTCGCGATGCGTCCGCCGGGATGCAGCTTCATCGTCTCGGCCTTAGCCGCCTCCGGATCGGGAAAGCTGTTCCAGTAGTCGATCACCTTCTGCGTCGAGACATAACCCGGCGCCAGCGCGTTGACGCGGATATTGCGGGCGGCATATTCGAGCCCTAAGGACTTCGTCATTCCGAGCAGGGCGTGTTTTGCCAGCGGATAGGGAAATGTGTGCGGGATGATGGTGAAAGCGTGCGTCGAGGCGATGTTGAGGATGACGCCGCCGCCCTGCTCGATGAGGCCCGGCAGCACCGCCCTACAGCAATTCCATGCGCCCTTCAGATTGATGTCGAAGCAGCGGTTCCATTCCTCGTCCGTCGTCTCGAGCGGCTCTGAAAAGACATTCACCCCGGCATTGTTGACGAGCGCGTTCAGCTGTCCGATTTCTTCATTCGCCTGAGCGACCAATGTCGTGATCGTTCCGGCATCGGTAATATCGGCCGGCAGATAACCAAGCCGGTCACCGCTGCTCTGAAGCTCTTTCGCCGCCCGCGCCAGCAGCGCTGCATCGCGATCGACGAGAAAGACGGCGGCATCCTCCCGCATGAAAGCCTTTGCGATCGCAAGGCCGATACCCTGCGCAGCACCTGTTATCAGGATGTTCTTGCCCCGCAGACGGCCGCCCATTTATCCCTCCTCCGATTGAACCGGCAGCGCCGACATCAGGATCGTCACCGTGCCGGCAAGCGCCTCACCCGGCGCAAGCGGCGTGAGTCCACCGAAATCGGGAAGGTGGTGGCCGTTCGGCAGGTGGCTCATCGGCTCGAGGCAGAAGAAATCGCTCCGGTTGACCGGCATATACAGCATGAAGCGATCGAGCGCACCGCCGGCTTCCAACGCCGCCTGAATTCCAAGTTCCGGCCAGACGATCGCAGCCCGCCCATTCCAGCCCTCGAAGGCATTGTTCATCCATCTCTGCGGCAAGAGCTTTTCGGATCTGAAATCGAGATAGTCCGGCACAGGGCCAGGCATCTCTGGCAGATGATCCGGCCGCTCGCTCCAATAACGATCAGCCGCAATCGTCAGTCGCGTCTTTGGTGTGCGCGCGAAGAAGGGATGTTGACCGAGCCCGAAAGGAAGAGCCGCTTCGCCGCGGTTTTCCACGGAAAGTGTCAGCACCAGAGCATCGCCGACGAGACGGATCTCCTGCCGGGTGAGATAGGCATAGGGTGAAACCCCGTCGGCGCTCCGGGAAAAGCAGAACTGCGCATGCTCCGCGCTGACATCTTCAAGCTGCCAGAGGCTGAGCCAGCCGTCGCCGTGCCGATAGAGCGGATCGGAAGTATTCGGCTGGAAGGCATAGTCGCGTCCGGCAAAGGACATGATATTGCCTTCCACGCGGTTGCCGAACGGCACCATCGCGAAATTCGCCATCATTCCTTCAGGGCCGCCGGCCGCCACGAGAAAGGGCACGCCTCGATAGGTCGCGGCGGTGACGGCCGCACCCCGACGGCTGACCCGGACGGCGAGATCGCCGTGCCTCAGTTCGATGTCATCGCCGGCTTGTCCCTGGTTCATCCGCGCCGTCCCGCAGCCGAAGACCTCAAATTGTCGAGCAACACTGCGATCAGCAGGATCAGCCCACGGACCACATACTGATAGAACGCCTGGATATTCAAGAGGTTCATGACGTTTTCGGCGATGCCCATGATCAGCACGCCGACGATGACGCCGCTCATCGCCGCCCGGCCGCCGGCCAGCGAAACGCCGCCGAGAACGCAGGCCGAAATCACCGAAAGCTCAAGCCCTGTCGCGGCATTCGGCTGGCCGGAGGTGATGCGGGAGGCAAGCAGAATTCCGGCAATGCCGCAGACAAGCCCCTGCAGCGCAAAGATCCAGACCCGCATATTGACGACATTGACGCCGGCAAGCCGCGAGGCCTCGGGATTTCCGCCGATCGCCAGCGTGTTCTTGCCGAAGACGGTGCGATTGAGCACGAAACCGAAGAGAATGAAAAGGATCAGCATGATCCAGATGGGCGTCGGCACGGTGAGAAATCGCGACAGGGCAAGCTGGTAGAAATCGGGATCATTGATGCCGACGGCCCGGCCATCGGAGGCGATCAGAGCCAGCCCGCGGACGATCTGCATGGTCGCAAGCGTGGTGATCAGCGCATTGATGCGAAACCGCGCAATGACGATACCATTGACGAAACCGACGACGGCGCCGCACAGCAGGGCGGCGAGCAGCCCGACGGGGATGGAGCCTGTCGCATTCGAGACCATCACCGCGATCATGCCGGAGAAGGCGACGATCGATCCGACCGAAAGGTCGAAATCGCGCGATGCCAGGCAGAACATCATCGTGCAGGCGACGATGCCGATCGTGACGACCGACTGCAGCAGCCCCAGCATGTTTCGCTCGGTTAGAAAGTTCGGAACGAAGAGCGAGACGATCACGAAGGCGGCAGCAAAGATCACCACCAGCCCCTGTTCGCCGAGAAGAATTTTTTTCAACGAAATCATCGTCCGTATTCCTGGTCCTAACGGGTGCCTGCGGCATTCTTGTCGGGAAGCGCTGCCGTCAGGATGCCGCGCTCGTCGAAATCCTGGCGGGCGACATTGGCCGCCACCCTGCCCTGGCACATCACCATGATGCGATCGGAGATGCCCATGACTTCGGGCAACTCGCTTGATATCACCACGATCGCCATGCCGCCGGCCGCAAGCTCGTAGAGGATTTCATAGATTTCCGATTTCGCTCCGACATCGATGCCGCGCGTCGGCTCGTCGATAACGAGAACCTTGATCCCCTGCTCGGACAGCCAGCGGCCGAGAATGACCTTTTGCTGGTTGCCGCCGGAGAGATTGATGATGTCCTGCTTGCGCGACGGCGTCCGCACTCGAAGCTTGGCGATGAAGCGATCTGCCAGCGCCGCCTCTCGTCTCGGGCTCAGAATGCCGAAAGGCGAAAAATGCCGGCGCGATGAGATCGCGATATTCTCCTCGATTGATCGCCCTTGGATGATGCCGTCGAACTTGCGGTCCTCGGGGCAAAGCACCATGCCGGCATTGATCGCCGCTTTCGGATTGTTTGGCGAAACGGCAACGCCGTCGATCGTGACCTGGCCCTGATGCCTGGCATCGGCGCCGTAAAGCAGCCGCGCCATCTCGCTGCGGCCGGCGCCGATTAGACCGAAGAAGCCGAGAATCTCGCCCTGGCGGACGGAAAAGCTGATCGGATGGCGCAGCCTCGGCCCCGACAGGCCCTTGACCTCCAGCCGGATGCCGCCGAGCGGACGTTCGCGCCATCCCCAGACATTGCTGATCTCGCGTCCGACCATTTCCGAGATGATCTGCTCGCGCGTGGTTTCGGCGATGTCGGGATGGTGGGCCGCGAGCTTGCCGTCGCGCAGCACCGTCAGGCTGTCGCAAAGACGGAAGATCTCGTCGAGACGATGCGAGACGTAGAGAATGACCGTTCCCTTCGTCTTCAGCCTGTCGATCAGGGAAAACAGGATTTCGCTTTCGCGGGAGGAAAGCGAGGAGGTCGGCTCGTCGAGCGCAATCACCCGTGCATCGAGCATGACGGCCTTGGCGATCTCGACCATCTGTCGCGCACCGATCGAAAGCGAGGCGACCTTGGCCGACGGATCGACATCGATGCCGATCTCCCGGAGCTTCGACCGCACCGTCTCGGTCAGCGCCTTCGAATGGATGATGCCGCCCTTGGCGGGAAAGCGTCCGAGCCAGAGATTTTCGGCGACCGTCAACTCCGAAACGAGCTGCAGTTCCTGATGGATGACGATGACGCCGGCATGGAAGGCGTCGCGGACGGACCCGTATTTCTGCTCCTCGCCGTCGATGAGGATGTTGCCGCCATCGGCGGCCTGATCGCCTGATAGCACCCGGATCAGCGTCGATTTACCGGCGCCGTTTTCGCCCATCAGGCCGTGGACGGCGCCCTTCTCGACGGTGAAGGACACGTTCGCCAGCGCCTGCACGCCGGGATAACCCTTGGAGATATTGCTGAATTCGAGGAAAGCCATCATCGCTCCGTCGAGAAAGACCGGCGGCACGCTGAGCGGCCGCCGGACGATATGATCTTGGAAGGACGATCACTCGATGCCAAGGTCCTTGCGGACCTTTTCGTAATCGTCGCGCAGCGCCAGGGAACCGGAGGTCAGCGTCAGCTTTGCCGGCTCCTTGTCGTTGGCGATCCAGTCGTACATGTTGAGCGCCGTCTCATAGCCGTGACGCTTCGGCGAGATGATGACGGTCCCGAAGAAGCCCGTCGCCGCCGGCTTCTTGAACTCGTTGATCGCCGATTCCGCGCCGCCAATGCCGACGCCGATGACGTTGGCCGCCGGAATGCCGACCGATTCAGAAGCACGGACGGCGCCGAGGACGGCTTCGTCGTTGAGGCCGAAGGCGACCCAGTATTTCACGTCGGCATGTTTGTTGAGAACGGTGGTCGCCGCGTTGAGCGCCGCTTCCGTATCCGTTTTCGCCTGCGGCGCGTCATAGATGTTTTCGGCCGGGAAGCCGGCGGACTTCAGCACCGAGATCGCACCTTCGACGCGGTCGACGGCCGTTGGCAGTTGGTCGTAGGAGACCCGCACGGCGCCGACATTCTTCATGACCCAGCCGCGCTTCTTGATTTCGTCGACGATCGCCTGGCCGACGGTCTCGCCGATCTTGGTGGCTGAAATGCCCATATGCGGCACCTCTTCCAGCGGCTTGCCGTCGGCGCTGACGAGGCGGTCGTCGACCGTCATCAGCTTCAGCTGGTTGGCTTCGGCCTTGGCGACGATGCCGGGGCCGAGTTTGACGTCAGGCGTGCAGATGATAAAGCCCTGCGCACCCTGGGCGCCGAGATTATCGATCGCCGACTGGACCTTCTCGCCATCTTCGGCGCCGATCTTGACGACGGTGAAGCCTTTTTCCTTGGCGGCCTGGTCGGCGAATTTCCATTCGTCCTGGAACCACGGCTCCTCAGGCTGCTTGACGATGAACCCTATCTTGACGTCCGCGGAAAATGCCGAGCCGGCTGCCAGAATGGCGAAAGTGCCAGCCAAAATGGCTGCTTTGAACAAGCGCATGTCTCTCTCCCTAACTTTCAAAAACCGAGCAGCTGCCTCCCAGGCAACGTCCACTGAATTATGATAAATCATCATACCAGTCAATTGCCAATGTATGATGATTGGAATAATAGGATTATTGACGAGGTGCCGGGAGGAAGCGTCGCAAAGCGGATCGAATTCGGATAATCAGGTTCGGTTGCCTACGCGAGACAGAGCGGAGAGGTGAGTTGGAAACAATCGAGCGACAGAGCGGGGCCGAAAGCCGCCGCATCGAGCGCCGCCCGCGCGTACGCCGCAACGTCACGGCGGCGATTGCTCAGGATATCTGTGCGGACCGCTATCCAGCGGGCTCGCCGCTGCCCCGCGAAAACGATCTCTGCGAACTCTACGGCGTCAGCCGCACCGTCATTCGCGAATCGCTGAAAGTGCTGGAATCCAAAGGCCTTGTCCGCGGCAAGCCGCGCATCGGAACCACCGTCTGCGACAAGGATGACTGGAATATCCTCGACGCCGACGTGCTTGAATGGATGGGTCCCTATATCAAGGATTTCGACCTGCTCGGCTGCATTCTCGAAGCCCGCCGCACCATCGAGCCGGCAGCCGCCGAATATGCCGCCGAGCGCGCCAGCGCCCAGGAGATCGCCGATCTCGACAATGCCTGGCGGCAGATGCGCGACAGCGCCCGCGACCCGGAAAGCTTCACCGATGCCGATGTCATGTTCCACACGGTGCTGCTCACCGCCAGCCACAATCAGGTTTTCCGCCGCCTGTCGAGCGCCATTCACGCGGCGCTGAAATATGCGCTGCATGCCTCCAATATCGGCGTCGAGAATCGCGAGGATGCTGTGCTCGTTCACGGCCA
The DNA here is from genome assembly GCF_001679785.1 of Rhizobium leguminosarum. Lineage (NCBI taxonomy): Bacteria > Pseudomonadati > Pseudomonadota > Alphaproteobacteria > Hyphomicrobiales > Rhizobiaceae > Rhizobium > Rhizobium leguminosarum. The sequence goes on from NZ_CP016286.1 coordinate 3,511,354, forward strand.
GCTGGTCGAGGCCCTGCGCATGCGCGACAAGGCGGCCGCCCGCGAATGCGCCAACCGCATGCTCGATTTAGCGGTGCGCGATCTTGCCGCCGCCGAAAAAGCGATCGGCAGAACGAAATGACCGATTACGACAAATCTGCGGACGCGCCGCCGATCGCAAACCCGGGAAGAGACTGAAAGAACAGCGATGAAGATCACCAAACTCACCACCTATATCGTTCCCCCGCGCTGGCTGTTTTTGAAGGTCGAGACCGATGAAGGCATCGTCGGCTGGGGCGAGCCGGTCGTCGAAGGCCGTGCGCTCACCGTTCAGGCCGCCGTCCATGAGCTGGAAGACTACCTGATCGGTAAGGATCCTTTCCTGATCGAGGACCACTGGACCGTGATGTATCGCGGCGGCTTCTATCGCGGCGGCGCCGCCCACATGAGCGCGATCTCGGGCATCGACCAGGCGCTGTGGGACATCAAGGGCAAGGCGCTCGGCCAGCCGATCCATTCTCTGCTCGGCGGCCAGCTTCGTGATCGTATCAAGGTCTATTCCTGGATCGGCGGCGACCGTCCCTCGGATGTCGCCAACAATGCCAAGGAGGTGGTCGCCCGCGGCTTCAAGGCGATCAAGCTCAACGGCTGCGAGGAAATGCAGATCGTCGACACCAATGAGAAGGTGGAAAAGGCGGTCGAGACCATCGCCATCATCCGCGAGGCGATCGGTCCCCATATCGGCATCGGCGTCGATTTCCACGGCCGCGTCCACAAGCCAATGGCCAAGGTTCTCGCCAAGGAGCTCGATCCCTACAAGCTGATGTTCATTGAAGAGCCGGTGCTTTCCGAAAACAAGGAAGCCCTGCGCGATATCGTCAATCATACCTCCACGCCGATCGCACTCGGCGAGCGGCTCTTTTCGCGCTGGGACTTCAAGCAGGTCCTTTCGGACGGCTACGTCGACATCATCCAGCCGGATCTCTCCCATGCCGGCGGCATCACCGAATGCCGCAAGATCGCGGCAATGGCCGAAGCCTATGACGTGGCGCTGGCGCCGCATTGCCCGCTGGGTCCGATCGCGCTTGCCGCCTGCCTGCAAGTCGATGCCATCAGCTACAATGCCTTCATCCAGGAACAGAGCCTCGGCATCCATTACAACACCGGCAACGACATCCTCGACTACATCTCCAACAAGGAGGTGTTCCAATATGCCGATGGTTTCGTCTCGATCCCGCAGGGGCCGGGGCTCGGCATCGAGGTCGACGAGGCCTATGTCATCGAACGCGCCAAGGAGGGCCACCGCTGGCGCAACCCGATCTGGCGGCATGCCGACGGCAGCTTCGCCGAATGGTGAGAGCGCATAACCTCGAAAATCGAAATCGACTTTCGGAAAGGATTATGCGCAATTCAAAGTGATGGGGTCGCGCAGGCGGCCCTTTTTCATTCGCCGTGTAGGATGTCGGGGATCTCGTCCGTCATAGTGGAAGCTCAAAGAGGAGATTTCGGCATGGCCAGAGCAATCGCAATCATCGTCGCCCGCATCATCTTCAGCTTCGTCTTCTTCATGGCCGCCGGCTTCAAATTCGCCGATATCGGCGCAACAGCGGGCTATATCGCCGCTGCCGGCTTTCCGATGGCGACATTTCTTACCTGGGTCGCCGCCTTTTTCGAGATCGCGCTGGCGCTCGCCTTTATATCAGGGGCCTTCTTCACCGAGGCTAGCCTGCTCGCAGCCATCTATGTGATCTTCCTCGCTTTCGCCTTCCATGGCCTGTCCCATTGGCAACAAAACCAGGCCGAATTCGGCTTCTTCATCGATCACTTTACCTTCCTCGCCGGTCTGCTCTTTGCCGCCGTCCACGGACCGGAGAGATGGGCGTTGAAGCAACCGCTTCTAAGATAATCGCGGCGACCCGCCTCTTCCGGAACCAACTGCCACGCCGAACAGTTGGCTTACCGGCAAAACGGCAAGGAGGGCCCATCCATGGAGCTGAAGGGAAAGATCGCATTGGTAACAGGCGCCGGTTCCGGCATCGGCAAAGCGGCCGCGTTGCGGCTCGCTGCCGAGGGTGCAAACGTCGCAGCATTGAGCCGCACCGCCGACGAGGTCGAAAAAACCTGCGCCGAGATCAAGGCCGCCGGCGGCGGGTCGATCGCGTTGACGGCAGACACCAGCGACGAAGCGCAAATGCGGGGCGCGGTAGCGCAACTGACCGACACCTTCGGCGGCCTCGACATCGTTGTCGCCAACGCTGGGATCAACGGTGTTTGGGCGCCAATCGACGATCTGAAACCGGAAGAATGGGACAAGACCATCGCCGTCAATCTCCGCGGCACCTATCTGACCCTGCATCTGACGGTTCCGCATCTGAAGCGTCGCGGCGGTTCGATCGTCGTCGTTTCGTCGATCAACGGCACCCGCACCTTCACCACGCCGGGCGCCACCGCCTATACCGCAACCAAGGCGGGCCAGGTCGCCATGGTCCAGCAGCTTGCCCTAGAACTCGGTCGGCATGGGATCCGCGTCAATGCCGTCTGCCCCGGCGAGATCGAGACCAATATCAGCGCCAATACCGACAGCCGCCATCGCGAGGAGACGGAGGTTCCGGTCATCTGGCCTGAGGGCGACATCCCTATTGCCGGCGGAAAGGCGGGCAAGAGCGAGGATGTTGCCGAATCCATCCTCTTCCTTGCCTCCGACCGCGCCCGACACATCACCGGTACACCGATCTGGATCGACGGCGGCCAAGGCTTGTTGCGATGACCCTTGAACGTCTCGCGGCGTATCAGCCGTTCAGCCGGGCGCTATCGAGCGTATAGAGTTCCTGCGCACGCTGAACGCCACGCAGGGCATAACGTCCGACGCAGGCGAGCGCGGTGCGCTCTTCCTCCGGTATGGCTGCGGCAAAATCGGAGGAGATCAAGAGATTGAGATCGACGGAACGACACATCGAGGCGATCCGGCTGACCTCGTTGACGGCAGGACCGATGACAGTGAAGTCGAGCCGGTCCTGGCTGCCAATATTACCGTAGAAGACATCACCGATATGCAGGCCGATATAGACGTCGGTCGTCGCCCGGCCGTCGGCCGCGCGCGCCGCATTCAGCGTGATTAGCTTTTCCCTCAGCAGCGACTCGGCGCTCAGCGCCGCACGACACGTTTCGGCCGGCACCTCGCCTTTGAAGATGGCGAGCACACCGTCGCCGATCAGCTTCAGCACATTGCCGCCGGACTCGTGGATCGCCGTGATCACCGCCTCGCTGTAATCGTTGAGCAGCGGGATGATCTCCTCCGGCGGCACGCTGTCGGAAATTTTGGTGTAGTTCAGCAGGTCGGAAAACCAGAGTGCCGCGGAAATCCGCTCCGATTTGCCGCGGCTGATCTTGCCTTCCATCACCTGGCGCGCGGCGTCCTCGCCGAGATAGACCTCCGCGATGGTGCGAGCGATACGCCCGAGCGCAATACATTTGATCGCCAGCCCCAGCACCGGCACCAGCTTGCGCAGGATGGCGAGGTCGTGATCGGAAAAGCCGTCCGGATGTTTGGTCGCGAAATGCGAGAAGAAGCAATCCATCTCGCCGATCGTGCCGGCCTCGGAAAAACGATGCATCATCGCCACGAAATCCGTGTGGCCGGCTTCGGCAATCGTATCGAGCATGGAGAAATCGATCGGATCGCCGAAACCGAGACGCCGGCGTATCTCCCGCTCGTTGCGAGACCAAAGATGATAGAAGGCCGAACGCTGCCAGTTCGACGCCGCTTCCCCCGAAATCGTCGGACCATATTCGAACTCGGCCTGGATCTCCTCGATACTGTCCCAGCGGAAGGCGCGGCCCTCATGCACCGGATGCAGCGTATCCATCAGCGCCAGGCCGCGGTCGAGCGGAAGGCCGGCATCCCGGCAAGCCGAGCAGAAGCCGGTCATGAGCTCGGATTCGGAAACACCCTTCAGTCCCTGCTCGGTCACCCAGGCTGCAATCGTGCTGACGTCGCTGTAATCCATGCCGCTCACCTTCGCTCCTATCAAAGCTGTAGCCCGAATTCGGCATCGAAGGAAAGTCAATTGGCTCAATCGGCCGCGGGCATATTGTAGGGCGTGACGATTTCGACTGTTGAAAGCGAGGGCGTAACCGCGCGCGGCAAGGCGGTCGCCCGGCTCATGATCGCCCGGAAGGCCGAACGCGCATCGGTTCTGAGATCATGATGCAGCACGAAGCCGATCCGACGCGCCGCAAGCAGGGCGCGATTATCGGCATCGAGATCATGGGCGACGAAAACGCGCACGGGACGTTTGGCCATGTCGAAGGCCGCAAGCACCGCCCGGTTGCCGCCGCCGATCGAATAGACGGCGTTGATGGCAGGGTCGGCCGCAAGCGCTGCCGCGGCAAGCGTTCCCGTAGCCGCATCGGTGCCGTGCCCCTCGCTGATTTCGGTAATGCCGATATCGGGATAACGGGCGCGGATGACGCGGCGAAAGCCGATTTCGCGCTCCTCCTCGCCACGGAAGCGTCCGCTCGACAGCGTCACCAGCACCTTGCCGCCGCCAGCCCCGAGGAATTCGCCTATCAGATAGGCGGCGGTCTCTCCCGCCGCCCGGTTGTCGGCGCCGGCATAGGCAATGCGTGCCGAATTCGGCAGGTCGGTCACCAGCGTCACGACGGGAATGCCGGCCGCATCCGCCCGCGCGACGGCGGCGGCCACCTCGGCGACGTCAGGCGCCTTGAGCACGATGCCGTGCGTGCCGCGCAGCCGGATGCGATCGAGAAGCTGCACCAGCTCGGCCGGCTTCATCACCTCGGTAAAATGGAACCGGCAGCGGAAAACGCCCGGCAGGAAGGTCGCCATCTCCGCCTCGAAGGCGGCCCGCACCGCATCGCTGAAACGCTGCGGCGTCTCCATGACGATATCGATAGCCAGCATGCGGCCGCTGCCCATCGCCCCGGCCTGCTGCTTCTCCAGTTCCGCGATCGCCGCCTTCACCCGCATCTCGGTCTGCCGGCGCACGCCCGGTCTGCCGTTCAGCACCCGGTCGACGGTCGCGGTGCTGAGCCCTGCCTGGAAGGCAATGTCCTTGACGAGAAAGAGGTGCGCCATGCGATCGGCCTGATGGTTTTTTGATGGATTTCTGATCTATATCACCTGGCATCGCGGCGTATAGTGCCTCCATTGGAAAGAGGGAGGAGCCCGCCATGAAAACCGACAACCAGCAGAAACTGCGCGCCGACCGCGTCTGGCTGAGCGAAGACGCCTGCGATCTCGATGAGTTTCGCGCCCTTGCGGAAAAGACGACAGCGCTTGCCGATTACCCCGCGGCGTCTGCGGTCGAAAAAAACGTGCTGATCTATGATAGCCGCAAGGTGATGACGGCGGCTGCAACGCCAGAAGGCCGACGCGCCGTGTTGGCGGAAATCTGCGAGGCCTTCGGCGAGGGTCCTGGTGTCGTCGTGTTCAAGCGCGCTTACGAAGACACCGGCATCGTCGACCGCGCCAGCACGATCTTCGATGCGATCATCGAGGAACAGCACCGCACCTCGACCGGCGGTGGCGACCACTTCGCCAAGCCTGGCGCCAACGACCGTATCTGGAATTCGCTGGAAAAACATTGCCTCGCCGATCCGGCAAATTTCGCCGAATATTACGGCAACGCCATAGTCGCGCTGGCAAGCGAAGCCTGGCTCGGCCCGAGCTACCAGATGACGGCGCAGGTCAACCGCGTCAATCCGGGCGGTTCGGCGCAGTCGGCGCACCGCGACTACCATCTCGGCTTTCAGTCCTCAAAGGTGATCGAGCAGTTCCCGGCACATGTGCATCGGCTCTCGCCGGTGCTGACATTGCAGGGTGCGGTCGCCCATTGCGATATGCCGCTCGAAAGCGGCCCGACGCTCTTCCTGCCGCACAGCCAGACCTATGTGCCGGGCTATCTCGCGCTGAAGCGGCAGGAGTTCCGGGATTATTTTGAGACCAACCATGTCCAGTTGCCGCTCGAAAAAGGCGACGTTGTCTTCTTCAATCCCGCCCTCTTCCACGCCGCCGGCACCAACCGCTCGGCCGACATCAAACGTGTCGCCAACCTCCTGCAGGTCTCCTCCGCCTTCGGCCGGGCAATGGAAACCGTCAACCGCGAGAGGATGAGCGCCAGGCTGTTTCCCGCCTTGAAGGCCTTGCAGGGAAGGCTCTCGCCTGACGAAATCGCCAACGCCGTCGCCGCCTGCGCCGAGGGCTACTCCTTCCCGACGAACCTCGACCGCGACCCGCCGCTCGGCGGACTGGCGCCGAAAACACAAGCGCAACTGATGCACGAGGCGTTGCGGGAAGGCTGGAGCGATGCAGCCTTTACGACAGCACTTGCCGAGCAGGCGGGCAAGAAGCTGAGCTGATTTGGAAGCCTGAGCCTCTTACATCCGCACGGACATAAAAGCCTCCTGCCCCCGCGGGAGGCTATTCGCACATCATCACAATGGGAGGAACCACATGAGCACAGACCACGGCCGCCTCGACGGCAAGATCGCCATTGTCACCGGCGGCACGCAAGGATTGGGCGCGACCATCGCCCGCCTCTTCGCCGAACGCGGCGCGGAAGGCATCGTCATCTGCGGCCGCAACGAAGCCAAAGGTAAGGCAAAGGCGGCGGAGATTTCGGCTGCTACCGGCGCCAGGATCGTCTACGTCAAAGCCGACCTCGGCAAGGTCGAGGATGCACAGCATGTCGTGCGCGCCTGTGACGAGACCTTCGGCCGCGTCGACGCGCTGGTCAACGCCGCCGCCATCACCGATCGCGGCACCATTCTCGATACCAGCCCGGAGCTCTTCGACGCCATGTTCGCCGTCAATGTGCGCGCGCCGTTTTTCCTGATGCAGGAAGCGATAAAGGTCATGCGCCGGGAAAAGATCGAGGGCACCATCGTCAACATCGGCTCGATGTCGGCCAAAGCCGGCCAGCCCTTCATCGCCGCCTATTGTGCCTCCAAGGGCGCGCTGGAAACGCTGACGAAGAACACCGCTTATGCGCTCCTGCGCAACCGCATCCGCGTCAATGGTCTGAACATCGGCTGGATGGCCTCCGAAGGTGAGGACCGCATTCAGCGCGAATATCACGATGCCCCCGCCGACTGGCTGGAGAAGGCGGCGGCAAGCCAGCCCTTCGGCCGTCTCGTCGATCCGCACGAGGTGGCGCGCGCCTGCGCTTACCTGTCGTCTTCCGAATCCGGCCTGATGACCGGCTCGGTCATCTGCTTCGACCAGTCGATCTGGGGCGCTTATGACGGCTCGCCGCATCCGGTCGCCGCCCTCTGACGAAACCGGAGCCCGGCATTTCCATCGCCGGGCTCTGGTACCTCCAGCTTTTTGCCGCTAGGAAAAGAACCGCAGCATTCAGGGAGGAAACTGGCATGGGCGACAATCCGATTTATGAGATCCGCGACGAACGCTTCGGTGCAATGGTCATCGGCAGCGCCGGCCTCGAGGAGCTTTATTCCGGCTGCCGCTGGACGGAAGGTCCGGTCTGGTTTTCCGACCTGAACTGCCTTCTCTGGAGCGATATCCCGAATGAACGCATGATGCGCTGGACACCGGATGGTACGATCTCCGTCTTCCGCTCGCCCTCCAACTACGTCAACGGCAATACCCGCGATCGGCAGGGCCGGCTGGTCTCCTGCGAACATGGCGGCCGCCGTGTCACCCGCACCGAGACGGACGGCACCATCACCGTTCTCGCCGACAGCTACCAGGGCAAGCGGCTGAACTCGCCGAACGACGTCGTCGTGCACTCCGACGGCGGGGTCTGGTTCACCGATCCGACCTACGGCATCCTGTCGGATTACGAGGGCCACAAGGCCGAGCCCGAGCAGCCGACGCGCAATGTCTACCGGATCGACCCCGTAAGCGGCGCGGTCGACGCCGTCGTCGAGGATTTCATCCAGCCGAACGGCCTTGCCTTCTCGCCCGACGAGACGAAACTCTATATTGCCGATTCCGGCTCCGCAAAACATGAAGTGCCGCGCCATATCCGCGTTTTCGACGTCATCGACGGCGAACGGCTCGCGAACAGCCGCTATTTCTGCAGCCTCGATGTCGGCCATCCCGACGGCTTCCGTTTCGATGTCGCCGGCAATCTCTGGACGAGTGCCTCCGACGGCGTGCACTGCTTTTCGCCCGAAGGAACGCTGCTCGGCAAGATCAGGGTGCCGCAGACGGTGTCCAACCTCACCTTCGGCGGCCCCAAGAAAAACCGGCTCTTCATCACCGCGACGCGTTCGGTCTATTCGATTTATATCAAGACGACCGGCGCACAATATCCATAGATCAGGCCTTCGCTCTATCGGGGCGGCCGTGCAGCGGCTCGGCCCGGTGCCAGTTTTCCAGGATGCGGCCATCGGTGTGTTTCTGCCGCGCCCAGCGGATGCCGTTCGAGATCACCTTATGCACGGTCTTGTCGTGATAGATCGGGTAGGTCTCGTGGCCGGGGCTGAAAAAGAAGATGCGCCCACGCCCGCGCTGGAAGGTGCAGCCGCTGCGGAACACTTCGCCGCCGGAATACCAGGAAATGAACACCAGCTCGTCCGGCTGCGGAATACCGAAGGGCTCGCCATACATTTCCGAGGCATTGACCTCGAAATAGGGCGGCAGCCCCTCGGCGATCGGATGCGAGGGATTGACCACCCAGACGCGCTCCAGGTCGCCATCAGGCGTCTCGCGCCAGGACAGGTTGGCATTGGTGCCCATCAGCCGGCGGAAGAGCTTGGAATGATGGCCGGAATGCAGGACCAGCAGGCCCATGCCCTTCAGCACGCGCTGCTGCACGCGGTCGATCAGCCCGTCGCTGACTTCCTCATGCGCCATATGCCCCCACCAGAGCAGCACGTCGGTATCATTGAGCACGGAATCCGGCAGCCCTTCATCCGGATCATCCAGCGTGCCGCGGCGAATTTCGAAATCGGCATGGGCAATGCCTGACGCGATCGCTCCGTCGATACGATCAGGGTAGATCTCCTGAACTTGCCTGTGGAGCTGCTCGTGGCGTCCCTCGTTCCAGATGGTGACCTTGATTGTCATGGCATTCCTCAATGTCTAGGCTTTGATGTTTAGGTCTTGATGTGTCGGGCAAAATTGTCAGGCGGTTGCCGGACGAATGACCCGGCCGGCGGAATCGAACAGATGGCAGGCGGCGGGATCGGCCGTCAGCGACACGCGATCACCCGGCCGCACCGCGATATCGCCCTCGGCGCGCACGACGATCGGCTGCTCCTGCGAGCCGACGGTCATGTAGGTCTCGACGCCGAGGCGCTCGACGATGACGACTTCGGCGGTAAAGTGGTCCTGGCCCTCGGCTGCGATCTTCAGATGCTCCGGCCGGATACCGAGCTTGGCCTCGCCCTGCGGCACCGCGCCGTTGGCATCGGCGAGATCGAGCGAAAGCCCGATCGGACTGTCGAGATGCACCTTGCCGGCCGCGGGCCGCGTTATCGTGACGGGAATGACGTTCATCTTCGGCGAGCCGATGAAGGTCGCGACGAATTCGTTGTCCGGCGCATGGTAGAGCGACATCGGCGCACCCTCTTGTGCCACCACGCCCTTGTTCAGCACGACGATGCGGTCCGCCATCGTCATCGCCTCCACCTGGTCGTGGGTGACGTAGACGACCGTCGCTTTCAGCTCACGATGCAGGCGCTGCAGCTCGGCGCGCATCTGCACGCGCAGCGCCGAATCGAGGTTCGACAGCGGCTCGTCGAACAGGATCAGCGCCGGCTTCTTGATGATGGCGCGGCCGATCGCCACGCGCTGGCGTTGGCCGCCGGAAAGGGCGGCCGGGCGGCGGTCGAGATAGTCGGTAAGCTGCAGGATTTCGGCGACACCCTCCACCTGCCGGCGGATCTCCGCCTCCGGGACCTTCTTCAGGCTGAGCGAGAAGCCGATATTTTCGGCAACGCTCATATGCGGATAGAGTGCATAGGACTGGAATACCATGGCGATGCCGCGCTTGTCAGGCGGTACGTCGTTGATGCGCTTGCCGTTGAGGATGAGGTCACCGTCGTCGATGCCTTCGAGGCCGGCGATCATCCGCAGCAGCGTGGACTTGCCGCAGCCGGACGGACCGACGAAAACCGCGAATTCGCCATCTTCCACGGTGATGTCGACGCCCTTGATGACCTCGAGCGCGCCGTAGAATTTGCGAACGTTTCTGAGATTGATCATCTGTTTCTCTTTCTTGATCTCAGCCCTTCACGCCGCCCGAAAACGTCTGGACGAGGAAGCGCCGCGCAAAACCGAAGGCGACGACGGCGGGCAGCAGATAGATGAATGCCAGCGCCGTCAGCAGGCCGTAATCGATCTCGTTGATGCGCAGGAAGGCGCGGAAAAGACCGAGCGGCAGCGTCTGCAGCTCCGGCGACGACAGGAAGATCAGCGGCAGCAGGAAATCGCCCCAGGCCGACATGAAGGCGAACAGCCCGGCAGCGGCAAGCCCGGGCAGCGCCAGCGGGATCAACACCCGGCGGATGCGCTGGATGAGTGTCGCCCCATCCATCAGCGCCGCCTCCTCGTAGTCCTTCGGCAGCCCGTCGAAGAAGGTCTTCATGATCCAGAGCGCCAGCGGCAATTGCATTGTCGCAAGCACCAAGATCAGCCCGAGATACCCGTCGATGAAGCCGGTCCAGCGCATGATGTCGCGGGTATAGCTGCCGAAGATCGGCCGCAGCAGCGCCGCCTCCGCATTGTTCAGCGTCAGCAGGAACTTGTAGAGCGGCACGATAAGTGCGGTCGGCGGCAGCACGCGGATGAGCAGGATTGCGTAGAGGAAGGGTAGCTTCCACCATGCCCGGGTGCGCGACAGCGCATAACCGCCGAGCCCCGAAAGCACCATGACGAGCAGCGTCGCGCTAGCGACCACGAAGAGCGAGTTGAACAGCCACTTCGCCCCGTCCTCCTTGGTAAAAACCCTGATATAGTTGGCGAAGGTCCACTGTTCCGGCCAGCGCAGGAAGAGCTGGGCATTGCCGTCGAACGAGGCGATCAGCACCCAGAAAAAGGGTATCGCGCAGAAGATCGAGATCAGCGACAGGATCGCATAGGCGATGAGATCGGATCGACCCTTGTTTGCAGTTTCGCTTGGGGAAACGACGGCCATGTCAAACCTCCACCTTCATAGCCCGGACATAGGCGATGCCTAATATCAGCGAGATGACGAGCGCGACGACGGCGACCGCAGCACCATAACCCAGCTGGAACGACGTGAAGGACTGGTTGTAGATATAGATGCTGACGACCTCGGTCGCCCCGCCCGGCCCGCCGCGCGTCAGCGCATAGACGAGGCCGAAGACGGCGATGGTGGAGACAGCCGAGATCAGCATATAGAGCAGGATCGTCGGCATCATCAGCGGCAGGGTGATGCGGCGGAACATCTGCGACGGGGTGGCGCCGTCCATGCGCGCCGCCTCGTAGATCTCCGCTGGAATGGTGCTGAGGCCGGCCGTCAGCAGGATCATCGCCGTGGCGATGCCGCGCCAGGTGTTGACGACGATGATCATCGACAGCGGGAAGACCTGCAGCCAGTCGGCCGGCGTGATGCCGAAAAAACTGACGATGCGGCTGAGTGTGGCATTGTCGCCGCCTGCCAGCATCGAGATCCACATGAAACCGGCGACGACCTCAGGGGCTGCATTCGGCAACAGGATGATCGACGAAAACACCCGCCGAAAGCGGATCGGTCGGCGCAGCGCAATTGCCGAGATCAGGCCGAACACGAACTGGCCGATCACCGCCGAACCGATGACGAAGACGAAGGTGACGAGCAGCGAATTCCAGAACTTCGCGTCGTTGAAAAGCCGCGTGTAATTCCTGAAACCAACGAAACGGGGCCGAAGGGCCGCGGCCCCGGTCAGCGCCTCGTTGGTGAAGCTCAGATAGATCGAATAGAGGGCCGGATAGATGACGAAGGCCAGAAGCAGCACCAGCGAGGGCAGATCAGCAGCCATTGCCGCTCGGCGCGCTTTTCATGAGAGTTTCGGGCCATGGAAGCTCACAAACCTTATCGATGGAACCGGCTTATCGAATGAAAGTGGGAAGACGCGGGCGTTGGCGCCGCGTCCCCGTCGTGGCGGAAGAGAGGGTGCCGGAGCTTACTTGACCATGTCGTCGCCGAGCGTTTCCTTGACGTAGTCGACAAGGATCTTCTGGGCGCCGGCGGCATCGGTTTCCTTGCGCAGCAGCGCTTCGGTGGCGCGCGCGACACCTTCCGAGACCGTACCGAAACCGGAGGCCTGCTTCAGGAAGACGCCGTTCCCGGCCGCGGCATGGATCGGAACCAGTTCCGTCAGCTTCTGGAACTCGGCATTGTCAGCCGCATCCTTGCTGGCCGGGATGTTGCCGATGCGGGCGGCGTAGGAAACCTGCGTCTCGATCGAGCCGATCTCCATCAGCGCCTTGATCGCCAGTTCCGTATTGTCTGACTTGGAATTGACGGCCCACGGCGCAGCGAGATTGGCAAGCACATACTGGCCGCTGCTCTGGCCGGGAACCGTCCAGGTGCCGACCACCTTCGTCACGTCAGGGATCGGGTTCTTGCTTTCGCGACCCCAATCGAAAATATAGCACCAGGAGCCGCAGGTGGTCGCGGCGAGCTTGCCTTCCGGGAACATCTGGTACTTCGGCACGACCCAGGGCTCGGGCCCGAGCAACGGCTGCGTCGGCATCAGATCCTTGTCGATCAGTTCCTTGTAGACGTTGAAGACATCCTTGATGCCTTCGCCATTCAGATCGAGCTTGCCGTCGGCATCGACCAGCTGCGGCGTCTTGGAACCGACGAGCAGGTGCTGGAAGCCTTCGTCGAAGGCGCCGCTTCCCCAGGAAACGCCGGCCGGAAAGAGTAGGCCGTAGGCGCCGGTCTTCTGCTTGATCTCGGCCGCGCGGTCGAGAAGTTCCTGCCAGGTCTTCGGCTGCTCGGTGGAGATGCCGGCTTTTTCGAGAACGTCCTTGCGGTAATAGATTTCCTGAATGCCGAGCATGAACGGCATCACATAGGTTTCGCCATCCGGGCTGACGGCAAGCTCCTTGGCGACGTCATAAAGGTTGGCGTAGCCGTCCCAGGCCTTGAACTCCTTGGTAACAGGCGCGAGGTAACCGGCTTCCACCATGTCGGCGACGGCAGCCGTCGTCGGGATGGAGAACAGGTCGGGCGCGTTGCCGGCGCCGAGCTCGGTCAGGAGCTTGGTCAGATAATCCTTGTCGGGTGCCGGATATTCGATGACCTCGACGGTGACGCCATATTTCTTTTCGATCCGCTCGACCGTCGACTTCATCGCATCGATGCCGGCCTGACCATGATTTGCAATTCGGATTGTTTCTGCCTGTGCCAGCGTCGAAACCGCGCTCAGCAGAATGGCGCATAGGCCGCCAAGAACCATTTTCTTCAACGGAAGTCCTCCCTTTTGTAGAGACACGGCGCCCTCCAGCACCGGTCGTGAAAATGTACACGCATTCCAAATACTGACAAGACGGTTTTTTAAAAGATTCGCGCTCAAGTTTTAATATGCTGATTTTACTTATTTATTTATATATTGCTATCACCATACCGTTTGTGTAATCGTGTGCACAGTATATTCAGGGAGGAATTTTCATGACTAGGAAATTGCGCCTCGGCGTCATCGGCGCTGGCTTGAAGGCGGCGGAATATGCCGAGAGCTGGGTCAAGATGCCGGAGATCGAATTTGCTTCACTCGCCGACACCACGGCGGCGTCGCGCCAGCGCCTGATCGACGTCTGCCTCGCCGCCGGCGCACCCGAACCGAAGGGCTTCGAGGATTATCGCCAGATGCTTGCCGAATGCCGGGGCGAACTCGACATCGTCTACGTCTCGACCCCGCACGCCTTCCATGCCGAGCAGGCAACCACCGTCGCCGAGGCCGGCCTCGACCTCTTCCTGGAAAAGCCGATGGTGACGACGGTTGCTGAGGCCGAGAGGCTGATCGCCGCACAGAAAAAGAGCGGCGTCACCATCGTCACCGCCTTCCAGGGCGGCCTGTCGCCGCTGGTGCTCGACACGCGCCGGCGGGCGCTCGCCGGCGAATTCGGCGAGCTGATCGCCATATCGGGCATGATCTGGGAAAGCTGGTCGTCCAATTATGACGGCCACTGGAAGCAGCAGCCTGACATCTCCGGCGGCGGCTTCATGTTCGATACCGGCGCCCATATGATGAACACCGTCTGCCTGCTCGCCAATTCCGATTTCGACAGCGTCTCGGCCTATATGAACAATCACGGCAGACAGGTCGATATTGCCACCGCCGTCTCCGCCCGGCTGAAGAACGGCGCGCTGGTGACACTGACGGCCGCCGGCGAAGGCCCTCCGGGCTGCGCCTCCTACATCACCTTCTTCTATTCGAAGGCGATCGTGCGCATCGACGCCTGGGGCGGCTGGCGCGAGATCAGTGTCGGCCGTACCGCCGAGCCGCGCGAGGAAGCCGAGATTCTCGGCAACCCGATGAAGAATTTCCTCGCCATTCGCGAGGGAAAGATGGAAAACTCCGGCTCCGTTGAAATGGGCCTCAGATTCGCTAGGCTATGGGATGCAATTAAGGAATCGGCAGCGGCCGACGGCGCTTCCGTCAGGATCGTCGCCCAATAGGCGCTGAAGATGAGCGGAATGAACAGACGGCGGATCACTTCGAAGGAACTGGCGAAACTCGCCGGCGTCTCCTCCGCCACCATTTCCCGCGCCTTCTCGCCGGATTCACGCATCGGCAGCGCCACCCGCGACCGCATCCTCGCCGTCGCCCGTGAACATGGCTACCAGCCGAACGCGATCGCCCGCTCGCTGAACAACCAGCGCTCGCGGCTCGTCGCCCTGGTCGTCAATGCGATCGGCAACCCTTGCGAGGCCGAGGAACAACAGCTTCTCGTCCACCGCCTGCAGGCAAGACAATTGCTGCCGATCATCCTCTGCTGCGCCGATCATTCCGACCGGCTGCAGCTGATGCGCCTTGCCTCCACCTATCAGGTCGATCACGTCGTCGTCTTCTCCGACATGGTGTCGATGCAAGATGCCGTCGATATCTTCCACACGACGAAGCCGATCATCGTCTCCTTCGAACCGCTCGACAACGAAAACGTCTCCAGCATCCGCATCGAAGGCGCTGAGGCCGCCGACGAGATCATCGACAAGATCGTCCGCGACGGTAAGAAGCGCTTCGCCTACCTCTCCGGCACCAATTCCAGCTGGATCGACAAGCTCAGGCGCAAATGGTTCGCCGATGCGCTAACCAGGCGCGGCCTCGCCTTCGAGGCGCAGGCCTTCGGTGACTACTCCTATGATTCCGGCTTCAAGGAAGCTGTGCTGCTGCTGCACCGGGACAAGGTCGACGCCATCATCTGCGGCAACGACGTCATGGCGATCGGCGCACGCGATGCGGCCCGGCGGGTGCTCGGCAAGAACACGCCTGATGATATCGCCATCGTCGGCCAGGACGGCATCGCCATGGCCGCCTGGGATTGCAACGACCTCACCACGCTGAGCCTCGACCACGTCGCCTTCATCGATGCCGTCGTCGAATTGATCGAACGCCATGACGCCGAGATCGAAGGCCCGCACAGCATCACGCTCACCTGCACTGCCCGCTGGGGCTCGACCGCCTGACAGCTCGCATACCCATTGCATCAAGGAGGAATACGATGACTCAATTTTCACGCGCCGAAAGGCGCCGCACCGTCCCTGATGCCGGAACCGGGAGAGCCTGAAATGCGTTCCGTCGTTTCCTTCAATGAAGGCTGGAGTTTCCACGAGGGCTTCGGCCAGCGTTTGCTCGAAGCTTTCGATGCGGCCAAGTCGGTCAGCCTGCCGCATACCGCCGTCGAACTGCCCTTCAGCTATTTCGACGAGACCAGTTATCAGCGCGCCTTCACCTATCAGAAGGTGCTGCGCTGGCTGCCAGAATTCGAGGGCCGCGAGGTTTCGCTCGTCTTCGACGCCGCCATGGCCGACAGTGTCGTCTATCTGAACGGCGAAGAAATCATTGCCCACAAGGACGGCTACACCCCCTTCGAGGCCCGCCTCACCGGCAAGCTCGTCAAGGGCGAGAACCTCGTCACCGTCAAGATCGACGGCAGCGAAAACCCCGACATTCCGCCTTTCGGCGGCCGCATCGATTATCTGACCTATGCCGGCATCTACCGCGATGTCTGGCTGAAGGTCACCGACCCGGTCTCGATCCGCAATCTCAAGATCGAAACCACAGACGTTCTCCGCCCTGAGAAATCGGCGACCATACGCGTCGACATCGCCAATCCCGAGGGCCGCAGCTTCTCGGCGACCGTCACCGCCACGCTGAAGCAGGCCGACGGCACGGTGGTCGCCACCGCCGCGACCGAAACGATCGGCAGCCGCACCACGCTCTCCTTTGGCGGCCTCACCGGCATCGCCCTCTGGGACATCACCGATCCCACGCTCTATGACGTCACCGTCGAGCTCAGGACCGAACACGGCTCCGACCGTGTCTCGACCAGGTTCGGCTTCCGCACCGCCGAATTCACGCCGGAAGGTTTTCTCCTCAACGGCAAGCCGCTGAAGCTGCGCGGCCTCAACCGCCACCAGGCCTTCCCCTATATCGGTTATGCCGCCGGCCGCTCCGCCCAGGAGCGCGACGCCGACATCATGAAGACGGTGCTGAAGTGCAATATCGTCCGCACCTCGCATTATCCGCAGTCGAAATGGTTCCTCGACCGATGCGACGCTATCGGTCTGCTGGTTTTCGAGGAGATCCCGGGCTGGCAGCATATCGGCGATGCCGACTGGCAACAGGAATCGATCGAAAACGTCCGCCGCATGATCGAGCGCGACTGGAACCATCCCTCGATCATCATCTGGGGCGTGCGCATCAACGAATCGCAGGATAATCACGATTTCTACGCCGAGACCAATCGGTTGGCCCGCGAACTCGACAGCACCCGCCAGACCGGTGGCGTCCGTTATCTCACCGAGAGCGAACTGCTCGAAGACGTCTATACGATGAACGACTTCATCCTCGGCAACGAGGAACTGCCGGGCGCCAACCGCCCGCGCACCGCACTGCGCGCCCAGCAGGAAAATACCGGACTGTCGCACAAGGTGCCGTACCTCATCACCGAGTTCAACGGCCACATGCACCCGACGAAGATTTATGACCAGGAGCAGCGTCAGGCCGAGCATGTGCGCCGTCACCTGGAAGTGCTGAATGCCGCCTATGGCGATCCCGATATCTCCGGCGCCATCGGCTGGTGCATGTTCGATTACAACACCCACAAGGATTTCGGCTCCGGCGACCGCATTTGCTATCACGGCGTCATGGACATGTTCCGCGAGCCGAAATTTGCGGCCTATGCCTATATCAGCCAGTGCGACCCTTCCGAGGAGATCGTCATGAAGCCGGCGACCTTCTGGGCGCGCGGCGAACGCAATATCGGCGGCGTGCTGCCGCTGATCATCCTGACCAACTGCGACGAGGTGGAGCTGCAATATGGCTCGCTTAGCAAGCGCATCGGTCCGGACCGCGAGAACTACCCGCATCTGCCGCATCCGCCGGTCGTACTCGACCATCGGCACTTTACCGCCGATGAGCTTGGCACCTGGGGTCTCGAATGGATCGACGGCACCTTCACCGGTTATATCGGCGGCGAGCCGGTGGCCAGCCTGACGCTGGCAGCCGATCCGTTGCCGACGACCCTGGAAGTGGTTGCCGATAGCTCGACGTTGAAAGCCCGTGAACGCGACAGCACGCGCGTCGTCATCCGCGCCCTCGACCAGCGCGGCCAGCGCCTGCCCTTCATGAACGACAGTATTTCGCTGAAGGTTCATGGCCCGGCAAAGATCGTCGGCCCGACCAATGTGCCACTGCAGGGCGGCACCGCCGGCTTCTGGCTGGAGGCGACGGGGTTCACCGGCGAGATCACCGTCGAAGCGGTTTCCACGCGTTTCGCGCCGGTGACGCTCGGCGTGACGGCTGCCTAGCGCATAACCCCGAAAATCGAAATCGATTTTCGGAAAGGAATTATGCGCAAACTCAAAGTGTTAGAGCGTCCTTAGCGCATCTTTCGAGACGCGCGGCGCTCTAACGGTCGTCAAGCGATCCGCGCTTGGCTATTGGGATCGAAGAACACCGCCTTGTCGAGATTGAAGGCAAGGCGGGTGTTTTGTCCTGGAGCGATGCCGGTATCGGCGCGCAGGCGGGCGACGACGGATTTGCCGCCGAGCTTGGTGACGGCGAAGGTGTCGGAGCCGGCCGGTTCCACCACCTCGATCAGGCAATCACCCTCGGTCAGCGAGCGCGCCTTGCGGTCGGCGCCATCGGGATCGGTCAGCGCCTCCGGGCGGATGCCGAAGATCACCTGTCTGCCGGTATAGGCGGTCAGGCCGTCATTGCCTGAGATGACGGGCAATCTCAGCGGGGCAGCATTCGGCCGCTCCAGCGAGACTTCCAGCCCGCCGGCGCCGTTTTCGACCGTGGCGTTCAAGAGGTTCATCGCCGGCGATCCCATGAAGTCGGCGACGAAGATATTGGACGGGCTGTTATAGATCTCGGCCGGCGTGCCGAACTGCTGCAGCACGCCGTCCTTCAGCACGGCGATCTTGGTCGCCAGCGTCATCGCCTCGATCTGGTCATGGGTGACATAGACGAAGGTGGTGCCCATGCGCTGATGCAGCCGCTTGATCTCGGTGCGCATGTCGACGCGCAGCTTGGCATCGAGGTTGGAGAGCGGCTCGTCGAACAGGAAGACCTGCGGATTGCGCACCAGCGCTCTCCCCATGGCGACACGCTGGCGCTGGCCGCCGGAGAGCTGGCTCGGCTTGCGGTCGAGCAGATGGCCGATCTGCAGCATGTCGGAGACCTGGGCAATCGCCCTGGCACGCTCCTCCTTCGGAACGCCGCGGATCTCCATGCCGAAGGCGATGTTGCCCGCCACCGTCATGTTCGGATAGAGCGCATAGGACTGGAACACCATGGCGATGTCGCGCTTGGAGGGATGCAGGCCGCTGATATCGCGCCCGTCGATCCTGATATCGCCAGAGGTGATCGTCTCCAGCCCGGCAATGGTGTTGAGCAGGGTGGACTTGCCGCAGCCGGACGGGCCGACCAGCACGAGAAAGCCGCCCTTTTCGAGTTCGAGGTCGATCCCCTTGAGAATGTCGACGGCGCCGAAGCGTTTTTTGAGACCGGAGATTTCGAGGAAGGCCATGGATTACCCTTTGACAGCGCCCGCCATCAGACCGCGCACGAAGTAGCGGCCGGCGAGGATATAGACGATGAGCGTCGGCACGGCGGCGATCATCGCCGCCGCCATGTTGACATTGTATTCGACGACGCCCGTCGAGGTGTTGACGACATTGTTCAGCGCCACCGTCATCGGCATCGATTCACCGGTGCCGGCATAGGCAGACGCAAACAGGAAGTCGTTCCAGATATTGGTGAACTGGTAGATGACGGTGACGACGATGATCGGCAACGAGTTCGGCAGCATGATGCGCCGGAAGATCTGGAAGAAGCTGGCGCCATCGACCTGGGCGGCCCGCACCAGCTCGGTCGGAAAGGCCTCGTAGAAGTTGCGGAAGAACAGCGTCGTGAAGCCGAGGCCATAGACGACATGCACGAAGACCAGATTGACCGTCGGATTGCCGAAGCCGAAGCTCAGGCCCGTGGCATTCTGCAGCGTCATGCCGAAGCGGCCGAGCGAGCCGAGGATCGTTGCCATCGGCAACAGCACCGACTGGAACGGAATGAAGCAGGCAAACAGCATCAGCCCGAACACCAGCGTATGGCCGGGAAAGCGCCATTTGGTCAGCACATAACCGTTGAGCGCGCCCATAATGGTGGAGATCGCCACTGCCGGCACCACCATCTTGATCGAGTTCCAGAAGTAGCCCTTGATGCCGGCGCAGGTGAGCCCGACGCAGGTCTCGCCCCAGGCCTTGATCCAGGGATCGAAGGTCGGCGCTTGCGGCAGCGCCAGCATGTTGCCGTTCTGGATCTCGTCCATGGTCTTGAACGAGGTGGTCAGCATGACGAAGAGCGGCATCAGATAAAGGACGGCAAAGATCAGCAGCAGGCCGTAGATGACGGTGCGGCCGATCCAGCGGGTGTTGTTGCTGTTCTGCGCCCTGTCGGCTGTCGGTGAGAAGATCGCACTCATCGCGCCTTCTCCTTCAGTTCGGAATAGAGATAGGGAACGATGATCGCCGAGATCGTCATCAGCATGATGATGGCGCTGGCCGAGCCGACGGCCATCTCGTTGCGCTTGAAGGTGTATTCATACATGAAATTGGACGGCAGCCAGGCCGAGCCGCCGGGGCCGCCCGAGGTCAGCGCCACCACCAGGTCGTAGGACTTGATCGCCATATGGGCGAGCACGATGAAGGCGGAGAGAAAGATCGGCCGCAGCAGCGGAATGACGATGCGCCGATAGAGCTGGAAGGCAGAAGCGCCATCGATCTGGGCGGCCTTCATGATCTCGCCGTCGATGCCGCGCAGTCCCGCCAGGAACATCGCCATGACGAAGCCGGACGCCTGCCAGACACCGGCGATGACGACGGTGTAGATGACGAAGTCCTTGTTCTTGATCCAGTCGAAGTGGAAGCTGGTCCAGCCAAAATGATGCAGCGTCTGTTCCAGCCCGAGGCCGGGATCGAGGAACCATTTCCAGGCAACGCCTGTGACGATGAAGGAGAGCGCCATCGGATAGAGGAAGATCGGCCGCAACACGCTCTCGCCGCGGATCTTCTGGTCGAGCAGGATGGCGAGGAACAGACCGAGTGCCAGGCAGATGCCGATATAGAGGAAGCCGAAGATCGCCATGTTGGTGATCGAGGTATACCAGGACGACGGCGGATCGCTCTCGAAGGTCCAGCGCCACAGCCGCTGATAGGCGCGTGCTCCGGTCAGCGCATAGGAGGGAAAGGTCTTGGAATTGGTGAACGACAGATAGGCCGTCCAGACGATGAAGCCGTAGACGAAGATGATGGTGATGACGAAGCTCGGCGCCAGCACGATCTTCGGCAGCGCATCCTGCAGCCGCCCCCTCAACGAGATCCCCGTCGATTGCCTCGGTGTCAGAACCGGATCGGTGGTCGCAACAGTGCTCATGGAATGTCATCTCCTGCCTGCATAATCGTCCGGGCAATCGGCCCTGCATGATCATCCCTGCATGATCGGCGCGGAGCCTGAAGCTTCCCCGCCAGCAGGCGGGGAAGCATTGTCATCACAAATGGTCTCAGCGGGCGTCGTCGATCGCCTGGACGAGCTGCTTGACGGCTTCGTCGGAGGTCTTGATCTGGCCATGGACGAACTTCGAGACGACATCCTTATAGGCATTGGCGATGGCAGGCGGTGCGCCGTAACCTTGCGCCAGCGAGCCGAACAGCGTGCCGCCTTCGTTGGCTGCCTTCAGATCGGCGATACCCTTCTTGCCGCAGGCATCGAAGTCGGTATCGGGAACGTCGGTACGGGCCGGCACCGAACCCTTGACGACGTTGAAGGCCGACTGGAAGCTCTTCGACAGCGTTGCCGTTGCCAGCGCCACCTGGGCCGCCTTGCGGTCGTCGGGGACGTTGAACATGCCGAACATGTCGGAGTTGTAGACCACGCTGCCGTCGGTGCCCGGGAAGCGGTAGCACAGGAAGTCGGTGTCCGGCGTCTTCTTGGCGGCGACGAATTCCCCCTTGGCCCAGTCGCCCATCACCTGCAACAGCGCGTCACCCTTGATGACCATGGCGGTCGCCAGATTCCAGTCGCGGCCCGAGAAGTTCGGGTCGACATATTTGATGATCGTCGCCAGATTATCGAAGGACTTCTTCATCGTGTCGGACTTCAGCGATTCATCGTCGAGGTCGTTGAAGGCCTTCTTGTAGAACTCCGGCCCGCCGGTCGACAGCACGATGGAATCGAACATCGTCGCTTCCTGCCAGTTCTGGCCGCCGAGTGCCAGCGGGATGACGCCGGCAGCCTTGGCCTTGTCGAGCAGCGCGATCAGCTCCTCGAAGGTCTTCGGCTGAGTGCCGCCGATCTTGTCCATCACCGCCTTGTTGATCCACAGCCAGTTGACCGAGTGGACGTTGACCGGGGCTGCAACCCACTTGCCGTCATAGACCGAGAACTTCTGCAGGGCCGCCGGAACCGACTTGTCCCAGCCTTCCTTCTTGGCCGTCTCCGTCAGGTCGCCCATGACGCCGGCCTGAGCATAATCGAGCACGGTATAGCCGAGCATCTGCGAGGCCGTCGGATAGGTGCCTGCCGCCACCATCGCCTTCAGCGCCGTCATCGCCGCATCGCCGCCACCGCCGGCAACCGGAACATCCTTCCAGGCAAAACCTTCCTTGGAAAGATCCTCCTTCAATACGTTCAGTGCCGCTGCCTCGCCGCCTGACGTCCACCAGTGCAGCATCTGCACTTCCTTCACGTCAGCGGCGTGGGCCGCACTGAGGCCAGCCATCATCACGACAGCAACAGCTGCCGAGCTCAAAAACTTGCGCATGAATTTCCTCCCATTGAAAATCGGCGGCAGGACCCTCCCCGCCGCCCGATGTTTACCACCTTGCAGTGGGCAACACGCGGCCGCGCTCCTCCGCGCGGTTAACAATTTAAAGCGTTATAAGCCTTCTGCCGTCAAGTCCTTTCTCGACTCCCGAGAAAAATATGACTACTAGGACATCCGCTTGAATTTCATACGAATTTTTGGATTGCTAACGGAACGACGGCAACGATCCGGAGGCCGAGGATCTGCAGCTCCTGCTGTCACCGCAGATCAACTTTCCGGTCGGGTAGCCGCTCGGCTGTGATGGCCGACATTTTAAAACTGTTTGCATGACCCGTGATTTGTCTTAGAAGCACCGCGTAATCCGGTCGCAGCCCACCCGGTCAAAACAAGGGATCCAAAATATGAAAACCATCGTCGTCTGCTCCGGCGGACTGGACTCCGTTTCGCTTGCCCACAAGGTAGCCGCGGAAAAACAGCTTATCGGTCTCGTCTCCTTCGACTACGGCCAACGGCATCGCAAGGAACTCGACTTCGCCGCCAGCTGTGCCGCTCGGCTCTCCGTTCCCCATCATGTCATCGACATCTCCAGTATCGGCGGCTATCTCAGCGGATCGGCCCTGACTGACAATGTCGAGGTTCCGGATGGCCACTACGCCGAGGAGACCATGAAGGCCACCGTCGTGCCCAACCGCAATGCCATCATGCTGGCTATCGCGTTCGGTTTGGCGGCCGCGCAAAAAGCAGATGCCGTTGCCGTCGCCGTGCACGGCGGCGACCACTTCATCTACCCGGACTGCCGGCCGGGCTTCATCGAGGCCTTCCAGCGCATGCAGAACGAAGCGCTGGAAGGTTATGCCAGCGTGAAACTGCTTGCACCCTATGTCGATGTTCCTAAAGCGGCGATCGTGGTTGACGGCGAAAAACACGGCACGCCGTTCTCGGAAACCTGGTCCTGCTACAAAGGCGGCAAGCTCCACTGTGGGCGCTGCGGTACCTGCGTGGAACGTCGCGAAGCGTTCGATCTTGCCGGCGTTCCCGATCCCACGGAGTACGAAGACCGGGATTTCTGGAAGGCGGCCGTGTCGCGACACTCGGCCACGGAGGTGCGTTGATGTATCGCATCACCAAGGAGTTTCATCTCTCCGCCTCCCATCAATTGGATCACCTGCCGGCCGAGCATCAATGTGCCCGGCTCCACGGTCACAACTACATCGTCGTCGTCGAGTTGGCTGCGGAAAGCCTGAATGACGACGGCTTCGTTCGTGACTATCACGACCTCTCGCCGCTCAAGCGCTATATCGACGAAACTTTCGATCATCGTCACCTGAACGACGTCTTCGGTCATTCGAAAGTCACCTCCGAGTTCCTGGCAAGGCACTTCTACGACTGGTGCAAGCAGCGCTTCCCGGAGACATCATCCGTTCGCGTCAGCGAGACGCCGAAAACCTGGGCGGAGTACAGGCCGTGAGTGGCGGAACCATTCGCGTCAGCGAGATCTTTGGCCCGACCATACAGGGTGAAGGCGCCTTGATCGGGCTGCCGACGGTGTTCGTGAGGACAGGCGGCTGTGATTATCGGTGCTCCTGGTGCGACAGCCTTCACGCAGTCGACAGCGCCTTCCGGGATCAATGGATTCCCATGTCCACTGAGGCAATCTGGCACGAGGTCATGAAACTCTCCGGAGGCAAGCCGCTGACGGTTTCCCTTTCCGGAGGCAATCCGGCAATCCAGCCCTTAAGGCCGCTTATCGAGCTTGGTCATTCCCAAGGATATCGCTTTGCCCTGGAGACACAGGGGAGCGTCGCCCAGGGCTGGTTTCGCGATCTCGACACCCTGGTCATCAGCCCCAAACCGCCATCAAGCGGCATGCTGACGGATTGGGATCAGGTCGATAACTGCCTTCAACTGGCGGCCGGCGGACCGGAGGTCGCATTGAAGATCGTCGTCTTCGACGAATCCGACTACGCATTCGCCCAACGGGCGGGTCAGCGCTATCCCCAAATTCCGTTGTTCCTTCAGCCGGGCAATCACACGCCGCCGCCACCCGATAACGATGACGCTCGCATTGATATCGACGGCGTGATGGATCGGATGCATTGGCTTGTCGAAAGGGTGACGGCCGACCAATGGTTTGAAGTCCGCGTACTACCGCAATTGCACGTGCTGCTCTGGGGAAACAAACGAGGAGTATGAGTTCGCCTGCACTGAAAATTATGCAGCAACACGCTCCGGAAAGGCAAAAACATCGACGGGCTCCCCAAGCCCACGCAGCGGGAAGGTGCCGAGACTGTCCATATCTTTCGCGCAGCCCGCCATTTCGACGAAGGCCCGCGACAGGAGCACCGGACGCTTGACCTCCTTGGTCAGGCTTTCCAGCCGCGAGGCGACATTGACCGCCGGGCCGATGACGGTGAAATCCAGCCGCCGACGCGAGCCGATATTGCCGTACATCACGTCGCCGACATGCACGCCGACGCCATAACGCAGCGGTTCGCGCCCCATGCGCACGTGCTGCTCATTCAGCTCAGCCATCAATGTCTGCCCTTCGCGGATCGCCTGCAGCAGATCGAGGCAGGCGGTTTCCTTGGCTAACGGGAAGATCGCCAGCAATCCGTCGCCCATGAACTTCAGGATCTCTCCGCCATGCCGTTCGATCGGGTCGGACATGGCGTCGAAATAGTCGTTGAGCAGATGGATGACGTCGTCGCGCGGCCAGAGATCGGAGATTGCGGTAAAGTCGCGCAGGTCGCAGATCATGATCGCCGCGCCAACGGTCGCGCCGCTGCCGCGCGTCGTGACGCCCGACAGGATCTGTTCGCTCGCATGCGGCCCCACATAGGTCTGCAGCAGCGTGCGCGCCATGATATTCTTCAGCCTGATTTCGCTGACGAGGGTCAGGGCCGGCAACAGATCGCGCAGGAAATCGACGTGCTCGCTCGCAAAACCGCCCGGCCGGTTGGTGGAAAATGTCACGACGTGGCGTTTGCCGAAGGTATGTTCGAGCGGCCAGGCGATATACTCCGTCAGCCCGTCGTCCCGCAGTTCTTGAAAGAGTGGATACTGGTCCTCGTCGGCGGCACCTTCCAGTCGTTTGCGCACCTCCTCTACACCACTATGGATCGCGTTGATCGGGCTGTGCTGGAATTCCGGCGTGTTCTCGACACCGTAGGCAAATGTATTGATCTTCGCCTCAGCGAGCCCCTCCTCCCAGAGGAGGCGGGCACCGACCCATTGCGGATGGTTCGTCCTGAAATGCAAGGTTGCCCGCGCCACCGGCACACCAGCCGAAAGCAGCTTCTCGCACATTTCCACCAGGATGTTGTCGATGAAACGCTCGCCACGCGTCTCGTTCACCAGCCAGTCGAGAATCCGTCTTCTGCGGATCGGCCAGACGCCTTCGTCCGCTTCGACGGCAGTCCCGGCCTTGGTTGGAAAAGACGACATCAAAAACTCCGCGACGCCGCGTCATCGGCGAGGATCGAATTCAGTTCCGCTGAATGTGGGCGACAGGGAAGCAAATGATAAGGGGCAGACTTCGATAAAACCTCAGAAATCCCAATCCTCATCCTCGGTCGCGACAGCCTTGCCGATGACATAGGAGGAACCGGAACCGGAGAAGAAATCGTGGTTCTCGTCGGCATTCGGCGAAAGCGCTGACAGGATCGCCGGATTGACCTTGCAAGCCTCTGCCGGGAACAGCGCCTCATAGCCGAGGTTCATCAGCGCCTTGTTGGCATTGTAGTGCAGGAATTTCTTGACGTCCTCGGTCAGCCCGACACCGTCATAGAGCGCTTCGGTATATTTTGCCTCGTTGTCATAGAGCTCGAGCAGCAGCTCGAAGGCGAAATCCTTGATCTCCTGCTTCCGCTCGTCGCCGAGGCGTTCCAGCCCGCGCTGGAATTTGTAGCCGATATAATAGCCGTGCACCGCTTCGTCGCGGATGATCAGCCGGATCATATCGGCCGTATTGGTGAGCTTGGCCCGGCTCGACCAGTACATCGGCAGGTAGAAGCCGGAATAGAACAGGAAGCTTTCGAGGAAAACGCTTGCAACCTTCTTCTTCAACGGGTCGCCGGAGCGATACCGCTCCATGATCAGCGCCGATTTCCGCTGCAGGAATTCGTTCTCCTCCGACCAGCGATAGGCATCGTCGACATCGGGCGTCGAACACAGCGTCGAGAAGATCGAGGAATAGGAGCGGGCATGCACAGCCTCCATGAAGGAGACGTTGGAAAGCACCGCCTCCTCATGCGGCGTCACCGCATCCTCCATCAGCCGGATGGAACCGACGCCGTTCTGGATCGTGTCGAGCAGCGTCAATCCGGTGAAGACACGGATGGTCAGGTGCTGCTCGGCGGCCGTCAGCGTTGCCCAGGAGGGAATGTCGTTGGAAAGCGGCACCTTTTCCGGAAGCCAGAAATTGCCGGTGAGCCGATTCCAGACTTCGAGATCCTTCTCGTCCTCGATGCGGTTCCAGTTGATGGCGCGCACGCGGGAGGCGGGCTTCAATTGCATGTTCATTGTGTTCCCTCTTGAGAAATGTGTCCAGAGTTGCCCCTCATCCGCCTGCCGGCCCCGTTGCCTGGGTCGAGCCACTGGTCTCGACCCGTCCTTCGGACCCCACCAGCGGGGCGAAGGGGATATGCCGCACCCTTTTCCGCCTTTATTGCCGGTTCGTGTGGCAAGTCCCCTCTCCCCGTCAGAACTGGGAGAGGGTTAGGGTGAGGGGCAAATGCTCCGGAGCGAAATATCAAATTACAGCGTACAGGAAACGCAGCCCTGCACCTCGGTGCCGGAGAGCGCCATCTGGCGAAGGCGGATGTAGTAGATCGTCTTGATGCCCTTCTTCCAGGCATGGATCTGCGCCTTGTTGATGTCGCGCGTCGTTGCCGTGTCGCGGAAGAACAAGGTCAGCGACAGGCCCTGGTCGACATGCTGGGTCGCCGCCGCATAAGTGTCGATGATCTTCTCCGGACCGATTTCGTAGGCATCCTGATAATAGTCGAGATTGTCGTTGGTCATGAACGGCGCCGGATAATAGACGCGGCCGATCTTGCCTTCCTTGCGAATCTCGATCTTCGAGACGATCGGATGGATCGAGGAGGTCGAGTGATTGATATAGGAGATCGAGCCTGTCGGCGGCACCGCCTGCAGGTTCTGGTTATAGAGGCCGGAGGCCATCACCGCCTTCTTCAACGCGGCCCAATCTTCCTGCGTCGGAATGTGAATGCCTGACGTCTCGAACAGCGCCCTCACCGTCTCCGTCGCCGGCTCCCAGAGCCGGCCGGTATATTTGTCGAAATATTCGCCGGAGGCATATTTCGAGTCCTCGAAGCCCTTGAAGCTTGTGCCGCGTTCGACCGCCAGCAGGTTCGAGGCGCGGATCGCGTGATAGGTCACCGTGTAGAAATAGATATTGGTGAAATCGACGCCTTCCTCGGAGCCGTAGAAGATGCGTTCGCGGGCGACGTAACCGTGCAGGTTCATCTGGCCGAGGCCGATCGCATGGCTCTCGTCATTGCCCTTCTCGATCGAAGGAACCGAGGAGATGTGGCTCATATCGGAAACGGCTGTCAGCGCCCGGATCGAGGTTTCGATCGTCTTGCCGAAATCGGCCGAATCCATTGCCGCGGCGATGTTCAGCGAGCCGAGATTGCAGGAAATGTCCTTGCCGAGATGTTTGTAGGAAAGGTCGTCATGATATTCGCTTGCCTCGCTCACCTGCAAGATTTCCGAGCAGAGATTGCTCATCGAGATGCGCCCGGCGATCGGGTTCGCCCGGTTCACCGTGTCCTCGAACATGATGTAGGGATAGCCGCTCTCGAACTGGATTTCGGCAAGCACCTGGAAGAATTCGCGCGCCTTGATCTTCTTCTTGGAGATGCGGGCGTCATCAGCCATCTCGCGGTACTTTTCCGTCACCGAAATCTCGGTGAAAGGCACGCCATAGACGCGCTCCACATCATAGGGCGAGAACAGGTACATATCCTCGTTGTTCTTGGCGAGTTCGAAGGTGATGTCGGGCACGACGACGCCGAGCGACAGTGTCTTGATGCGGATCTTCTCGTCGGCATTTTCGCGCTTGGTGTCGAGGAAGCGCATGATATCGGGATGATGGGCATTGAGATAGACGGCACCCGCCCCCTGCCGCGCCCCGAGCTGGTTGGCATAGGAGAAACTGTCTTCGAGCAGCTTCATCACGGGGATGATGCCCGAGGATTGGTTCTCGATATGCTTGATCGGCGCGCCCGCCTCGCGGATATTCGTCAGCGACAGTGCCACGCCGCCCCCGCGCTTTGACAATTGCAACGCCGAATTGATCGACCGGCCGATCGATTCCATATTGTCCTCGACGCGCAGCAGGAAGCAGGAAACCAGTTCGCCGCGCTGCTTCTTGCCGGCGTTGAGGAAGGTCGGCGTTGCCGGCTGGAAACGGCCGGAAATGATCTCGTCGACCATGTCGCGGGCAAGGGCCTCGTCGCCGCGCGCGAGGGCAAGCGCTACCATGCAGATGCGGTCCTCGTAGCGCTCGAGATAGCGCTTTCCGTCGAAAGTCTTCAGCGTATAGCTGGTGTAATATTTGAAGGCGCCAAGGAAGGTCGGGAAACGGAATTTCCTGGCATAGGCCTGGTCGAACAAATCCCGCACGAAATTGAAGGAATACTGGTCGAGAACCTCCTGCTCGTAATAGCCCTCGGTCACGAGGTAATCGAGC
Source organism: Rhizobium leguminosarum (assembly GCF_001679785.1). Taxonomy (NCBI): domain Bacteria; kingdom Pseudomonadati; phylum Pseudomonadota; class Alphaproteobacteria; order Hyphomicrobiales; family Rhizobiaceae; genus Rhizobium; species Rhizobium leguminosarum. The sequence continues at coordinate 3,540,540 of NZ_CP016286.1, forward strand.
TTTTCCCTCAGATTGTGAAAGAACACCGTGTTCTGGTTCACATGCTGGAGGAAATATTGCTTGGCGGCCATTCGATCCTTGTCGAGCTGGATCCGCCCCTCATCGTCATAGAGGTTCAGCATCGCATTCAGCGCGTGATAGTCGAGCGTTTCGGCTGCCTTCAGCGGCCTTTCCACGACAGGATGAGCAACAGTGTGATGCGGTTTTGCGCCCGCATCCCGCGTCAGATTTGTTCCCGTGTCCAAAACCGTTCCATTCCGTGTTTGACGTTGGCGACATCCGCTTCTGTGCCCAGCAGCTCAAACCTGTAGAGGTAAGGCACCTGGCACTTCATTGAGATCACGTCGCCGGCGAGCCCGTATGTCTCGCCGAAATTGCTGTTGCCCGCAGCGATCACGCCGCGGATGTGTCCTCGGTTTTCCGCATCGTTGAGGAAACGGATCACCTGCTTGGGAACGGCACCCTTGCCGCCGTCGCCGCTATAAGTCGGCACGATCAGCACGAAGGGTTCGCGGATATGGAACGCGTCTGCGCCACTTGGCGGAATGCGCGCCGCGCGCAGTCCGAGCTTGGCGACGAACCGATGGGTGTTCTCGGATCGGCTGGAATAATAGACGATCAGACCCATCGCTTTTCCTCAGGAAAGCGCGCTGATCATGTCGGGACGGAAGCCCGCCCAATGCTGCTCGCCGGCGATGACGACGGGCGCCTGCATGTAGCCGAGGCTGCGGACGCGATCGAGCGCTTCGGCATCCTCAGAGATATCGACGATGTCATAATCCACGCCCAGGCGGTCGAGGGCGCGGTAAGTGGCAGTGCACTGGACGCAGGCAGGCTTGCTGTAGACGGTAATGGTCATGATATTCCTCGTGACGACGCGATTGGGCACAGAACATCGATCGGAAATCTGTCGACATCCGTGGAAAGTCTCCGGTGATGTGAGCTATGCGGCTGTTTAGCCGCTGGGCATACTCCGCCCTCTACCTAGCACGGGTGGCGGCCTGAACTGAGATACTGACATGACTTCACCCCGAAGTGGCTTATGCGGAGGCTCGGCCTGCGAAACGCGATGCGGAGATTCCCCGCAGCCATGCAACGCGACCTTCCGGACACCCCGCCCGTGGACGTTTCGTTCGAGGCAGGTCTCCTGGCTCACGGGTCAAAGCTCCTGCCCAGCCTTCCCGGAGCATCATGCTCCAGTGACCTGAAATCGGACAGTTGCTCGCCGCTTACAGTTGCGGGGGCAGCTCCGGCATTGCCGCGCCATGATGGCGAAACGCACCGAATTCCCGTCTTAGCCATCGATCCCTACGAATCGATGGAACCTCGAACACTAGATATAGTACGCCAATCCAAATTCGCGTCAACGGATGGTTTGTGCATTGCGTTACGACAGGTTTGAAATCGCTACGTTCCTGTGAAAAACATGGATAACGAAAGCTTAAGGAAAGCAGGCTGTGGAGAAAGCCCCGACGAAGAGAGCCGACCCTATGGCCGGTCCGCGTTTCGATTCAAGATCAGGCCCGAATCGTCGATAGGACATCCCCCGGTGACGAACGCCGGAGGGAGGAAGTAGGAATGTTATATCTTTATCCGAAGCAGCCGCAGCGCGTTGATCGTCACCAGCACGGTGGCGCCGGTATCGGCGAGGATCGCCGGCCAGAGCCCGGTGATGCCTATGATCGTCGTCACCAGAAACACCGCCTTCAGCCCGAGTGCGATGGTGATATTCTGCAGGATGTTGCGCATCGTGCGTTTGGAAAGTTCGATCATCCGCGCCACGTCGCCAACGCGTCCGTGCAGCACGGCGGCATCCGCCGTCTCCAGCGCCACATCAGTGCCGCCGCCCATGGCGATGCCGATATCGGCCGCTGCCAGTGCCGGAGCATCGTTGATGCCGTCGCCGACCTTGGCGACGATGAAGCCCTGGCGCTTCAATTCGCCGACGACCCGCTGCTTGTCCTCCGGCATCATCTCCCCGCGCCAGTCGATGCCGAGCATGCCGGCAACGGCTGCCGCCGTCCGCTTGTTGTCGCCGGTCAACATCATCGCCTTGACGCCTGCTGATTTGAGGGCAGCGAGCCCGGCCTCGGCATCCTCGCGCGGCTCGTCGCGCATGGCGATCAGGCCGGCCACAACACCGTTGACGAGCAGCACCGACACGCTCTTGCCCTCGTCGTTCAGCGCCGCGATGCGTGCATCCTGTTCCGCGCTGAGCGTCCCGCGCTCGCGGGCGGCAGGCGGCGACAGCAGATCCAGCGTCTCACCACCGACCTTGCCGCTGACACCCTTGCCCGGCAGCGCTTCCAGCTCGAAGGCCGGCGGCACGGGAGCGCCGTCCGCCTTGGCGCGGTTGAGGATCGCCAGCGCCAGCGGATGGCTGGAACCCTGCTCCAGCACCGCGGCGCGCGACAGCACCTGCGCCTCGCTCAGGCCAAAGGAAATGATGTCGGTCACCTGAGGCTTGCCTTCTGTCAGCGTGCCTGTCTTGTCGAAGGCGACCATCGTCACCTTGCCGAGCGTTTCCAGCACAGCGCCGCCCTTCATCAAGAGGCCGCGCCGCGCCCCTGCCGAAAGCGAAGCGGCGATTGCCGCCGGCGTCGAAATGACGAGCGCGCAGGGGCAGCCGATCAAAAGGATGGCAAGGCCCTTATAGATCCATTCGCCCCACGGCCCGGCGAACAGCAGCGGCGGAACGACCGCGACGAGCGCTGCGACCACGACCACGCCGGGCGTGTAATAGCGCGAGAACCGATCGATGAAACGTTCGGTCGGCGCCTTCGATTCCTGCGCCTCCTCCACCAGCTTGACGACGCGGGCGATGGTATTGTCGGCGGCAGCCGCCGTGACGCGAACCCTCAGCACCGCATCGCCATTGACCGTGCCGGCAAAAACGACGGCATCGACGCCCTTGCGCACCGGCGTGCTCTCACCCGTCACCGGCGCCTCGTCGATCGCGCTCTCGCCTGAGATGATGATGCCGTCCGCAGAGATACGGTCGCCAGGGCGAACCATGATGATGGCGCCAACGGCAAGGCTTTCTGCCGGCACTTCCCGCGTCTGGCCATTGTCTTCGAGCAGCGCATTCTTCGGCACCAGACCCATCAGCGACTGGATGCTTTCGCGCGCCTTGCCCGCCGCCACCCCTTCCAGCAGCTCGCCGACGAGGAACAGAAACACGACGGTTGCCGCCTCTTCGCCGGCATTGATGATGACGGCGCCGACGGCGGCGATCGTCATCAGCATCTCGATCGAAAACGGTGTGCCTGAGAAGGCGGCCATGACGGCGCGCCGAGCGATCGGCACCAGCCCGATCAGCATGGCGACGATGAAGGCATAGGATGCAATCGCCGGCACGAGATGGCCGACGGCATAGGCGGCAACGAGTGCCGCACCCGAAAGGATGGTCAGCCGGCCCTTCCTGCTCTGCCACCAGGGACCGGCCATCTGCGCATTATCGTGCCCTTGCAACCCCTCGATTTCCTTCTCGCCACGATCGTCAGTATGGTCGAGGTCATTACTATGGCCCGCGTGATCGCGGTGATCATGTCCATGGTCGTGACGATGCTGCGAGCCCTGGGTACGCGCAGGCGCAGCGGTTCCGGCAAGCGGCGCGACGGAATAGCCGAGCCCCGTCACCTTCTTCTCGATCACCTTGAGATCGCTGCTGCCATCGTGCCGGACGGTCATCGTGCCCGCCATCACCGAGACGGAAACATCGGCGACACCCGCCACGCGTCTGACCGCCGAACCGATCTTGGTTGCGCAGGAGGCGCAATCCATGCCGCCAACCCGGTATCGTGTCTCGCTCTCAGCCATGATCCGCTTCCTTGTCAAACAGAAGCATCCCTCCTACATCCTCTAGCGACTAGAGGTGCAAGAGGAAAATCATGAAAAAGATCACCATTGGTGAAGCCGCCCGCCAGAGCGGCGTCAAGGTGCCGACGGTGCGCTACTATGAAAGCATTGGCCTGCTCGTTGCCCCGAGCCGCAGCGAGGGCAACCAGCGCTCCTTCGAGCCCGCCGATATCAGCCGCCTCGCCTTCATCCGCCACGCCCGCGAACTCGGCTTCGAGATCGACGCGATCCGCACGCTGCTGACCCTGCAGGATGATCCGCACCAGTCCTGCGCCTCGGCCGACGCCATCGCCAAGGCCCGCCTCGTCGAGGTCGAGCAGCGCATCCGCAGCCTGATGGCGCTGAAGGCCGAGCTGGAAACCATGGTGGAAGGCTGCGGCCACGGCCGCGTCGACCAATGCCGCGTCATCGAGGTTCTCGCCGACCACGGCCAGTGCACGCATCCGCAACACTGATCTCTACCCTTGCAGGCAATCCATGCCCGCGCCAAAACTGCATGCAGAGAGAATCGGGCGAAGACATCCATGAACCAGAAGCAGATCGCAATCATCGGCGGCGGCCCGGCGGGTCTCGCGGCTGCCGAACTGCTGTCCCGTTCCGGTCACGCGGTAACGGTCTACGACGCCATGCCGACCTTTGCCCGCAAGTTCCTGCTAGCCGGCAAATCCGGTCTCAACATTACCCATTCCGAGGATTACGCCCGTTTCACCACACGCTTCGGCGCGGCTTCCGCCCATCTACGCCCCTCTCTTGATGCCTTTACCCCTGATGACATCAGGGATTGGGCAGCAGGGCTCGGGACCGAGACTTTCGTCGGCTCGTCCGGCCGGGTTTTCCCGAAGGTGATGAAGGCCTCACCTCTGCTGCGCGCCTGGCTCAAGCGACTGGAGACGCAGGGCGCCACCCTGCGCACCCGCCACCGCTGGACCGGTTTTGCCGAAGATGGCTATGTTTTCGAAACGCCCGAAGGGCGCAGCATCGTCCATTGCGACGCGGCCCTGCTGGCGCTCGGCGGCGCAAGCTGGCCGCGCCTCGGCTCCGATGCTGCCTGGGTGCCCCGGCTGGCCGCCAGGGGTGTGGAAATTGATACTTTTCAACCCGCCAATTGCGGCTTCGTCGTCGGATGGAGCGGCAACTTCAGCGAGCGTTTCGCCGGCGAGCCGGCAAAATCAGTCACCGCCACGTCCGAGGCCGGCACGTTTCCCGGCGAATTCGTCATCACCGGCAGCGGCATCGAAGGCAGCCTCGTCTATACCCATACGGCCGCGTTGCGCGACCGGCTGCTGAACCATGGCAGCGCCGTCCTGACGCTCGACCTCGCACCCGGCCGCACCATCGAGAGGCTGAGCCGCGACCTTGCGCGGCAGGACGCCAAATCGAGCTTTTCAAACCGCCTGCGCAAGGGCGCCGGCCTCGACGGCGTCAAGGCGGCGCTGCTGCGCGAACTTACTCCCGAGCGCGACCGCACCGATCCCGAGCGTCTCGCCGGCATGATCAAGGCGCTGCCGGTGCCGGTGATCGAAACCCGGCCGATCGGCGAGGCGATCTCCTCGGCCGGCGGCATCTGCTGGAGCGGCATCGACGACAACTACATGTTGAAGGCACTGCCCGGCACTTTCGTCGCCGGTGAGATGATCGACTGGGAAGCGCCGACCGGCGGTTATCTCCTCACCGCCTGCCTTGCGACCGGCCGGGCCGCCGCGGGCGGCATCGAGGCCTGGCTGGCGCGCTAGGCGCCGATGATCTCAAACCGGATCTAGATCAATGAAATGGCGCATGATGTGATGCAGAGATCGTTGACGCTTTTCAGCATCGTGCCCTGATCGCTTGGGGCGAAGGGGAGGATGGCCGGCGAGGCGCGCAATTGCAAACCGGCCGCTTTTCCATCAGACTATGCTGAACTTCGGTGGGAGGAGCCGATGCACGAACACTCAGCGCATGCCGAGCGCGTCTACACGTCTGCCCAGCGCGATTCTGCGGCAGCCAGTTCTCCTGTCGTTGCCTCATGGCGGCGATGCATGACCATGCACCAGCTTGCCCCCGAGGATGAACGCACGCCGCTGCGCCTCACCGACCAGGAATTCCGCCGTGCGCGCGAGCAGTCGGAACAGCTGATTGCCAGCGCGACGGATGAGCTCGATCGTCTCTTTACCACCGTTGGCAGGGCGGGCTGCTGCCTGCTTCTGACCGACAAGAACGGCATCGCGCTGGAGCGCCGTGGGGCTGCCGGCGACGACAAGGAATTCCGTGAACTCGGCCTCTGGACCGGCTCGGTCTGGACCGAGGCCAGCATCGGCACCAACGGCATCGGCACCGCACTTGCCGACGAGCGTGCCGTCGCCATCTTCCGCGATCAGCATTTTTTCAGCTCGAATACCAGCCTGAGCTGCACGACCGCGCCGATCCGCGATCATCGTGGTCGGGTGGCAGCAGCCCTCGACATCTCCACATGCCGCGAAGACGTCAACGAGATGACGCTGGCGATCCTGACGCAGACCGTCCGCGATGCGGCAATGCGCATCGAGCTCAATCTTTTCCGCTCAGCCTTTGCTGGCGCCCGTTTCCTAATGGTCCCGGCCGGCGCCAATTCCGCCGCCGCCCTGCTTGCCGTCGACAGGCACGATCTGGTGCTCGGTGCGACGCGCGCCGCCCGCATCGCGCTGCAGCTCGACGACAGGCGCATCGCCGCAGGCATTCCCGCCGCCGATGCCCTGCACGAGGCTGGCGTCGCCCAGCAGGACGAGATGGTCGAGGCGGAAAAGGCGGCCCTGCTTCGGGCGCTGTCGCGTGCCGGCGGCAATGTCTCGCAGGCGGCGATCACCCTCGGCATCAGCCGCGCCACACTGCACAGGAAGATGAAAAAGCTCGATCTCCACTGATCAAGGTTCGCCGCCCGCAATCGTGAAGCGATGCTGTCGCAGGTCTGCGACACTGTGCACTGCGGTATGGAAGACCAGCCCTATCCACTCCGCCAAAACATGCACATTTTCCTCCCACTGGTTCGCTTGGGAACCTGGATCATCAAGGGAGGATGACATGCTTCATCAGAAAATCGTCGAGTCGCCGTTCAAGCTGAAATACGGCAACTATATCGGCGGCGAATGGCGCGAGCCGGTCGAGGGAAAATACTTCGAAAACCTGACACCCGTCACCGGCGGCAAACTATGCGACATTCCCCGCTCCAATGAAAAGGACATCAATCTCGCGCTCGACGCCGCCCATGCGGCGAAGGAAAAATGGGGCCGCACCTCCGCTGCCGAGCGCTCCAATATCCTCATGAAGATCGCCCAGCGCATGGAAGACAAGCTGGAATTGCTCGCCCAGGCCGAGACCTGGGACAACGGCAAACCGATCCGCGAAACCATGGCGGCCGACATTCCGCTGGCGATCGACCACTTCCGCTACTTCGCCTCCTGCATCCGCGCCCAGGAAGGTTCGATCGGCGAAATCGACCACGATACCGTCGCCTATCACTTCCATGAGCCGCTCGGCGTCGTCGGCCAGATCATTCCGTGGAACTTCCCGATCCTGATGGCCACCTGGAAGCTGGCGCCCGCACTTGCCGCCGGCAACTGCGTCGTGCTCAAGCCCGCCGAGCAGACACCGGCCTCGATCCTGCTCTGGGCCGAACTCGTCGGCGATCTCCTGCCACCCGGCGTGCTCAACATCGTCAACGGTTTCGGCCTCGAAGCCGGCAAGCCGCTGGCGACCAGCCAGCGCGTCGCCAAGATCGCCTTCACCGGCGAGACGACGACAGGCCGGTTGATCATGCAATATGCCAGCCAGAACCTCATTCCGGTGACGCTGGAGCTCGGCGGTAAATCGCCGAACATCTTCTTCGCCGATGTGATGGCCGAAGACGACGACTTCCTCGACAAGGCGCTCGAAGGCTTTGCGATGTTTGCCCTCAACCAGGGCGAAGTCTGCACCTGCCCGAGCCGCGCCCTCGTCCAGGAATCGATCTACGACCGCTTCATGGAAAAGGCCGTCAAACGCGTCGAGGCGATCAAGCAGGGCAACCCGCTCGATACCGCGACGATGATCGGCGCCCAGGCCTCTAGCGAGCAGCTGGAAAAGATCCTCGCCTATCTCGACATCGGCAAGCAGGAAGGCGCCGAGGTGCTGACCGGCGGCTCGCGCAACGATCTCGGCGGCGAGCTGGCAAACGGCTACTACGTCAAGCCGACGATCTTCAAGGGCCACAACAAGATGCGTGTGTTCCAGGAGGAGATCTTCGGACCGGTGGTTTCGGTCACGACCTTCAAGAACGAGAAGGAAGCGCTCGAAATCGCCAACGACACGCTCTACGGCCTCGGCGCCGGTGTCTGGAGCCGCGACGCCAATCGCTGCTACCGTTTCGGCCGCGAGATCCAGGCCGGCCGCGTCTGGACCAACTGCTACCACGCCTACCCGGCCCATGCCGCCTTCGGTGGCTACAAGCAGTCGGGCATCGGCCGTGAGACCCATAAGATGATGCTCGACCACTACCAGCAGACCAAGAACATGCTGGTGAGCTACAGCCCGAAGGCCCTTGGCTTCTTCTGAGAAGCTTCGGCATGACGGGAGGGTCTCAAACCCCTCCCCAACCCCTCCCCACAAGGGGAGGGGCTTAACATGCGGCCCTCGCCGTATCACTCTTGAGCGCAGCATATGCAGCCGGCTTGTTGGCTTGCGAGCCGGTGCCACAGCTTAGCCCCTCCCCCTTGTGGGGAGGGGTTGGGGAGGGGAATTCTCCTCTCCAAATTGGAGGAAGAACCATGGAAACCACCGTCAACGGCGAACCGCGTGTTCTCGCAACCGACGCAGCCCTCGATTTGATCTTGGAAATCAAACGGGATCATCCCGATATCCTCTTCCACCAGTCCGGCGGCTGCTGCGACGGCTCCTCGCCGATGTGTTATCCGGCTGACGAATTCATGATCGGCGACAGCGACGTCAAGCTCGGCGAGATCGGCGGCGTGCCTGTTTATATCAGCGCCAGCCAGTTTGAGGCGTGGAAGCATACGCAGCTGATCATCGACGTCGTGCGCGGCCGCGGCGGCATGTTCTCGCTCGACAATGGCCGCGAGAAGCGCTTTCTCACCCGTTCCCGCCTCTTCGGCGACGGCGAGGCTTGCGCAGTGCCTGACGTGAAGGTCAGGGCGATCTGATGCCGTTGCCTTATCGGGTGCGAATTTCGCTTGTAGTATTCCCATAGTACCTGGTCGCAGCAGCTCTTTGCTAATCTCCGCCAGTTGGTTTCAAAGGGAGGAAACGATGCCAGCCTCAAAGATCCTGATGATCACCGGTGATTTCACCGAAGATTACGAAACGATGGTGCCGTTCCAGGCGCTGCTCGCCTGCGGCTACACGGTCGACGCCGTCTGCCCCGGCAAGAAGGCCGGCGACACCGTCGCCACCGCCATCCACGATTTCGAGGGCGACCAGACCTATTCCGAAAAACGCGGCCATAATTTCGCGCTGAACGCCACCTTCGACAGCGTGCGGGCCGAAGATTACGATGCCCTCGTCATTCCCGGCGGCCGTGCGCCCGAATATCTGCGCCTCAACGCCGATGTCATCAAATCCGTCCGGCACTTCTTCGACGCCGGAAAACCGGTTGCCGCCATCTGCCACGGCGCCCAGCTGCTTGCCGCTGCCGGTGTGCTGAAGGGCCGAACCTGCTCGGCCTATCCCGCCTGTCGGCCGGAAGTCGAACTTGCCGGCGGCATTTATGCCGACATATCAATCAGCGATGCAGTCTCGGACGGCAATCTGGTCACGGCGCCCGCCTGGCCGGCGCATCCGTCGTGGCTGCGCCAGTTCATGGCCGTGCTCGATGCCGCGGCACTGCTCGAAACCAACGCCGCCTGAGGAGGGCTGCACTGGGCAGGACGATATGTGTGAACTCTTCATCAAGGCGGATGCGCGGCTTTGGGAAAGCGCCACCCGGTCGCTGCGCATCGACGGCATGGTCACCAGCGTCAGGTTGGAGAACTTCTTTTGGGCGAAGCTTGAGGAGATCGCCCGGCGCGACGGCATGAATGTCGTCCAGCTGATCACCCGGCTGCATCATGAATCGATCGATGCCGGCCACGATCTCGGCAACTTCACGTCCTTCCTGCGGGTCTGCTGTGCCCGCTATCTCGACCTGCAGCTCACCGGCGACATCCCGGCCGATGTCAGCCGTCCGATCTCAGGCCTCGACGCGCCTGTCATCCTCGACCGCGAACGGGCGAAATATCACTGAAGTCACGTCCGACAGACGATCAAAGACGAACGGCCCGCGGATCGCTCCGCGGGCCGTTTCGTAGACATCTGACCTTGTCTTGGGCGGCGGGCTTGCACTACCGCGCAGCCTGGATCAACAATGTGCGGCACCCTCGAACGAGGGCACCGTCAGGAGATCGATTGCCATGAACGACCAGAAAGTCGTGATCGTCACGGGAGCCGGCGGCAACCTCGGCAGCGCCGTTGTCCGCGAGCTTGCCAGCGCCGGCGCAAAACTCGTCTGCATGAACCGTTCGAGCAGTGAGCTGGAAGCCTTGGCCGGCAATCTTCCTGCCTCTACCGAGTTTCTGTCGATCGCGGGAACGGACCTCACCGATTATGCTTCCTGCGCTGCCGCTGTCGCCCGGGCCGTCAAGCGCTTTGGCGGCGTCAGCGCGTTGGTCAATACCGTCGGCGGTTTCCAGATGGGGCCGGTCGGGCCGGAGGCGCCCGCGCAGTGGGAGACGATGATGACCGCAAACGCCCGCACTGCCCTGACAATCAGTGCCGCGGTTCTCCCGACGATGAAGGCGGCCGGCTACGGCCGCATCGTTCATGTCGCTGCTGCGCCCGGCCTGAAGGCTGGCGCCAAGCAGGCCGCTTACGCCGCCTCCAAAGCCGCCGTCATCCGGCTGACCGAGGCGATCGCTGCCGAATGCCGCGACGACCGCATCACCGCCAACTGCATCCTGCCCGGGACGATCGACACGCCTGAGAACCGCGCGGCTATGCCCGATGCGAAGACGGACGGCTGGGTATCGCCGCAATCGATCGCCCGCCTCATCGCCTTCCTGATTTCGCCGGCCGCAGCCGTCGTCACCGGCGCGGCGATCCCGGCAACCGGCCGCGAATGACGCAAGGCGCGGCGTGATCGACCGTCGGCGACTGCTCCCTTGTCGAGATCCGTGGGTGATGAACGAGAGAGCCCTACAAGTTTTAATCAGTGATTTACGATCTGACTTGAGCTTCGGTTCGCCTTGAGGCAGCGTCGTCTGTGCCTGCTCAAGGGACAGGCAAAAGAACAGCGGACGGACACCATGGTGTTGATGATCGCATTGCGGCGGCACTTTCCAGAAGGCGGATGGTTTCGATGACGGAGGGTCCGGCAGTGCGCGCCGTCGGCGCAACCAGCCTGGTGCGCGAGGAATGGTTCCTGGGCATCAGCGTCGCGACCAGCCTGGCGTTTCTTGCCTTCCAGGAACAGCTCTTCGGCCGGCTTTCCGATCCGCTTTGGTTCACTGTCGTTTTCGCATGGCTCTTCGCCGCCGTCCTTGGCTCCGCTCTGTCGGTCGTGCGGCACGCGGATCATTTGGCTGAGCGGCTGAAGGAGCCCTACGGCACGCTTATTCTGACGCTTGCCATCACCTCGATCGAGGTGATGGCAATATCCGCCGTCATGATCCACGGTGAGAACAATCCCACGCTTGCGCGCGACACGCTCTTTGCTGTCGTTATGATCATCCTGAACGGCATGGTCGGCCTGTCCTTGCTGCTGGGTGCGTGGCGGCGACCGGAACAGCAGCATAACCTGCAGGGCGCCAACGCCTATCTCGGCGTCATCGTGCCGCTGGCGACCCTGAGCCTGGTGATGCCGACTTTTCTGGCAGGCCCGGACGGACAGCATCCATCCGCACCGAGGCAATTAATATTGGGCATAATCTCGGTCGGCCTTTACGCCACTTTTCTGTTTCTCCAGGCCGGCCGCCATCAGGACTATTTCACCGACGACAGCAATCGCCACGAGCATCATGGTGAACATGCTCCTCCCCGCGGGCGGGTCTGGCCTCATGCCATTCTGCTTTTCGCCTATATGGGACCTGTCGTCTTTCTAGTCGAACAGCTTGCCCGGCCGATCGATTACATTATCGAAACCCTGCATGCCCCAACCGCATTTGGCGGTGTTGTCATGGCCATCCTTGTCGCGACGCCCGAGGCAATCAGCGCCGTGCGTGCATCCATCGCCAACAATCTTCAGCGCGCCGTCAACATCTTCCTGGGTTCGGTATTGTCGACGATCGGGCTGACCGTGCCGGCAATGCTTGTCATCAGCCGTCTTTACGGGCACCCGGTAACCCTCGGCCTGGAACATGGAGATCTGGTGATGCTCCTGCTCACTCTGGCCGTCAGTATCATCACCTTTGCCAGCGGCCGCACGCATCTCATGCAAGGCGCTGTCCATCTGGTGCTTTTCCTGGCTTACGTGCTGCTTATTTTCCAGCAATGAAACCGCCTCGATTGCGGCCGCACAAGATCAGAAAAGTAAAGAGTTCCGCGCTTGGTCCGTCTTCCGCTATGGTAGCAGCACAGCTTGCAAGGTGGCTGCAGGACCCTACGTGGCGATACGGAGACCGGACTTGGGCTCACTGTTGGTTGGCGGGCTTGTATTTGTTTTTCTGTCGATGGCAACATCGATAGGATTGGTGGTGCGCGGCCGCTTGCCGGATCACCATCTCAATGCAGAATCCAAGGACGTCATCAGGCTGGCGACTGCGGTGGTGGGAACGCTGTCGGCGCTGGCGCTCGGCCTTCTGATCGCATCCGCCAAGTCGTCCTATGACAATGCCGAAGTGGAAATGAGAACGGCGGCGGCTCGGGTACTCCTGCTTGATCGCGTCATGGCGCAATACGGGCAGGAAACCGACAAGGCGCGTCAATTGCTGCGTGAACTCATCGAGAAACGGCTGAGCCGCGGCTGGACTGCCGAGACCACCGACGAAACATCCGGCAATGCGCCGGGGGAATATCAGGACATCGAGGCGGTTCAGGCCGACCTTCGATCCCTGGCGCCGAGGGATGCCGTGCAGCACTCTCTCCAGGCGCGTGCGCTGGAAGTGAGCGGCATGTTGGCCGAGACTCACTGGCTGCTGGTCGAATCCGGCAAAGAGGGTTTGCCCTGGGCCTTCCTCACCGTTCTAGTCTGTTGGCTTTCGCTGCTCTTTGCGACCTTCGGGCTGCAGGTCCCGACCAATCCGACGGTGCTGTCAATTCTGCTCGTCTGCGCCCTGTCGGTCGCCGGCGCCATCTTCCTGGTTTCGGACATGGCGAACCCATATGTCGGGCTGATCCGTGTTTCGGATGCACCATTACAGTTTGCCATCGAACGGCTGGGGAAACCGTAGCCGCATCATGGCATCCGTCGAGGACGAGCTCACAGTTTAATTGTGCCCCAGCAGCTATTGCAATTTTTAGCAATGCCGCGACATAATATCGCATGCCCGGAACTTTTCGGAGAGGGGTCGTCTCCACCGAGGCACGCATGAAGACTACAGCGCCGCGCGTCTTTTCAGACGCGCAAAGGGACGCTGTATGCCTTTGAAAGAGCTCGTAAACATCGGGGCGGCGGCAATGCGTGTGAGATTGTATCGGGGTCTGCACCTGTCTGTGGTGCTCGTCGGCATGGCAATTCTCGCTGGTTGTGAGGAAAGCGGCAATACTTACGTTGCCCCTCCTCCACCTCCGGTTCGTGTCGCCCAGCCGATCCAGCAACCGGTGACGCTCTATTTCGAACTCACCGGCAATACGGCGCCGCTCAACTCCGTCGATATCGAGGCACGCGTCCAAGGCTACGTCCAATCGATCGACTACCAGGACGGCATGACGGTGATGAAGGGCACCAAGCTCTTCGGCATCGAGCGCGACACCTATCAGGCGCAATTGGATCAGGCGAAGGCGTCCCTCGCCTCGCAACAGGCATCTCAGGTCGGCGCGCAGCAGGAATACGACCGGCAGCGCAATTTATCGAAGCAACAGGTCACCACGCAAACTGCCGTCGACAGCGCCAAGGCAACGCTCGACGAGGCGAATGCGTCCATCCTCAATGCCCAGGCCAATCTCGATCTCGCGACGATCAACCTCGGATATACGGAGGTGCTTGCCCCGTTCGACGGCACCGTCACCGATCACCTCGTCGATATCGGCGCGCTTGTCGGCGTATCCGGCCCCACCAAACTCGCTAGCATCGTTCAGACGGATCCGCTTTATGCCTATTTCAACGTCAGCGAAACCCAGGTGCTGATGATCAAGGAAACGCTGGTAAGGCAGGGGCGCACCTTCAAGCAGACGGACCTTCCAAGCATTCCGGCGGAACTCGGCCTGCAGACCGAGGAAGGCTACCCGCACAAGGGACATCTCGATTACGTCTCGCCGCAGCTCGATGCCTCCACAGGCACCCTTCAGGTGCGCGCCCTGTTCGACAACAAGGACCATGCCATGCTGCCCGGTCTCTTCGTGCGCGTTCGGGTGCCGGTCGGCCACAACGACAAGGCGCTGCTGGTGCGCGACGACGCCATCGGAACAAACCAGCTGGGAAGCTATCTGCTCGTTCTCGGCAAGGACGACGTCGTCGAGCAGAAGCAGGTCAAGACCGGTCAGCGCGAAGGTTCGCTCCGCGTCATCGACTCCGGCCTCGATCCGGCCGACTGGGTCGTGACGCAAGGTATCCAGCAGGCCATCCCCGGCAGCAAGGTCACGCCCGAGAAGATGGAAATGAACCCGCCGGCAGCTGCCGCCGGCGATGCCAAGGCCAAGACCACCACGCAATGAATCCGCCGCCATGCTTCATCTGAACGTCTAAGGACAACAGCATGATCTCGCGTTTCTTCATCGAGCGACCGATACTCGCCAATGTTCTGGCGTTGGTTTTCGTGCTCATCGGCGCGGTGGCCCTGTTCCAGCTGCCTGTGGCGCAATATCCGAATGTCGTTCCGCCGACGGTGCAGGTGACGACGCGCTTCCCGGGCGCCAGCGCCCAGACCCTCGTCGATACCGTCGCGCTGCCGATCGAGCAGCAGGTCAACGGCGTGCAGGACATGCTCTATATGCAGTCGACGAGCGCCAGCGACGGCACCTATTCCCTGACCGTGACCTTTGCCATCGGAACGGATCCGGACCAGGCCCAGGTTCTGGTGCAAAACCGCGTCGCCATAGCAATGTCATCGCTACCCGAAGCAGTGCAACTTCAGGGCGTGACGACGCAAAAGAAATCGACGGCGATCCTCGGCTTCGTCAGCCTGACCTCGCCCGATAGCCGCTATGACAGCCTGTTCCTGTCGAACTACGCCGTCATCAATCTGCAGAATGAACTCGCCCGCCTGCCGGGTGTCGGCAATGTCACCGTATTCGGTGCCGGCCAGTATGCCATGCGCATCTGGATGGATCCGAACCTGCTGCAGGCACGCGGCCTGACGCCACAGGATGTGGTCAGCGTCGTGCAGCAGCAGAGCCAGGAGGTCGCCGCCGGCCAGATCGGCATTCCGCCGGTGCCGAAGGGGCAAGTCTTCCAATATACGCTGAACGTCAATGGCCGACTGAACGAGGCGGCCGACTACGAAAACATCGTCGTCATGGTCGAAAGCGGACAGGGCGGCCGCGTTACGCGGATCCGCGACATCGGCCGCGTCGAACTCGGCGCCCAGACCTACAGCCAGTCTTTCATGCAGAACGGCCGGCCGGCAGCCGGCATCGGCATTTTTCAGCTGCCGGAGGCGAATGCCATTGCGGTGGCACAGGCAGTGAAGGCGAAAATGCAGGAGCTTTCAAAAAGCTTCCCGCCGGGCCTCGAATATCACGTGCCGTTCGACACGACGAAGTTTACGTCACCTTGATCGAGGCCGGCGTTCTCGTTCTCATCGTCATTCTCGTTTTCCTGCAGGATTGGCGGGCGATGCTCGTGCCGGCGACCACAGTTCCGGTCACCATCATCGGCGCCTTCGCGGCCATGGCGGCACTGGGCTTCACCGTCAACCTGTCGACACTGTTTGCCATCGTTCTCGCCATCGGCATCGTCGTCGATGATGCCATCGTTATCGTCGAGGGGGTCGCCCGACACATCGAGGCGGGCATGTCCGGCCGAAAGGCGGCCGAAAAGGCGATGGAGGAACTGCTCGGCCCGGTCATCGGCATCACGCTGGTGCTGATGGCCGTTTTCATTCCGGCCGCCTTCCTGCCCGGCCTGACCGGACAGCTCTACCGGCAATTCGCGCTCGTCATCGCCGCCACGGCACTGATCAGCGCGATCAATGCCGTCACGTTGAAACCGACGCAATGCGCCCTTTGGCTGCGGCCGCCGGCCCCGCCCGAGAAACGCAACATCTTCTATCGCGGCTTCAACAGGGTCTATGACAGGGGTGAACGCAGCTATGCCGGGCTGATCGGATCGATGACCCGCCACAGCGGCATCATGGTCATAGCAGCACTTGCGCTGATCGGTCTCGCCGTCTGGGGGCTCGCCCGTCTGCCGACTGCGTTTCTGCCCATCGAGGATCAAGGCTATGTGCTGATCAGTGCGCAGCTGCCCGACGGCGCATCGAAGGAGCGCACGGACACGGTGATGGAAGAGGTCGGCAAGATCGCCGAAGCCACGCCTGGCGTCGATCAAGTGCTGACCATCAGCGGCATCTCCGTTCTCGACAACAATGCCAGCCTGCAGAATGCCGGCGTCGCCTATGTCGTGCTGAAGGACTGGGACGAGCGCGGCAAGGAAAAGGGGCAGGATCTGCTGTCGATCTACCAGCATTTGAACGGCGCGCTGCAAAGCGTGCTGGCCGCCAAGACGCTGGTGGTCGTGCCGCCTCCGATCCAGGGCGTCGGCAATGCCAGCGGCTTTACCATGCAGGTTGAGATCAGGAACGGCATTTCCGACTACCCGCTGCTGCAATCGCTTGCCGATACGATCGTCAAGAACGGCAGTGCCCAATCGTCGCTGCAGAGGCTGAGCACGCCTTTTCGCTCGAACGTGCCGCAACTTGCCGTTTCCGTCGATCGGATCAAGGCGGAGACACTGGGAATTACGGTGGGCCAGGTCTTCTCCGCTCTCTCCGGCTATGTCGGATCGAGCTATGTCACCCAGTTCAACAAATTTGGCCGTACCTTCCAGGTCTATGCGCAAGCCGCTTCCGATTTCCGGGTCAGCGCTGAAGACATCCGCAACCTGAAGGTCAAGGCCGGCGATGGGACGATGGTGCCGCTCGGCACGGTCGTCGATGTCACGACGACACAAGGCCCCTCCCTGATCGGCCTCTACAATCTCTACCCGTCCGCAACGATCGTTGGCGGGCCTGCCGCCGGCTTCAGTTCCGGCCAATCGCTCGACGTCATGGAGCAGATTGCCGATCGCACATTACCGCCGGGTACAGGCTTCGAATGGACGGCGCTGTCCTATCAGGAGAAGGCCGTGGGCGGGCAGATCTATTTCATCTTCGCGCTTGCCATGCTCCTCGTCTATTTCGTGCTCGCCGGCCAGTATGAAAGCTGGATCTTGCCGCTGGCAGTCCTTCTCGCCGTGCCGCTCGCTCTGCTCGGCACGGTGGCAGCGCTTATGGCAGCCGGCGTTGCCAACAATCTCTATACGCAGATCGGCCTTATCCTGCTGATCGCGCTTGCATCGAAGAATGCCATCCTCATCGTTGAATATGCTAGGGAAAGGCGGGCGGAAGGCATGGAAATACTGGATGCGGCCGTCGAGGCCGCCCGCTTGCGTTTCCGGCCAATTCTGATGACGTCCTTCGCCTTTATCCTCGGCGTCCTGCCGCTCGTGCTGGCGACGGGCGCCGGCGCATCCGCCCGCAAATCGATCGGCATATCGGTCTTCAGCGGCATGATCGCCTCGACCTGCCTCGCCGTGCTCTTTGTACCGTCCTTCTACGTCGTGTTGCAGCGCCTCGAGGAATATTGGAAAGGACGCACAAAGATAGCAGGCGTCGCGGAGGCGGAGATGCCGAAGGTTCAGTAAGGCTGTTGCAACAGTCTGTTGCGCAATCGCCTGTGGTTTCGCGCGGAGGCAGGTTGTTGTTGAGGTCTCTTCACAGCGCAAGTTTCGAACAGACGCTATAATCCCGAGGTCAGGACCCGGTGGCATGCAGGCGACACGCGTTGCAAATTGTCCCGCAAGCAAGCCATAGCCCGCCCTCCGCCCAAAGGCACCATGCGGCATAGGGCCTGAAAATCCGATCCGCAGGTTTCGCGCAGGATCATCAGTTCCTCGCGCGGCGAGAACGCCGGCATCATGGCTCGAGGAGCAGGCGTGGTCGCAACCGTCGCAGCGCCGGTGGCTGGGGTTGATCCGGCTGATCCTCCCCCCGCTGATCCTCCCAAGGCCGCAACGGCTTGCTGACACGGCCCCGATAGAGCGGCATTGTGCTGCTGCAGGCAGCTGAGTGCCTCAGTGCCGCCCGGTGTGACGCCGGAGCATTGCGTCATGAAATCGCGTTGGCAGGCCGATTTGACGGCGTTGCGCTGTGCCTGCGTCGGCTGATGCACCGGTGTGCCCGTCGCCGGCGCTGGCGCTGGCGTCGTCGCCGCGGTAGTTGCGGGCACCGCCGGGGCCGGCTCCGCGGATGTCGACTTGGGTTTGCTCACCGCCGACACCGCCTTCCGGCAACCAGCCGAAAGCGTGGCGCTATGCTGTTGCAGACAAGTGAGCGCCTCGATGCCGCCCGGTGTCACCCCTGAACATTGTGCTATGAAATCGGATCGGCACTCCGCCCTGATCGCATTGCGCTGCTCTTCAGTCGGCGCCTGCGCGGACGCGACACCTGCAAAGAGCACCATTGCGCAGAGCGCTGGCAATCCCGAGATACCAAACAGAAGACGACGCCGTCCATGCGGAGCCGTCAGCAGAGAAGATGCCCATTTTCGCATTATTCCTCCCCCCTATAAATATTTAATCTACTTCATGAAATCGAACGCCCTGCTGAATAGGATAATAAACGCCCGCCAATTGGAGGGACGTTGCTTGCCACTGCGAAAATATTAAACCGCCGGCTCCACGTATATTAGAATATTTCTATCTTAGCAACTATCGTGCACCTGAAAAACCATACACCGCAAAGCAAGTTAACAGGTTCTGCGAATACATGCTGCCTTCATGCCGCAGCCTCGTACCCTCTTGAAGCCGGGCTCTCGTGGCCTTCAAGCCGAAAACGTGCAATCATGTCGGTAAGTGCAAGCGCCTCGGACGATAGCTGTCTGGTGGCAGCATTCGTCTCTTCCACCATCGCCGCATTTTGCTGCGTCATACGATCAATATCGTTCACCGATGCGTTGATCGAATGGAGTGTCGTTGCCTGGTCGCGGCTTGACGAGGCGATGAGCTCAATATGACCGACGATGTGGACGATCTCGCTGGAAATCTCCATCAGCGCATCGCCGGTGCGGCCGACGAATTCGGAGCCGGACGCAACCTCGCGGACGGAATTGTTGATGAGCTCGCCGATTTCCTTGGCTGCGCGCGCCGATCGCTGCGCCAGTTCCCGCACCTCCTGCGCCACGACAGCGAAGCCCTTGCCGGCCTCACCCGCTCTTGCCGCCTCGACTCCCGCGTTTAGGGCCAAGAGATTGGTCTGGAAGGCGATAGAGTCGATGGCGCTGACAATCTGAACGATCTTCCCGGACGCGTCCTCAATCCGTCCCATGGCCGAAACCGCGTTTTGGACCACTGAAGCCGAGGCGTCGGCGCCCTGTTTGGCGCGTTGGACAAGCGCAAGCGCTGCTGCTGCCCGTCCTGAAGAGGTGTTGACGGCGGAGGAAATCTCCTCCACTGCCGCTGCGGTTTCCTCAAGTGCGGCCGCCTGCTTTTCCGTTCGGCTGGCCAGGTCATCAACGGCTTCCGCCATCTGGCGGCCATTGTCGCTGATGAGGGAAGCCGTCTCGCGGATATCGCAAAGCGTCTCCTTGAGACCCGCGACCGACATGTTGAAATCGGTGCGGATTCGGTCGAGTTCGGAGGCAAAGGGCGTATCGATCGAAAAATTCAACTCCCCGCGCGACAGCCGCGTGAGTCCCTCTGCAAGCGCCTCGATTGCGGCGTCAACCTGGACCTTGGCGCTACGTCGCTCGAGTTCGTTGCGGGCGCGCTCAGATTCCGCATCATTACGCGCGATCTCGGCCTGTTGTTCCATTTCGACATTCGACAGCGCATTTTGTTTGAAGACGGAAAGCGCGCGCGCCATTTCCCCGATTTCGTCGCCCCGTGCCTCGCCGGTGATTGCGGTATCGAGCCTTCCCTCTGCGATCTTGCGCATCGCTGCGGTAATCTGGGTGATCGGTCCCTTCAGGGTGATGACCAGCGCTGCACCCGCGGTCATAGCGATCAGGATGCCGAACACAATGGCGCCACCGGATATCCTATTGGCCTGTTGACGATCCTGCCCAGCACTTTGCCTTTGCGTCTCGGCGAATTGAGCAAGCAGGTTCCAGGTGTTGTCGATCTGCCCCGCAGCGCTGTCGAATTCAGCCAGCTTGCGCGCCGCGCCTTCGGAGAGCGCTGCCGCGTTTGCCGCAAGCAGGTCGAGGACGGGCTGAGCCTTCTTCGGAATTTCGGCAAAGGCGGGATCGTCGTTCACCACGCCGGCGAGACGGCCGAGTTCGGTCTGATACATGTAGATCGACTGCTGGACTTTCTTCACGCGCGCGTCGTCTGGATTGCCGGCGAGTTCGGCGAAGCCGACGCGGATCTCATTATTGCTGTTAACGATGGCGCGCAGTGCGTTGCCGACATTCGTCGCCTGCGAGATATCCTTGTCCGACGCGGCAAGCGCGAGCACGGAGGTCCGCATCAGATCGTCGCCAATCGCCTTGAGGCTGTCGCCAGTTGCAGCAAGATTGGCGACGGCGGTATCCGTTGCTGGGACATCTAAAGTGTCAGACGACACCTTCGAAGCGTTGGCGATGGCATCCACAGCAGCGGCATACTGCGCGGCGAGGGCTTCGGTCGCTACAGCAGGCGAAAGCTGCTCCTTTGCCTTTTGCAAATCGGGCGCATATTTGGCGAACAGGCTAGCTTTGTCAGCCGGCGTCGTCGCGTTCGTATAGTCATTGCGAAGTTTTGTCGCAACGCTGGCGGCGGCGCTGATGGAGACGGAATTATTTAGACCGCCCTTGTTGGCATTTTCCAACTTTTTCGCGCCGGCCATCAGCATGAACGAGCGCTTGCCAACCTGCCCTTGCAGGTCAAGAAGTGCCGCGGAAGCAGCGTCAACATCACTGAGAATTTTCTGCTGTCCCGTTTCGATTTGCCAGATCGCTTCGATCTTTTGCGGGATGATTTGCGACTGATCAAGCGCCCGGTCAAGAAGCCCCACATCGGTCGTCGGCCTTAGCCTCTCGATCGTCTGCTTCAGGTTTGCCAGTTGCTCTCGGGCGTCCGCAAGCGCGGTATCACGAGCTTCCTGCGACGGCTTCATCAGAAAGCCGGTCATGCTGGAAGAAACATGTTTGAACCCGTTCAGGGACTGCAAAACATGGTTGGAGATCTCCATCCGTCCCTCGAGAAGGCTGGACGCGTAGTACCCCGTCAGTCCCACTGCGCATAGGCTAATGACGAATGGTGCCAAAAGTACCAGCACCTTCGTCTGAATGCGAACCCGCGACATCAAACCATTTACCACGACTGCATCCCCACCACCGATTGGAGCTAAGCTGTCATTCTTTGCTTAAGAACCGATAAATGGGTTGTTGATCCGAGGGTTATGCACGCTCACCTGTCGCGGCGAGGACGTAGTTCAGACACTCGAAGGGGCATGTACGCAGGTCGACTATTCATTATCGCTTGGCCTTGTTGCGCCCCCCTGCAGAGGGGTTAACTCCTCGAATTTCTGGAATCGGCATAAAAAGCCCGCACGAGGCGGGCTTTTGAGTGTTGTCTATGTTGGAAGGAAGATCTGATTGCGGGGGGCCTGAAGCCACAGAGAGTTGTAACTTCAGCGGAACAGCCGGTGTGATTTGGAAGAAATTTCCCACTACGCCGTAACAAAACGTCGGTACCGGCCGGCTCAACCCATTTGCCTATGGAACAATAAAATCGGTACGGCGCTATCGAAAGCGCGCGCTTCGCAAGCGACCTTCGCCACATCCGGACCGGCCTGGTTTGCTCCGCCAATGACAATAATCTTGTGAAAAATCCGATTTTAGGGCACAATTTGTGAACGCATCGGAAGTTGCGGCGCAATCTCAAATCCGGCCGTCTCGCGCCGGGTAGCAGTTCGCGTCGGAGGGTCGGCGTCGATGGATCCGGGGTTCTTTCTTCTGTTCGCTACGGTGTCCGTGATCACGGCCCTGACGGTGGTCTTGGCCCGGAATCCGGTGCACAGCGCATTGGCGCTGATGGCGTGTTTCCTCAACATCTCGGCAATCTTCGTTATGCTCGAGGCGCCGTTGCTCGCGGTCATCCAGATCTTCGTCTATGTCGGCGCGATCATGGTCCTGTTCCTGTTCGTGATCATGATGATCGATGTACGCGAAGCGGTGTTGCAGCGGTTCTTGCCGGGCAGCAACCTGCCGGCCATGGGGCTGCTCATCCTGCTTGGGATCGAGATGCTTGTGCTGGTGCTCTGGAGCGACCGCTTTTCGATCACGGAGCCCGCTGCCATAGGCGGCGGCGATCAGATCAGGCAGCTCAGCACGACACTTTTCGCCGACTATCTCCTGCCGTTTGAAGCTGCCTCCGTCATCCTTCTGGCCGCCCTGGTCGGCGCCATCGTGCTGGCGCGGAAGGAGTAGGGATGATGGTTCCGCTCTCGTGGTACATTATACTCGGAGTGGTCCTGTTCGTGATCGGAGCAGCGGGCGTGCTGGTCAGGCGCAACATCCTGGTCGTGCTGATGTCGCTGGAGCTGCTGCTCAACTCGGTCAACATCAATTTCATCGCTTTCGGGCGTTACTATGGCGATTTCCGCGGGCAGATCTTCGCGATCTTCGTCATCGCAATCACCGCGGCGGAAGTTGCCGTCGCCCTCGGTATCCTGGTCGCCCTCGTGAGGAACAAATCCACCCTCAAGGTCGACGAAGTGACCATGATGAAAGGATAGCGGCTTTGGACCCGGTGATATCGATCCGGCCGCTGCTTGCCGTCGCCATAGCAGGCCTGGCGGCCCTTGCCGTTCTCCTTCTGCACAACCGCGAGAAGCTCCGCGATATCGTCTCGCCGCTCGCTGCAATCGCCATGTTCGCGATTGTCGCCTCGATGGCGCCCACGGTGCTGGCGGGCGGGACGGTCGATTTGCGCCTGTTCGAGATTTTGCCGGGGATAGACTTCGCTTTCCGGGTGGATGCGCTCGGCATGGTATTCGCCACCGTCTCGTCGCTCCTGTGGATCGTGGCGGCGATCTATTCCATTGGCTACATGCGCCACTTGAACGAGCATGCGCAGACTAGGTTCTTCGCCTGCTTCGCCACCAGCCTCGCGGCGGCCGTCGGGGGCGCCTTTTCCGCCAATCTGTTCACGCTGGTGATCTTCTACGAGATGCTTAGCCTCGTGACCTATCCGCTTGTTTACCACCACGAGGATGAACAGGGATGGGCGGGCAGCCGCAAGTACCTCGTCTATTTGATGGGCGCGTCGAAAAGCCTTCTTCTCGCCGCGCTGGCGCTGACCTACCACGTTGCGGGGTCGTTCGATTTTGTGTCGGGGGGCTGCTGGCAGGGAGCGATGCTTCTGCCCCGATACTGACGGTCGTCTATTTCTGCTACCTCTTCGGTTTCGCCAAGGCTGCGGTAATGCCGATGCACGCCTGGCTGCCTGCCGCGATGGTGGCGCCGACACCGGTCAGCGCGCTCCTGCATGCGGTGGCCGTGGTCAAGATGGGCGTGTTCTGCGTACTGCGGGTGGTATTCCACGTTTTTGGCACGGGGCTGGTGGGCGCGCTGGGGCTGGGCATCGCCACGGCCTATCTAGTCTCCTTCACGATCCTGATGGCGTCCGTCTATGCCCTGACGCGGGACGACCTGAAGGCGAGGCTCGCCTATTCGACGGTCAGCCAGCTCTCCTACATCGTTCTGGGCGCGGTTCTGTTGTCGCCGGTCGCGATGGTCGGCGGCATCATCCACATTGCGGCTCATGCGTTCTCCAAGATCACCCTCTTCTTCTGCGCCGGCTCAATCTTTTGCGCGTCGGGAAAGCGGAATATCAGCGACATGGCCGGCATCGGCCGCAGGCTGCCTTGGACGATGGGTGCTTTTTTCGTCGCTTCGCTGAGCATGATCGGGGTGCCGCCGACCGCGGGCTTCGTCAGCAAGTGGTATCTGGCGCGGGGCTCGGTGGAGGCGGGCGAAATTGCGTTTCTGGTCGTGCTCCTTGCGAGCTCAGTCCTGAACGCAGCTTATTTCCTGCCTGTCAGCTATGTCGCCTTTTTCGGGACGGAAGCGCAGGAGAGCCCGGCGACGGTCCGTGAAATTCCGATGATGACGATCCCGCTGGTTGCGACTGCCATCTTGTCGGTGTCGATGGGCATCTTTCCCGGCTATTTCCTCGCCCTGGCGGAAGGAGTTGTCAGATGATCAAGCGTGTCGTCGACTTCTTTGGTGACGAGGAACATGCGAACCAGCGCCGCCGGCTGTTCTATCTGGTGCTCGTTCTGATCGTCATCGCCGACTTTCTGGTCCACCGCGAACACGCCGAATACCTCTGGGACCGCCTGCCGGGCTGGTCGGCCGTCTACGGTTTCTTATCCTGCGTGCTGCTGATTTTCGTTTCCAAGTTCCTCGGCCATCGGGCTGGGCTCATGCGGCGCGAGGACTATTATGACTGACTTCGTCCATCCCGCCCTGCTGTTCATTCTCGGCGCCCTGCCGATCCCTTTCCTGAACGGATCGATCCGCAAAGCCTATCTGCTGCTGATCCCGGCGCTGGCGATCCTCGCCGTGCTGACGATACAACCGGGAAGCTACGGCGCGACGCAGTTCATCGGGCAGGAAATCCTCATCGCCAAGGTCGACAAGCTGAGCATCGTCTTCGCCACCGTTTTCACCATCATGGCGCTGATCGGAACGGTCTATGCGCTGCACCTGCCTCGCCCCGGCCAGCATGTCGCTGCATTTGTCTACGTCGGCAGCGCCCTCGGCGTCGTGTTCGCCGGCGACTACCTGACGCTCTACCTGTTCTGGGAAGGCATGGCGTTTGCCTCTGCCTACCTGGTCTTCGCCCAAGGCGGCCGACAGGCGATCGCCGCCGGGTTCCGGTATCTCATGGTCCATATCACTGGCGGCGTCGTCCTACTTGGCGGCGTCATTCTCCACGGGCTCTCGACTGACTCGCTGCTCTTCGGCCCGATCGCAGGCGAGATGGGCGTCGGCGCTTACCTGATCCTTGCCGGGTTCATGCTCAACGCCGCTGTGCCGCCGCTCAACGCCTGGCTGACCGACGCTTACCCGGAGGCGACTGTCACCGGCGCGGTGTTCATGAGCGCCTTCACCACCAAGACCGCCGTCTATGTGCTGGCGCGGGCGTTTCCGGGAACTGAACTTCTCGTTTGGCTCGGCACCGCGATGGCGCTCTACGGCGTCGTCTACGCGGTGCTGGAGAACGACTGCCGGCGGCTACTGGCCTATCACATCGTTAGCCAGGTGGGCTACATGGTGGCGGGCGTCGGCATCGGCACCGAGATGGCGGTGAACGGGGCCACCAGTCATGCCTTCGCACATATCCTCTACAAGGCGCTCTTGTTCATGGGTGCTGGGGCGGTGATTTACGTCACCGGCCGGCGCAAGCTCACCGAGCTTGGTGGGCTCTACAAGACCATGCCGGTGACCGTGGCGCTCTACATGGTTGGCGCCTTCGCGATTTCGGCATTTCCATTCTTCTCGGGCTTCGTCACCAAGTCGATGGTGGTGGCCGCCGCCGGACAGGATCACCGCGCGCTGGTGGTGTTGGCACTGACGATGGCGTCGGCGGGGACATTCCTCCACACCGGTCTCAAGCTCCCCTATTACATGTTCTTCGGCACGGACCGGAAGCTGGAGGCGCGGGAGCCGCCCCGCAACATGCTGGTTGCGATGGGCATGGCGGCGGTGCTCTGCATCGCGATCGGCGTCGTCCCGCAGCCGCTTTACGCACTTCTACCCTATCCGGTCGACTTCGAGCCCTACACCGGCGTCCATGTCACCGAGAGCCTTGGCGTGCTGATGTTCACCGCCTTGGGTTTTGTCATATTCCTCAGGGCGCTCGACCCCGAGAACACGATCAGCATCGACACCGACTGGTTCTACCGCAAGGGCGCGCGGGTCTTCATGTGGATCGCCGGAAAACCGCTGACGCGCTACGAGAAGACGGTGAGTGACGTGTCCGAGACTGCGGCTCTGCCTTTCCTGCATGGCGCGGCGCGGGCGGGACTGTGGATTGATCTCGCCGGTGTGGATGCCATCGTGAATGGCGTCGCCCGGGCGATCCTGAATGGTGGCGGGACGCTGCGGCGCCTCCAGACCGGCGTCGTGACCCATTACGCGCTGGCGATGATCGCCGGCGTGATCGCAGCCACCGTCGTCTTCGCCGTGGTGTGGCGGTAGGGGGCGTGATGGGATTGCCGCTACTCAGTCTCATCGTATTCACGCCCGTCGCCGGGGCAGCGGTTCTGATGTTTCTGCGCAGCGACGATGCGGTGCGGTGGACCGCGCTGGCCGTCAGCATCCTCGATCTCGCTCTCTGCATCGCCATGCTGGCGAGCTTTGACACCACGACCCACGAGATGCAGTTCACCGAGAGGCGCCTATGGGTGCCCGCGCTCGGGATCACTTATGCGCTTGGCATCGACGGGATAAGCGCGCTCTTCGTTTTCCTGACCGCTCTGCTGGGCTCGATATGCGTGCTCGCCTCGTGGGTCGCGATCGACCTCAAGGTGAAGGCGTTCATGGTCAGTCTGCTCTCCATGCAGGCGCTGATGCTGGGGGTGTTCTGCGCGCTCGACCTGTTCCTGTTCTACGTCTTCTGGGAGGCGATGCTGATCCCGATGTACCTGATCATCGGCGTCTGGGGCGGCGAAGGCCGGGTCTATGCGGCGTTCAAGTTCTTCCTCTACACACTGGCGGGCAGCCTCCTGTTCCTCATCGGTGTCATCGTGCTCTATTTCAACGGCGGCGAGACCTTCGACATCCTCGCGCTGACAGCGCAGGATTTGCCGTTCCCGGTCCAGTCCTGGCTGTTCTTCGCCTTCCTGATCGCCTTCGCCGTCAAAGTGCCGATGGTGCCGGTCCATACCTGGCTGCCGGACGCCCATGTGCAGGCGCCGACGGCAGGCAGCATCATCCTTGCAGGGGTGCTCCTGAAGATGGGCGCCTACGGGTTCCTGCGGTTCTCGCTGCCGATGCTGCCGGAGGCGTCGGTGTATTATTCGACGCTGATGCTTTCGCTTTCGGCGCTTGCGATCGTCTATGGCGGGTTGCTTGCGCTGGCGCAGGACGACCTGAAGAAGCTGGTGGCCTATTCCAGCATCAGCCACATGGGCTTCGTGACGCTGGGGATTTTTGCATTGAACCTGCGCGGGCTCGAGGGCGGCATCCTGCAAATGTTCAATCATGGCGTAACGACCGGCGCCCTGTTCCTGTTCGTCGGCCTGATTTACGAGCGGACACATACGCGCAGCATCGCCGAATATGGCGGGTTGATGAAGGCGGCGCCGGTCTACACAGCGTTTCTCGCGCTGTTCACGCTATCGTCGATGGCGCTGCCGGGAACGAATTCGTTCATAGGCGAATTGCTGGTGTTGTCCGGCGGGTTTGCAGCCAACCTGGCCGTCGGCGCGGCAGCCGTTTTGGGCGCGTTGCTGGGCGCGGCCTATCTGCTTGGCATGTACAGGAAAGTCGCGCTTGGTCCCGCCAGCGTCGGCGCCCGGTTCAAGATATGCGACGTGAACGCCCGCGAGATGGCAGCGATCCTGCCGCTGGCCGTGTTAGTGCTGTGGCTCGGGCTCTATCCGAAACCCTTTCTCGGCATCATCGACGTCTCGGTGAAGCATCTGCTGGCTCAGGTGCACGATAAGGGGAGCGGCCCATGACCGCCGCAGCACTTTTCCAGTCAGCTCTCGCAAGCCTGCCCGAGATCGTGGTGATCACTGGAGCCTGCATCCTGCTGATCCTGGGACAGCTTGTGCGCAGGGGGCAGGAACATTTCCTGGTCTGGGCTTCCGTCGCGATCGTGCTGATTGCCGCCTTGGCGACACTCATTCTTTCGGGCGAGGTGCGGCCGGCCTATACGGGCATGTTCGTCGCCGACCGCTTCGCGGTCTTCTTCAAGTTCGTGTTCTACCTGGCCACCATCCTGACATTCCTCCTTTCGCGAAAATATGCGGATATCGAGGGGATCGGGAGCAGCGAATACTATGTCCTGCTGCTCTTTGCGCTTTCGGGAATGATGATCATGGCCTCGGCGACCGATCTCCTCTCGATCTATGTGGGCCTCGAACTGATGGTGCTCTGCACCTATGTGCTGACCGGATTCCTGCGGCGAGAGCGGCGGTC
This sequence comes from Rhizobium leguminosarum, assembly GCF_001679785.1. NCBI lineage: Bacteria > Pseudomonadati > Pseudomonadota > Alphaproteobacteria > Hyphomicrobiales > Rhizobiaceae > Rhizobium > Rhizobium leguminosarum. The sequence goes on from NZ_CP016286.1 coordinate 3,568,869, forward strand.
AAACGAAGCGGCGCTGAAATACGTGATCCTTGGCGCGGTCTCGACCGGGATTTTCCTTTACGGCGTTTCGCTGGTCTACGGGCTCACCGGTACGACGCAACTGGACGGGATGGCTGCGGCGGTGACCGGCGACCCGCTCGATCCGGGATTGCTGCTGGCAGAGGTCTTCATCGTCGCGGGGCTGGTCTTCAAGGTCGGCGCGGTGCCGTTTCATATGTGGGTGCCGGACGTCTACGAAGGCGCGCCGACGACGATCACCGCCTTCATGTCGGTAGGCCCTAAGGCGGCAGGGTTTGCGGTGATCCTGCGGGTGTTCCTCAACCCGCTGGTCGCGGCCTCGGACGTCTGGATCATCGTCGCGGTCATTGCGGTGGTGACGATGGCGCTCGGCAGTTTCGTGGCGCTGGTGCAGGATAATTTCAAGCGGCTCCTCGCTTATTCCAGCATCGTCCATGCCGGGTTCGCCCTTTTCGGCGTGGTGGCCGGCGGTGCCGACGGGATCGCCAGCGTGATGCTCTATCTGCTGATCTACTCGCTCATGAATCTCGGCATTTTCGGCATCGTCATCCTGATGCGGAACGGCGATTTTTCCGGCGAGGTTATCGAAGACTATGCGGGTCTCGCCAAGTCGCATCCGGGGCTGGCACTTCTGATGCTGCTCTATCTGTTCTCGCTGGCCGGCATTCCGCCAACGGCCGGGTTCTTCGCCAAGTTTTACGTGCTGGTCGCGCTGGTCGAGCGAGGGTTCGTCATGCTGGCGGTGATCGCAGTGCTGCTGAGTGCTGTTGCCGCCTACTTTTACATCCGCATCGTCATGGTGATCTACATGCGCGAGCCGGAAAGGACGTTCGACCCGGCGCTGCCGCCCTTGGTGCGCGCGACGCTCGCCTTCACTGCTGCCGGCACCATCGGCATCGGCCTGTTTCCCGCATGGTTTTTAAGACTTGCCCAGCATTCCGTGTTGACGGCTGACCGATTGAATTTGCAATGATCTGTCCGACGGAATAAACTCAAAGCTCAAGAAAGGATTGCCCAAGTTGCTTCCCGGGGCGACCGCATTACGGTCCTGAACAGGACGGTCGCGGCCTGAGGAAAGCTCTCAGTGGGTAACCGGTGCAGTGCGATATGGCTGCGATGGAATTCTTGCCGGTTCTTTTTATGATCGTCGGAGTCGTTCTGGTGACGGGGGCGACGCTTTTTGTCTCCTCGCTGCTGCGTCCGTCCAATCCCTATCCCGAAAAGAACATGCCCTATGAGTGCGGCATGGACGCCGCGGGTGAGGCCGCCGCGGGGCGCTTCAGAGTGCCGTTCTTTATCCTTGCGATCCTGCTGGTCGTCTTCGATGTCGAGACGATGTTCCTCTTTCCCTGGGCCGTCGTCCTGAAAGACATCGGGCTGGTCGGCTTTGTCGAGATGTTCGTCTTCATATTGCTGCTTCTTGTGGGCTTCGCCTACGCCTGGCTGAAGGGAGCACTCGAATGGGAGGCGTAAACAACGCGATCCGCGACAGCGTGCTGTTCACCACGGCCGAGAGCGTTATCAACTGGAGCCGAAGCTCGGCGCTGTGGCCCGAAACTTTCGGAATTGCCTGCTGCGCCATCGAGATGATCTCGGCGGGGTGCGCCCGCTATGATCTCGACCGGTTCGGCGTGGTGTTCCGGCCATCGCCCCGCCAGTCCGATGTGATGATCATCGCCGGCACAGTAACGCGGAAGTTCGCGCCGGTGGTGCGCAGGCTCTATGACCAGATGCCGGAGCCGCGCTGGGTTATCGCCATGGGCACCTGCGCTATCTCGGGCGGGGTCTACAATACCTATGCCGTGGTGCAGGGAGCGGAGACCTTCGTGCCGGTGGACGTGCATGTGCCCGGCTGCCCGCCGCGGCCCGAGGCGCTGATGCATGGATTCCTGCTACTTCAGGAGAAGATCAAAAAATCCCGAGCACTGGCCGGGACTCCTCTGGGTCGGGTTGCAGCGTCATGAATGTGGAGACGCCCCTCATCCGCACTACGATCACGGAGCGTTTCGGCGAGGCAATCGACGATCTTGGCTTCGCGCATGGTGTACATGCCTTCGCCGCTCCGCCTGACATGATCGTCGAGCTTTGCCGGTTTCTGAAGGAACACCCGGCGTTGCGGTTCAACTTCCTGTCGGACATCTGCGGGGTCGATCATTATCCTGAGATGCCACGCTACGAGACGGTGTACCACCTCTATTCGCTACCGAACAAATTGCGCGTTCGCATCAAATGCCGCCTCGCCGATCCGCCGCGGGTCCCGTCGGTGACGGGGATCTGGCGAACCGCCAATTGGCATGAGCGCGAAGCCTGGGACATGTACGGGATCAGGTTCGAGGGCCACCCCGATTTGCGCCGGATCTACATGTGGGAAGGGTTCGAGGGCTTCCCGCAGCGCAAGGATTTTCCGCTCCGTGGCTACAAGGACAAGCTGAACCCGTTTGGCGCCGATGGCACGCCGCCGACGCAGCCCGACCTCGCCACCGAGAACATTCCATAAGGGAGGCCGCTCCACGCCGGGAACTTAAAATGACCGAAGTCACCGAACTGATCAGCCCGCAAGGCGAAGCGTTCGACACCAAGGAGGTGCTTCTCAATCTCGGCCCCCAGCACCCCAGCACGCATGGGGTTCTTCGGCTCGTCCTGGAATTGGACGGCGAGTACGTCAAGCGCGTGGATCCACACATCGGCTACCTCCATCGCGGCACCGAAAAACTGGCGGAGAGCTTCACCTACACCCAGATTTTTCCGCTCACCGACCGGCTCGACTACCTCTGTCCACCGTCGAACAACCTCGCCTTCGCGCTGGCGGTGGAGAAACTCCTCGGCATAGAAGCACCGATTCGCGCACAATATATTCGCGTGCTGATGGCCGAGCTGGCGCGGATCTCCGGCCATGTCTTGATCACCGGCGCGCTGCCGATGGACCTCGGCGCCATGACCGCCTTGCTTTACGCCATGCGGGAGCGTGAAATGATCATGGATCTCCTGGAAATGATCAGCGGTGCGCGCATGCACACGTCCTTCTGCCGGGTCGGCGGAGTGCGCGAGGACCTGCCTGACGGTTTCCTTCCCAAGATCAGGGAGTTCTGCGACATCTTCCCGAACCGGATCCGCGACTATGAGCGGTTGCTCGAAAACAACCGGGTGTTCCTGAAGCGCACGCAGGGGATCGGCGTGATCTCCGCCGAGGACGCCATCGATCTTGGCCTGAGCGGTCCGAACCTGCGCGCTTCGGGCGTCGACTGGGACATCCGTCGCGACGAGCCCTATGAGATCTATGACCGGCTCGACTTCAACGTCATCACGCGCGACGAGGGTGACTGCTATGCGCGCTGGCAATGTCGGGTCGAGGAAATGCGCGAGAGCGTCCGGATCATCGAGCAATGCCTCGACCAGATGCCCGAGGGGCCGTTCCAGATCGACATGCCAACAATCGCCTTCCCGGTGGACAAGGACAAGGTGCATTGCTCGATGGAAGCACTGATCCAGCATTTCGACCTGTCGGCCTATGGCTTCAAGGTGCCGAAGGGCGAGGTCTATTCGGCGATCGAGGCGCCAAAGGGCGAGCTTGGCTTCTATATCATCAGCGACGGGTCGCCAAAACCATTCCGTATGAAGGTGCGGGCACCCTCGTTCGTCAACCTTCAGGGACTGTTCGGGGTGACCAACGCCCGCTATCTGGCGGACATGATCGCCGTGCTCGGCAGTCTCGACCCAGTGATGGCGGAGGTGGACAAGTAGCAGGGATTTGAATGCAATGACCATGCGCGAAAAGATAAAAGAGGCAGCGGCGCGGTATCCCGACCAGCGCTCTGCGATCATGCCCGCGCTTCTGATCGCGCAGAGGGAGCATGGCCATCTGCCTGGTCAGGTGCTGGAAGAAGTCGCCGACATTCTCGGAGTCGAACGGATCTGGGTCTACGAGCTGGCGACCTTTTATACGCTCTTCCATACCGAGCCGGTGGGCATGTTCCACCTGCAGCTCTGTGACAATGTTTCCTGCATGCTGTGCGGAGCCGAGGACCTGCTGAAGCATCTGGAAACGGCGCTGGCGATCAGGAAGGGCGACACCACGCCGGACGGGCTGTTCACGCTTTCCTCCGTCGAGTGCCTCGGTGCCTGCGAGATGGCTCCGGTGATGCAGGTCGGCGACGATTACCATGGTGCCCTTGATGTCGCGCGGATAGATGCACTTTTGGACAACCTGCGGGCTACGACGGAACGGGTCGCGAGCATCGAGCCCTCTGCGCGACCGCAGGGAGAGTAGCGCCATGTTCGAGCCGGTTCTCCTCAAGAATGTCGCCGTGCCGGACAGTCACCTGCTGTCGACCTACGAGGCTGGCGGCGGCTACCAGGCACTGGCGAAGGCGCTGCGCGAATACACGCCTGACGAGGTCGTTAACCTCGTCAAACAGTCCAACCTGCGCGGTCGCGGCGGTGCCGGATTCCCGACGGGCATGAAATGGAGTTTCGTGCCGAAGCAGGTCGACAAGCCGAAATATCTTTGCTGCAACGCCGATGAGGGCGAGCCAGGCACCTTCAAGGACCGGATCATCATGGAGCGCGATCCGCATCAACTCATCGAGGGGCTGGCGGTAAGCGCCTATGCGATTGGAGCCAAAACCGCCTATGTCTACATCCGCGGAGAATATGTGACGGCGATCCGTCGCCTGGAGCAGGCGATCGCCGAGGCACACGAAAAGGGTCATCTGGGAACGGGCATTCTGGGCTCGAATTTCGATTTCGCCGTCCACATCCACTGCGGCGCAGGCGCCTATATCTGCGGCGAGGAGACTGCGATGCTCGAGTCGCTCGAGGGCAAGCGGGCGCAGCCGCGATTGAAGCCGCCGTTTCCGGCCGTGGCCGGGCTCTACGCCAGCCCGACTGTGATCAACAATGTCGAGACGCTGGCCTGCGTGCCGCATATCTTGGCGCGGGGCGCGGACTGGTTCCGCGGCATCGGCCCGGACAAGAGCCCCGGCCCGAAGCTCTACTGCCTCAGTGGGCAGGTGCGCAAACCCGGGCTCTACGAGTTGCCGATGGGCATACCACTGCGCGAGCTGGTCGAGGAACATGCCGGCGGGGCGTTGCCGGGACGCAAAATCAAGGCGGTGATCCCGGGCGGGGTCTCAGCGCCGGTCATCCCTGAGCACGGGCTGGACGTGAGGATGGATTTTGACTCGCTGGCTGCCGCCGGCTCGATGCTCGGTTCGGCTGGCGTTATCGTGATCGACGATAGCACCTGCATGGTCAAGGTCGCCACCAGGATCATCGAGTTCTTCCACCATGAGTCCTGCGGCAAGTGCACGCCCTGCCGGGAAGGATTGAACTGGGTCTTGAAGGTCCTGCGCCGGGTTGAAGGCGGGGATGGCGCGCCCGGCGATCTGGAGCAGCTGGAGATGCTCTGCAAGGGCATTTTCGGCAATACGTTTTGTGCCTTGGGTGACGGTGCAGCGATGGGGTTGCGTGCAGCACTCGCGCATTTCCGAGATGAATTCGTCGCCCATGTCGAGGAGCGGAGGTGCCCGTTTCACTGAAGGAGTGTGCTGGATCAGGGTTGTGAGGAAACCATGCTTAAAGTCACGATCGACGAACAAACGCTGGAAGTTGAGGCTGGCTCGACAGTGCTGCAGGCCGCCCAGCGTTTGGGCATCGACGTCCCGACCTTCTGCTATCTGAAGCGGCTGCCGCCGCTGGCTTCGTGCCGCATGTGCCTGGTGGAGATCGAGGGCGTGCGGCGGTTGCAGCCGTCCTGCGCCACTGCGGCCACCGATGGCATGGTCGTGCGGACGAACACGCCTCTGATCGAGGAAACGCGCTCTACCATGCTCGACATGCTGCTCGCCAACCACCCCCTCGACTGCCCGATCTGCGACAAGGGCGGCGAATGCGAGCTTCAGGACATGGTAATGGCCTACGGGCCCCGCGAAAGCCAATTCCGCGATGACAAACGTGTGTTCCACTCCGAGGACATTCGTCTGAGCCCGGTCATCATCATGAACGTCAACCGCTGCATCCAGTGCCAGCGCTGCGTCCGGATGTGTGAGGAGGTCGTCGGTGCGGTGGCGCTGGGCACCGTCGAAAAAGGCATGGATACCGCCGTCACCGGCTTCGAGGGCAGTCTGGCAAGTTGCGACCAGTGCGGCAATTGCGTCGAGGTCTGCCCGGTCGGCGCGCTGATGAGCTTCCCCTACCGCTACAAGGCGCGCCCCTGGGATCTCGTAGAGACCGACACGGTCTGCCCGCATTGTGGCACCGGTTGCCAGCTGACGGTGGGCACGCGCAAGGGCGAGTTCATGCGGGTGCGCTCGAAGTGGGACGAAGGTGTCAACCACGAAACTCTCTGCGTGCGAGGACGCTTCGGCCTCGATTTCGTTGCAAGCCGGGACCGGATCAAGCAGCCAATGATCCGTCAGGATGGCGCCCTGGTTCCGGTTTCCTGGGAGGAAGCGGGGGACTATCTGCGTCGGCGACTGTTGGCCGTCGAGAGCAAGGATGCCGGCGGGCTGGCCTCGCCTCGCCTGCCCAACGAGGTGCTTTATCAGTTCCAGAAGCTGATGCGAACAGTATTCCGGACCAACAACATTGATTGTTCGTCACGCTGGGCCGCGCCCTTCGATACGCTCGGCCCGCTATTGGGAACTTTCTACAGCCGCACGCCGCTGGACGACGTAATCGGCAACGACTGCGTGCTCGTCGTCGGAGGCAATATAACCGAGGAGAACCCGGTCACCGAATACCTGCTGCGGGACGGCGCGCGGCGGCGGCAGACCGGATTGCTCATGCTATCGGCGCGGCCATCGCGTCTGGACGCCGATGCCAGGGTGGTGGTTCGTGTGCCTCCGGGCGGAGAAGCGGCAAGCCTTGCGGCGGTGGTGGCCGGTCTCGTGGCGGCAGCTGGTCAGGCCTTGCCGGGCGGTGCTTTTGCGGACATCGACGCGGCAATCGGCAGGCCGGCGGCGGGCGCCGGCAGTGACGGGCCGGTTCGCCTGGCCGCCGCGCTCAAGGAAGGCCGCAGCGTCACCGTGCTTGTCAGCGTCGACCTCCTGAGATCACCCGAAGCGCGTGCGACGCTGCGGCAGCTCAACAACCTGCTGCACGTTCTCCGCCTGCTAGGCAAGGGCCCGGCGATGCAGTTTCTCTTCGACCGTGCCAACCAGATGGGCGCCTGGGACATGGGGGTCCTGCCGGCGGCTCTGCCGGGACTGCGGGCGGTCGCTGATGACGCGGCGCGCGCAACTCTTGCGCGAAACTGGGGCGCCGAAATCCTGTCTGAACCCGGCGCGGATCTAGACTCCATGCTGGAGCTCTGCGTCGGTGGGCGGATGGGCGCGCTCTACATCATCGGAACCGACCCCCTGGTTGCCTATCCCGACCGGGACTTTGTGACGCGGGCGCTTGGCGCCGCCGATCTCCTGATCGTGCAGGACGCGTTCCTCACGGATACGGCGGGCATGGCCGAGGTCGTCTTACCCGCGGCGGGCTACGGCGAGGAATCCGGAACGTTCACCAACAACGAGGGCCGGATCCAGAATGTTCGCAAATTCCGTGAGCCCGTTTTCGAGGCGCGAGGCAATCTGGCGATTGTCGACTTCGTCGCGGCGCTACGCAACCAGGCGCTGCGGCCATCGACGCAAGCCGAAATTTTCGACGAGATTGCCCGGCTGGTTCCGGCCTATCAGGGGTTGACGCAGGACGGGCTTGGCGCCGACGGCGCATTCACCAAGGCGGTGCCAACATTGTCGGCTGGCGTGTTCCTTGCGCCACCGCCCGTTCCAACAGCAGCCGACCGGCTCATGCTGATCACCGGCGACTGCCTGTTCCACAACGGATATCTTTCCGAACGGTCGGACATCCTGAACACGGTCGCCAACGATCCCTATGTCGCGATGAGCGCGCAGGATACCACGGAGCTTGGCCTTTCGGATGGCGATCAGGTAATCGTGCGTTCCGGCCAGGGCGAACTGACGGCGCAGCTCAAGGTCGACAGGCGGTTTCCCAAGGGCCTCGTCTTCGTTCCGGAAAACTATAGAGCCTTGCGTCTCAACAGCCTGCTGCGGCGGGGCGAATATCCATGCGCGGTGGAAGTCCAGAAGGCGCATGCCACTCTTGAGGTCGACCGCCCAGGCCGGATCTGGCGTGGGGTCTGAAGATTTGGGGTCGGGGCACCGCAAGGCTCCGCGGCAAGCTGCCCGCCCCGGCGTCTTCACATCGAGTTGGCGACATCAGTGATACCTGGTCCCGCATATGTAATCCTGCAGATCCTGCTCTGTGCGCTGCGCTTCGTCGAGCCTGTGTTTAACCACGTCGCCGATGCTGACCACGCCGACAACGTCGCCTCCATCCGTGACCAGCACATGGCGCGTACGCCGCTGGGTCATGATCCCCATCGCGACGGGCAGCAAATCCTGTGTCGAACACGTCGCCACATTGCGGTTCATGATGTCCGCGACCCGCTTTGCCGCCGCCTCGGCCCCGTATTCCGCCACCGCATTGCAGCAGTCCCGCTCCGACAGCGTACCGAGGTATTTGCCGTTCGATCGCCTGACGACGACGAAGCCGATATTGTTGTCTCGAAACAGCCGCAGTACCTCCACCATCGTCTGATCGGGAGCAACTGCGATGACACCGACACCCTTGTTTTTCATGATTTCACCGACAAACATCTGAGCCTCCTTTCCGAGCGCTTCGGTTTGACAGCTGGCGCGCGTTCATGTTCGCCGGATATTCCGCCACCAGTTGTAGCCTAGCGTCTCTTTCGTCTCGACAAGTACGTCCTTCTTCGTATTCAGGCGCGCGGCAACCACGCCGCCGCCGGTTGCCGCCTTACCCGGCTTGGCGAGCAGATCATCGCGCCCGATCACCAGGTCAGCTGAGGAAAAACTCGAGAATTCGTATTGTTGGCCAAGCGCGATCGCGTCCGCCGGGCAGGCGTCCTCGCACAGCCCGCAGAACAGACAGCGGGCCGTGTCGATCTCGAATTTGGCCGGGTGCCGCTTGCCCTTCTCGTCCTCGTAGGGGACGACTTCGATACAGTCGCAGGGACAGATCCGCGCGCAGAGTTCGCAGGCCACGCACTTGATCTCGCCCTCTTCATCACGCGTCAGGAAGTGATGCCCGCGATAGCGGGAGTAGGGCAGCCACTTTTCCTTGTCTGGATACTGCATGGTCACGGATCTGGAGAACATGTAGCCGAAGGTCAGAGCCAAGGCGCTCGCCAGATCGGCAAAGAACGCCCAACCAATCCATGTTCCAACTCTGTCCTGCGCGCGCGACATCGCCGCCTCGCTACGGAGCCGCTACGACCCCTAAAAGTACACCGGTTATAATTATGTTCGCCATTGAAAGAGGAAGCAAGACTTTCCATCCGATCGCCATCAGTTGGTCGTAGCGGTAGCGGGGGAAAGTGAAGCGGAACCAGATAAACACATAGACGAAGAACGCGATCTTGAGCACAAACCACAGAAGCGGTGGCAAGGGAATCAGAACTCCGTTCCAACCGCCGAAGAACAGGATCACCACCAGGACCGACACAAGTAATACGATGGCATATTCGCTGACCATGAAGAAGGCAAAGCGGATACCGCTGTATTCGGTATGGAACCCGGCCCCCAGATCACCCTCCGCCTCCGCCAGGTCGAAGGGAATGCGCTGCGCTTCGGCGAGCCCGGCGACGAAGAACACGAAGAATCCGACCGGTTGATAGACGATGTTCCAGACATCGGCCTGCGCCCGCACGATCTCGAGCAGGCTCATGGATTGCGCCAGCATGACCACGCCGATGACCGCGAACCCCATCGGGATCTCGTAGCTGATCATCTGCGCGCAGGTCCTGACGCTGCCCAGAACAGCGTATTTGCTGTTGGAGGCCCAGCCGCCGAAGATGACGCCATAAACCTCGATCCCGATCACCGAGAAAACGAAAAGGAGCGCCACATTCATGTTGGAGACGTAGAGCGTGATCTCGTGGCCGAGGACCGAGACAGTTTCGCCGAAGGGGATCGCGACGAACACCACAAAGGGCGGGGCGAGCGCCAGGATTGGCGCTAGTTTGAACAGGAACCGGTCGGCCTCGGCCGGGATGTGATCCTCTTTGGTCAGGAGCTTGATTCCGTCCGCGACCGGCTGCAACAGCCCGTGCCATCCCACGCGCATCGGCCCCATCCGCTGCTGCATGTGCCCGGCGATCTTGCGTTCCAGCCAGGTTAGCGGCAAGGGTAGCAACAGCAGGATCGCAATCAGCAACGCGACCTTCAAGACGATCAGGCCAAGGGCGACGATAAGTTCCATGATCCCGGCTACTTATTCATCGGGTTGAAGCGCACGACCGGACTTTGGCTCCGGCTATACAATGAGCACTGCGTACACTTGTCAGACTACATGGTACAACGGCGATGCACCTCATACAATGCCGTCGCAGTTATGTCGTCGCTGGCTATGATGTGTCCGGGCTCAGGACGTTTTGAGACGAGTGGTGTTCAAGATGAAAGCTTCGCGTTTCCGCCGGTTGCACCGTGCCATCTTGCGTATCAAAAACCGCCGAGGCTCTCATCGCTGCCAGATGTGAAAAGTTCCGTGGCAGGCTAGCTGGCGTCCGGGGGCTGGACACCCAGCAGAAACGCAAAAAGCTCCTCAAGGGTTATGTCGAGGAGCTTTCTGTCATCAGGTTATGGTGAGCTTCGCGAAGGAGGAGCTACCATCGCCAGGGAAAGCGAAGCTTTTCCGCCAGCTATAAGAAGGCAGATGCTGATCTTTAAGAGGGATTTGGTTTCGGGGGCAGGATTTGTCCCGTTCGGGTCTTAAAACAGTCCACTGGACTGTTTTATCGGGCGAGCCCGATCGACCGCTCACCCTTCAGGTTATGGTCCGCAGGACGAGGAGCTATCGTCGCCAGCGAAGATGAAGTCTTCGCGCCAGCGATATTGCTCTTTTCTGGAACGCAAAAAGCCCGCACGAGGCGGGCTTTTTGCGTATTGTTTTTATGGTATAGCGCGACGATCAGGATGAGACGCGCATTGCCTCGCCTGAACTGCTCCCTGAGAATGGGTTATTGCCTCATCTAAATTGCTCCCGACGAATCAACCTCGGGAGCTTTGATGAGGAAGGTAAGCATGGCGACACGTGTGGAATTGGTGGCGGCGATCAGTTGTCGCTATGTGTTAGGCGGGCGGGCCGAGAAGGCGAGGATGTTGGACGAGTTCGTGGCGCTCACGGGCTTTCATCGCAAGCATGCGATGCGACTGCTGCGAGGAGAACGCGAACCGGCGAAGGGTGGTCCTCGGCCAGGGCGCCGGGTTTACGGCGATGACGTGCGGGCGGCGCTCGTCGTTGTTTGGGAGGCGTCGGATCGAATTTGCGGCAAGCGACTACACCCCCTGTTGCCAACACTGATCGAAGCGATGGAACGTCATGGACATGGCGATATGAATAGCGAGACGCGCCGGCAACTCTTGACGATGAGCCCAGCGACGATTGATCGAGTCCTCAAGGAGATTAAAGCGAGCGCCACGGGTCCGCGGCGCCGGAAAGGATCAACGGCGATTCGGCGTAGTGTTCCCGTTCGAACGTTCTCGGATTGGGATGACCCCGCACCCGGCTTTGTCGAGGCTGATCTCGTTTCTCATTCCGGCCCGTACGCGAGAGGTGCCTTCTCGCAAACGCTGGTGTTGACCGATATAGCCACGGGCTGGACGGAATGCGCGCCGCTGCTGGTTCGCGAGCAAACGGTACTGATCACTGCGTTGACCGAACTGCGCAAGTTGCTGCCGTTCCCGCTGCTGGGCTTCGACACCGACAACGACAGTGTGTTCATGAACGAGAGCGTTCATGAGTATTGCTTGCGAGATAATATCGAACTCACCCGTTGCCGCCCCTACCGAAAGAACGACCAGGCATTTGTCGAGCAGAAGAATGGCGCGATCGTGCGCAAGATCGTTGGATACCGACGCTTCGAGGGGCTGCGAGCCACCCGGGAGCTGGCCAAGCTTTATTCCTCAATGCGGTTGTTCGTGAATTTCTTTCAGCCATCATTCAAGCTGAAAGAAAAGCACCGTGACGGAGCCAAGGTGATCAAGCGCTATCATCGTCCCGCCACGCCTTATCAGCGGCTGCTTGACGACGCACGCACGCCGGAGGATACATGCCTTCGGCTCAAGGCGATGTACCTGACGCTCGATCCGGTTCGGCTGCTCCGCGACATACGGCTGGCACAAGAGAGATTGGTCGAAATTGCTGACAAGCCTGATGGTCCGCCTGCCACCGACGGCGAGGCATTACCGCTCGAAGACTTTCTGTCTGGCTTACGGATTGCTTGGCGTGGTGGTGAAGTGAAACCGACTGCCCGCTCCAAGCCAGCGGCCAAGCGAGAGCGGCGGAGGCCCGATCCTCTACTCGCCGTCACTGCCGAACTCGAGGATTGGTTCGAGGCGGAGCCTTGGCGAACTTCGCGAGAGTTGCTTGAACGCTTGCAGGTCAAATACCCCGGCGTGTATCCCGACGGCCTCATTCGGACCGTGCAGCGTCGAATGAAGATCTGGCGCAGTACACAGGCCAATGCGCTGGTGTTCGGGCCATTCGCCGATGCCGCGCGGCAGACGCAAAACGTAGAGGTCGTGCAGTGAGGCTCTTACCGCCAGGTTGGCCTTCGACAACCCGCGGAAAACATGATGAACGCCCGCGAAGCCGCCCGCTCGCTACAGCGCTATTGAGGGCGCGCTCGCGAGCGGCTTCGCTACCTCCGTCACCTTGCACCAGGTGCGGGGACAAGATCGTAACAACCCGTGAGGCATTCGAGAACATCCGAGTGAGGCAACGGCATTATTCTCCGGGAACACTCTTGGGTGAGGCAATACGAGTCTCACCTTGTTTGTCGCCGCGCATTATGGGAAGATTTGGTTGCGGGGGCAGGATTTGTAGTTTTCTGTCCCGCTGCGTCGGCTACGCCTTCTTGCGGGCCCCTGAAGAGGCGTTAACTCCTCGATCCGTTACCAGATACGACAAAGCCCGCACGGGGCGGACTTTGTCGTATTTGGTTGCGGGGGCAGGATTTGAACCTGCGGCCTTCAGGTTATGAGCCTGACGAGCTACCGGGCTGCTCCACCCCGCGCCAGCGCAAATCCGTGGGATTTGCTTATGTATTCTAACACAAAAGGCCGCTTGTGAGCGGCCCTTTTGTCTCGGCTTTGGGCCGTTTTTGTGATGAGAAGATTGTTTTACATAGTTGCGTTTTGCAGACCTGGCAGCGACCTACTCTCCCGCGTCTTAAGACGAAGTACCATGGGCGCAGGGGCGTTTCACGGCCGTGTTCGGAAAGGGAACGGGTGCAGCCACCCCGCCATAACCACCAGGTCGGCAAAGCGCAACTATATGTTTTGAGAAGCTGGGTTTGTTTTGAGCGAATAGGGAGTAGCGAATAGCGAATAGCGCTATTTGGTTCTCTTTCGCTGGTTTTGAACACGTCTTTGGATCTTTTCCGGCTGCGGGTGCTTGTGGCACCCATACAGGCCAGCGGCCGTCGCCAATCGTTTGGCGGGCCGTCCGCAGCGCCATTGGCGCGTCAGGACAAAAGGTCTGGCACATCGAACTTTGTTCGATGAGCATAGTCAATGAGAACGATCAAGCCGATCGAGCTATTAGTACCGGTAAGCTTCATGCGTTGCCGCACTTCCACACCCGGCCTATCAACGTGGTCGTCTTCCACGGCTCTGATAGGGAATACTCGTTTTCAGGTGGGTTTCCCGCTTAGATGCCTTCAGCGGTTATCCCGTCCATATGTAGCTACCCTGCTATGCCCTTGGCAGGACAACAGGTCCACCAGAGATATGTCCATCCCGGTCCTCTCGTACTAGGGACAGATCCTGTCAATATTCCTACACCCACGGCAGATAGGGACCGAACTGTCTCACGACGTTCTGAACCCAGCTCACGTACCGCTTTAATTGGCGAACAGCCAAACCCTTGGGACCTGCTCCAGCCCCAGGATGCGATGAGCCGACATCGAGGTGCCAAACAACCCCGTCGATATGGACTCTTGGGGGTCATCAGCCTGTTATCCCCGGCGTACCTTTTATCCGTTGAGCGATGGCCCTTCCACGCGGGACCACCGGATCACTATGACCGACTTTCGTCTCTGCTCGACTTGTCAGTCTCGCAGTCAGGCGGGCTTATGCCATTGCACTCGACGACCGATTTCCGACCGGTCTGAGCCCACCATCGCGCGCCTCCGTTACTCTTTCGGAGGCGACCGCCCCAGTCAAACTACCCACCATACACTGTCCCGGACCCGGATGACGGGCCGCGGTTAGACATCCATGACGATAAGGGTGGTATTTCAAGGATGGCTCCACGGAAACTGGCGTCCCCGCTTCAAAGCCTACCACCTATCCTACACATGCCGACACGAATGCCAGTGTAAAGCTATAGTAAAGGTGCACGGGGTCTTTCCGTCTGACCGCAGGAACCCCGCATCTTCACGGGGAATTCAATTTCACTGAGTCTATGTTGGAGACAGCGGGGAAGTCGTTACGCCATTCGTGCAGGTCGGAACTTACCCGACAAGGAATTTCGCTACCTTAGGACCGTTATAGTTACGGCCGCCGTTTACTGGGGCTTCGATTCAAAGCTTGCACCTCTCCTCTTAACCTTCCAGCACCGGGCAGGCGTCAGACCCTATACGTCGTCTTGCGACTTCGCAGAGCCCTGTGTTTTTGATAAACAGTCGCTACCCCCTGGTCTGTGCCACCCCATCATACTTGCGTAAAATGGGGTCACGCTTCTTCCGAAGTTACGCGTGCAATTTGCCGAGTTCCTTCAACATAGTTCTCTCAAGCGCCTTGGTATACTCTACCTGACCACCTGTGTCGGTTTCGGGTACGGTCTATACGGTGGAGCTATTTCCTGGAACCGCTCCGCTGCCCATCCAATCCAATTAGAATGAACAACTTGTGCAATCCGTCACTACCACCAGGCCCACGAATATTAACGTGGTTCCCATCGACTACGCATTTCTGCCTCGCCTTAGGGGCCGGCTAACCCTGCTCAGATTAACTTTAAGCAGGAACCCTTGGTCTTTCGGCGAGAGGGTCTCTCACCCTCTTTATCGTTACTCATGTCAACATTCGCACTTCCGATACCTCCAGGAGCCCTCACAGGTCTCCCTTCATCAGCTTACGGAACGCTCCGCTACCACGTGTATTGCTACACATCCTCAGCTTCGGTGCATGGCTTCAGCCCCGTTACATTTTCGGCGCAAAGACCCTTATTTAGACCAGTGAGCTGTTACGCTTTCTTTAAATGATGGCTGCTTCTAAGCCAACATCCTGGTTGTTTTGGGATCCTCACATCCTTTCCCACTTAGCCATGACTTGGGGACCTTAGCTGGAGGTTAGGGTTGTTGCCCTTTTCACGACGGACGTTAGCACCCGCCGTGTGTCTGCCGAGTAGTACTCCCCGGTATTCGGAGTTTGGTTAGGATCAGTAAGACGGTGAGTCCCCATAGCCCATCCAGTGCTCTACCCCCGGGGGTATTCGCTCGACGCTCTACCTAAATAGATTTCGCGGAGAACCAGCTATTTCCGAGTTTGATTGGCCTTTCACCCCTAGCCACAAGTCATCCCAATCTATTGCAACAGATGCGGGTTCGGTCCTCCAGTTGGTGTTACCCAACCTTCAACCTGCTCATGGCTAGATCACTCGGTTTCGGGTCTAATGCAACAAACTATATCGCCCTATTCAGACTCGCTTTCGCTGCGCCTACACCTACCGGCTTAAGCTTGCTTGTTACACTAAGTCGTTGACCCATTATACAAAAGGTACGCCGTCACCCTTTCAGGCTCCGACTGTTTGTAGGCATCCGGTTTCAGGTTCTATTTCACTCCCCTTGTCGGGGTGCTTTTCACCTTTCCCTCACGGTACTTGTTCGCTATCGGTCATGCACGAGTACTTAGGCTTGGAGAGTGGTCTCCCCATGTTCAGACAGGATTTCTCGTGTCCCGCCCTACTCTAGGACAATCATGATATCTACGCGTACGGGGCTGTCACCCACTACGGCCGCACTTTCCAGAGCGTTCCACTTTAATCACAATTGCCACTGGCCTGGTCCGCGTTCGCTCGCCAC
>NZ_CP016286.1:3890000-4097500 GCF_001679785.1 Rhizobium leguminosarum
GAGGTTGAGCAGCCCGATCTGCAACGGTCGGATATCCTGACGGATCGCCAACGTCTCGGTCATCACCCGCACACCCTCCTGAACCAGGGTTTCGAAGGCGGGCAGCGTATCGGGGATCTTGATGGGCATTGCGGACACTCGATCAAAAACAAAAAACCGGCGGCGACAAAAATCGCTACCGGTCCGCACGCGGCCCTTTAGCGACTTTTTTAACGTGGCTGCAAGCCGGCCGGCCAAATCACCACGGAGGCCTTAATTAGACCCAGTCGGATTGCGAATCAACTGGCGAATACATGCAGGAGAGACTCATGCAAGCATCATCACACTTTAATGACTGATAGAATCTGTTGATAGACCGGTAACGCCACCATGTTATTTATAAGGGTATGGGCGATTTGGAAAAGCGTAATGGCAGATAAAATCGAGGGGAGGCCGGGCATCCGGAGGCAGGATAGGGTAGGGTATGATTTAAGCCTGACATATCGCCTCGGCGTCATGTTCTCAGCATTCTGGAATTCGGAAGTGCGTGGCAAGGTGCTGTTTCTGGCGACCGTGCTGATCCTCGTTATCCTGGCGACGTCCTACGGCCAGGTCATTTTGAACGAGTGGAATGCGCCCTTCTACGACTCGCTGGAGCGCCGCGACCTCGGCGAATTCTTCCACCAACTCGAAATCTTCGCGATGATCGCCGGCACACTGCTGCTGCTCAACGTGCTGCAGGCCTGGCTGAATCAGATGACGGCGCTCTATATGCGCGAAGGCTTGTCGCGCGATCTGGTCGACCAGTGGCTGAAGCGCAAGCGAGCGCTGCGGCTCGCCTCCAGCGGCCTGATCGGCGTCAATCCGGACCAGCGCCTGCACGAAGATTCCCGCAACCTCGCCGAAAGCACGACGGGATTGGTTCTCGGCCTGCTGCAGTCGACCATTCTTCTGGTGAGCTTCATCGGCGTGCTCTGGGAACTTTCCAGCGGCTTCATCTTCCGCATCAGCGGCCATAGCTTCTCCATTCCGGGCTACATGGTCTGGGCGGCGATTTTTTATGCCGCTTCCGCCTCGGTGCTGAGTCAGGTCGTCGGTCGGAAGCTGGTGAAGCTCAATGCCGACCGTTTTTCGAAAGAAGCCGAGCTTCGCTTCACGCTGATGCATGCCAATGAGAACATGCCGGCAATTACTGTTGCCCGCGGCGAGGAGAACGAGCGCCGGCGCATCAACACCGATATCAGCTCGGTCCTGACAGTCGTCAAGCGGCTTGCCATGGCCAATACCAATCTCACCTGGGTTTCGGCCGGCTATGGCTGGCTGGTGATCGTCATTCCGATCATCGTCGCCGCCCCCGCCTATTTCTCCGGCGGTCTCACCCTCGGCCAGCTGATGATGTCCGTCGGTGCCTTCAACCAGGTCAACACGGCGCTGCGCTGGTACGTGTCCAATTTCGGCCCGATCGCCGAATGGCGCGCCACGCTGATGCGCGTCACCGATTTCCGCCAGGCGCTGGTCGAGATGGAAGAGGACTTCGACCTGAAGGACAGCATCGCCTATGAAAACGCCGCGCCCGACACGCTGACGCTGAAGGACGTGGTGATCGTCGCCAAGGTCGGCGAAGACATCGAGGAATGCGGCGGTTTCCGCCTGCGTGAAACCAGTGTCGTGATCAAGGCCGGCGAAAAGATCATGATCAACGGCGATCACAGCGTCAACCGCAAGCTGCTCTTCCAGGCGATGGCCGGCCTCTGGCCGTGCGGCAGCGGCACGATAGGCCTGCCGCCGATCGACGACATGCTCTTCGTTCCTCAGCTGGCCTATGTCCCCGGCGGCTCATTGCGCGAGGCGCTGGCCTTTCCCGAACGTCCCGAAGCCTACGAGAAAGCCGACGTCGAGGCGGCCCTCGACAAGGTTGGTCTGCATTCGCTGATCGCAAGGCTCGAAACCCGCGCCCGCTGGGACAAGCTGCTCGACAGCGACCAGCAGAAAGCGATCGGATTTGCCCGGCTGCTTCTCGTGCGCCCGCGCTGGATCATCTTCGACGAAGTGCTGGAAGGCATGGAGCCGGAATTGCAGGAAACAATGGCCAAACTGCTCACCTCGATGCCCGAAAGCGGCATGATCTATATCGGCCGCTCCGAGGCCTATCTCGAGGCGCTGAAGCCGCGCGTGCTGCATCTGCAGGCGCTGCCGTCAAAATCCGAGGAACCGCCGCCTGCCGTCCAGACCGGCGCCAGCGCCAGTGCCGGCGCTGCCGCCGTGCCCGCGCCGGCGCTTTAATGCATGCCGTCCAAAAGTGTGGAGCGGTTTTGGGATGACGGCATGCATAAGACGAGGATTTGAGCCGCTGGTCACATCGGCGGTATGACGCCGTTGAGACCGACGGCGATCTGGCTGGCCGAGATGCTGCCATCCGCCGCCGTCTCGCCGGTGACTACGACGCCGGCGCCGGGCTTCAGATCATCCTTGGTCGCAGGCGTCAACGTCACGATCGGCGTGCCATCGGCAATCGTGATGGTCTTTTCCTTGCCTTGATAGGTCAGCGTGATCGTGTGGCCGTCGACGGATTTGACGGCGTTGCTGACAGTCGCGTTGGTCATCTGGCTGTTCGGCTGCGCATCCCAAGGACGGTTGCCCTCACCGGTTCCCTTCATCGACGCCGGAAAGATCAGCACCTCGATCGCCCCGTCCGGGCCCGTGCCCTTCGGAAGCGAAGCGACGCCGACGAAATCGCCGGGTTTGATATCCTCGACGGAAGCTTGTCTGATGCCGCCGACCTTCCAGCCGGCCTTCAGCGCGACCGTCGCATCTTTGCCCTCGCGCGTCTTGACGACGAGCGTATCGCCGGTGAGGCTTTCGATTGCGCCGCGAACACGAATGCGCTGGGCAGCCTGCGCCTGTGCGGCTTGCGACAGGGCAAGCGCAACGAGGCTGCCGGCGGTAAGTGCTGTGAGAAAACGGGAATGTGGCTTGCGAGACATATGACTTTTCCTTGTCGCCATTGCGATCGGCAATATCCCCGGCTGCCGGACGGCACCTTATGCCGCAGGACGACACGCTGACGAATCAAGGAAAAGTGAGCCTCGAGCCTCGAGAAAATCTCAGCCTTCCAGCTTTTCCCGCAGCATTTCGAGCTCCAGCCACTCTTCTTCCATGTCAGTCAGGCTGGCGCGCAGTTTCTCCATCTCGCCGGCAAGCCGGTTGAAGGTTGCAGGATCGCGCGTGAAAAGATTGGGATCTGCCATCACCTGTTCGCGCTTGGCGATTTCGGCTTCGGCCTTCGCCATTTCCTTCGGCAGGTTTTCCAGTGCGAATTTCTGCTTGAAGGAGAGCTTGACCTTCGAGCTGCCTGAAGCTGTTGCTTGCTGGGTCTTCGGCTTCTCCGCCGCCTTCTCGGCCCTCTTACGCTCCTCGAGCGCGCCCTTGCGCTGTACAAGCATGTCCGAGTAGCCGCCGGCATATTCGATCCAGCGACCATCAGGCGCATCCGGCACGGCGGGTGCAATCGTCGAGGTCACGGTGCGGTCGAGGAAATCGCGGTCGTGGCTGACGAGAATGACGGTGCCGGGAAAGCCGGCGACAATTTCCTGCAGAAGATCGAGCGTTTCGATATCGAGATCGTTGGTCGGCTCGTCGAGGATCAAGAGGTTCGTCGGGCGCGAAAGGATGCGTGCCAGCATCAGCCGGGCGCGTTCGCCGCCAGAGAGGTTTCTGATCGGCGTACGCGCCTGTTCCGGCTGGAACAGAAATTCCTTCATGTAGCCGGTGACATGGCGCTGCTCGCCGTTGACGAGCAGGTTTTCGCCGCGCCCATCCGTGAGATAGTTGGCAAGCGTATCCTCGGGATCAAGATCCTCGCGTTTCTGGTCGAGCGTCGCAATCTCCAGATTGGTACCGAGCTTGACGATGCCGCTATCGGGTGAAAGCTGCCCGATCAGCATCTTCAGCAGCGTCGTCTTGCCGGCGCCGTTCGGCCCGACCAGACCAATGCAGTCGCCGCGATGCACCCGGATCGAAAACGGCGTGACGATTGCCCGCTCGCCGAAGCTCTTGGTGATGTTGTCGGCCTCGATCACCAGCTTGCCGGATTCCTGCGCGTCCGAAACCGTCGCCTGCACCGTGCCCTGCGGCCCCTTGTGGCCGCGATAGTTCGAGCGCATCGTCTGCAGCTCGCCGAGACGGCGCATGTTACGCTTGCGCCGCGCCGTGACGCCGTAGCGCAGCCAGTGCTCCTCACGCTCGATCGACTTGCCGAGCTTGTGCTGCTCCAGCTCCTCGGCCTCCAGCACCTGGTCGCGCCAGGCTTCGAAATGCGCAAAACCTCTGTCGAGCCGCCGCGAGGTGCCGCGGTCGAGCCAGACGGTTGCCGTCGAGACCTTTTCGAGGAAACGCCGGTCGTGCGAAATCAGCACCAAGGCGCTGCGCGTCTTTTGCAGCTCGCCTTCCAGCCATTCGATGGTCGGCAGGTCGAGATGGTTGGTCGGTTCGTCGAGCAGAAGAATGTCCGGCTCCGGTGCCATAACCCGGGCAAGGGCTGCGCGCCGCGATTCGCCACCGGACAGCATTTTGGGGTCTTCATCGCCGCTCAGACCGAGATGCGACAGCAGATAGGTGACACGATAGGGGTCATCGCCTGGCCCGAGGCCGGCCTCGGCATAGGCCTGCACCGTGTTGAAGCCGGCAAAATCCGGCGCCTGTTCGAGATAGCGCACCGTCGAGGACGGATGGCGGAAGACCTCGCCGGATTGCGCCTCGACCAGGCCGGCGGCAATCTTCAGCAGCGTCGATTTTCCCGAGCCGTTGCGCCCGACGAGACAGATTTTATCACCGGGCTCGATCTGCAGGCCAGCACCCGCCAGAAGCGGTGCACCGCCGAAGCTCAGGAAGATATCGTCGAGTTTCAGAATGGGAGGGGCCAAAAATCAGACTCCGGAAAGATCATAGGGCCGGGCGAGCACAATTGCCCGGCCGCTGCGGAGCGAAAAGCGAACCTTGCCTTCCGCAACATTGGAAATGGTGCGCGACGAGCCGAAAGGCAGATGGAAATCCGTGAGCGGATAACGCGCATTTTCGAGGGAAAGCCCTCTCAGCTCGCTGAATCCGGGCACGGAAAACAGGCTGCCTTTGGGAAGGTCCAGTTCGATCGTACCGGCCACCAGCGGCACTGCCTCTTCCTTGCCCGAGGTCAGCAGCAGGTCGAAACCCTCTTCCGCCAGACTGACGGCCGACAACAGATGCTGAAGCGCGTGGTCGGAACGTTCACCGCCGAGCGCACCGGCGAGGATCAGCCGCCGCGCGCCGCGCGCGATTGCTTCCGCCACGGCGATTTCGCCATCCGTCGCCGCCTTCGCGGCCGGATAGGGCTGTTTCGGCACATCGGGAAATGCACCAGCGAGATCATCAGGCGTCGAATCGAAATCGCCGACCCAGAGCTCCGGCGCAATACCGAGTGCTGCCGCATGCCGCATGCCGCCATCGGCCGCAATGAAGCGGCTGTCTTCGATGGCATCGCGCAGGCGCTCCGTCAGGCTGAGTTCGCCGCCAAGGAGAATGGTGAAGGTGGATTGGCTCATGGGCATTGCCCTTAGCGCAAACGAGGGGTCGAGGGGAAGGGCCGGCGAACGCCGGCGTCTGCCTCAGCCCGGTGTATCCTTGTCGCGCGACAGGAAAACCGCCTCGTAGCCGCCGATGAAGCGCTCGAAAAGCGCTGCGAAGCGCTCGACATCTTCCTGCGGCCAGTCGGAAACGATCTCGGAAATGATCGCAAGCTTCTGCGCGACGATCTCGGCAAGCAGGTCCTGGCCGACCTCGGTCATGACAACGACGATCCGCCGCGCGTCGGCCTGCGAGGCCTCGCGGCGCAGCACGTTGCGCCCGACCATGTCGGCCACCACCCGGCTTGCCCGTGACGGATCGATGCGCAGCATCTCCGCGATCATGCCGACCGTGACCTCGCCGGCAGGCTGCGCCCTGCGCACGGCATCGAGCACGTCGAGATGCGAAAGCTCGAGGCCTGGGGCAGCACTCTGGATCGCCAGCCGGCCGATCAGCCGCCGCCCGGTCATCAGCCGCATGCGCGCCATGCTCCGGCCGATACGCGGCACGTTTTCACGATCCGGCTCGGCCGGCTCCACAGAAGGGGTCTTGGTCAGGACGTCGCTCATCACATGACCATAACAGAGCCGATTCAAAAATTGAATATGCCGATGTCATTAATGTGCCATTGACAACTATATGCTGTTAGCACATAAAAGTACGTAAACCCGGAACGATGCCTCCCATGGACATGCAACTCGCGCCTGCGCCGCTCGTGACGGATCCTCGTCGCCGGCTTATTCTCTTCTTCTTCCTGATGACCGCCATGTTCATGGCGACGCTCGATAATCAGATCGTCTCCACGGCTCTGCCGACGATCGTCGGCGAATTCGGCCATCTCGAGCGCTTCGGCTGGATCGGCTCGGCCTATCTCCTGTCGCTGAGCGCCGTCATGCCGGTCTACGGCAAGCTCGGCGATCTGTTCGGCCGCAAATACGTGATGATGACGGCGATCATGATCTTCACTGTCGGATCGACAGTCTGCGGCCTGGCGGTCTCGATGGACACGCTGATCGCCGCCCGCGTGCTGCAGGGCCTTGGCGGCGGCGGCATCATGGTATCGATCTTCGCCGTCAACGCCGACCTGTTCGAGCCGCGCGAGCGGGCGCGCTACCAAAGCTATTCCAGCCTCGTGCTGATGGCATCGGGCGCGATCGGCCCGGTGCTCGGCGGTACGATGAGCGATCTCTTCGGCTGGCGCTCGATCTTCCTCGTCAACGTGCCGATCGGCTTCATCGTGCTCGCCGGCCTTGCCTTCATGCTGCCGTACCGCAAACCGCATCGCCGCCCCAAGATCGATTATGCCGGTGCGCTCCTGCTTGCCATGACGACGACAAGCATCGTGCTTGCCACCGACAGCAGCGAACTGTTCGGTGCATTGATTTCGCCTGAGAGTATCGGCATCGTCGTCTTCGGCGTCGTCTGCGCCGTCACCTGGGTGTTCGTCGAGCGCCGCGCGTCCGAACCGATAGTTCCCTTGCAGCTGTTTCGCAATTCGACCGTCAGCCTGCTCCTGGTGATCTCGATCATGGGCGGCGCGATCGCCATCGGCATGGTCAATTATCTCGCCCTCTTTCTGCAGACCACGACCGGCCTTTCGCCGTCTGCCGCCGGCCTGCTCTTCATCCTTCTGACGGGCGGCCTCGTCTGCGGGTCGCTTTCCGCGGGCCGCATCATCTCGAAGACGGGGCGCTACAAGCCCTTCGCCATCGCAAGCCTCACCTGCAGCGCCATCGCCTTTGCGCTGATGTCGCAGATCCACGCCGGAACGCCGATCGCCTTCATCGGCGCGGTCATGATGCTGCACGGCATCGGCATCGGCCTTGCCCAGCAGGTTCCCGTCATCGGCGTACAGAATGCAGCACCCGCCCGCGACGTCGGCGCCGCCACCGGCTCGGTGACGCTGTCGCGCATGGGCGGAGCCTCGATCGCCATTTCCATCTACGGCGCCATCATCGCCTCCGAGCTCGGCAAGGTCGGCGTCTCCATTCCCGGCGTCGCCGATATCAAGCAGCTGACGCCGAAAATGATGGCCGCCCTTCCCGAAGCGAGCCGCCAGGCCGTCGCCGACACCTATGCTGCCGCATTCTCGCCGCT
This sequence comes from Rhizobium leguminosarum, assembly GCF_001679785.1. Taxonomy (NCBI): domain Bacteria; kingdom Pseudomonadati; phylum Pseudomonadota; class Alphaproteobacteria; order Hyphomicrobiales; family Rhizobiaceae; genus Rhizobium; species Rhizobium leguminosarum. The sequence continues at coordinate 3,897,675 of NZ_CP016286.1, forward strand.
CTTCATGACCTCCTGCGCCATTGCGCTGATCGGCCTTGCCGCTGCCATCATGCTGAAACCCGTGCAACTGCCCCGCGCCGGCGAGACGACGAAGCCGCAACCGGCGGCGGAAGCTGCCGAATAGTCGAATCGTTACCTGCAAGAGAATGCTTCATCAGGAGGCGTTCCCTCTCGATGCCTGTATCAAGGGTTGCAATTTTCTCGCAGGACTGTCGCTATCGAGCCGGTTGCTTCAATCGGGCCGTTCTTTTTCCGCACCGTCGTCGAATCTCGGCTTTGTGACGGAACTTTCGCCATAATTTCATCCGAGCGAAAGGAAGCCTTAATGCCTGAGGCTTGCTAAAATGCAACGGCGCCACATTTAAACAGAGTCTCGCTATGCAACCGATGCGTAAATCAGCTACAGCAACGACTTGTATCGGCCGATTGTGCAGCGCGAGATCAGGGGTGCGCACCTGTTGAGTTCCCCTTGCCACGGTCGGTCCGAATCTGCGGCAAACCGGCAAAACAGCGACATGATGCGGAGAATAAGACTGGACAGCTTGACGACGTGGAAATCGCCCGCGCTTTCCAGTGATGCCATCTCCGCGCCGCGGCGCTTCGCGCGTCGCATGATGCTGCTTTCGGCCCTCGCAATGGCGCTGAATGGCTGTCAATCGCTGATCGACCAATCCTATCAGCCCAGTGTTTCGCCTTCTTCCAATCCGCAGATCGTCGACGAGGTGCAGAAGAACGATCCGCGCGCGGCGATGGGCGCTCGTGAGCATCCGCGCATCGTGGCCAGCTACGGCGGCGAATACAAGGACGCCAAAACCGAGCGCCTGGTCGCCCGCATCGCCGGCGCGCTGACGGCTGTGTCGGAAAATCCGAGCCAGTCCTACCGCATCACCATTCTGAATTCGCCGGCGATCAACGCCTTCGCGCTGCCGGGCGGTTATCTCTACGTCACCCGCGGCCTGCTCGCCCTTGCCAACGACGCCTCGGAAGTCGCCGCCGTGCTGTCGCACGAAATGGGCCATGTGACGGCAAACCACGGCATCGAGCGGCAGAAGCGCGAAGAGGCTGAGGTCATCGCCAGCCGCGTCGTCGCCGAAGTCCTTTCCAGCGACATCGCCGGCAAGCAGGCGCTTGCCCGCGGCAAACTACGGCTCGCCGCCTTCTCCCGCCAGCAGGAACTGCAGGCCGATGTCATCGGCGTGCGCATGCTCGGCGAAGCCGGCTACGACCCCTATGCCGCCGCCCGGTTCCTCGATTCGATGGCCGCTTACAGTCGCTTCATGTCGGTTGATCCCGAAGCCGACCAGAGCCTCGACTTCCTGTCGAGCCATCCGAATTCGGCCCAGCGTATCGAACTTGCCCGCACCCACGCCCGCGCCTTCGGCCAGGAAGGCTCGGTCGGCGACAAGGGTCGCAATTATTATCTCGACGGCATAGACGGACTGCTCTACGGCGACAGCCCGGAAGAAGGCTATGTGCGCGGCCAGACTTTCCTGCATGGCGGCCTAGGTATCCGTTTCGACGTGCCGCCGGATTTCCACATCGACAACAAGGTCGAAGCGGTGATGGCCACCGGCCCGAACGACATCGCAGTCCGCTTCGACGGCGTCGCCGACAACGAGAAACAGAGCCTCACCAACTATATTTCCAGCGGCTGGGTGACAGGGCTCGACCCGTCGACCATCCAGCCGATCACCATCAACGGCATGGAAGCAGCCACCGCGCGCGCCAGCGCCGACCGCTGGGATTTCGATGTGACCGTGATCCGCAACAATTCGCAGATCTTCCGTTTCCTGACCGCCGTGCCGAAAGGCAGCGGCGCCCTTGAGCCAACGGCGAATGTGCTGCGGGCGAGCTTCCGCCGCATGACGCCGGCAGAGACCGCCTCGCTGAAGCCGCTGCGCATCCGCGTCGTCACCGTCCGGCCGGGTGAGAACATCTCGACACTCGCCGCCCGCATGATGGGCACAGACCGCAAGCTCGATCTCTTCAAGCTCATCAACGCCCTGCCCACGGGTGCAGCCGTTGCAACAGGCGATCGCGTCAAGATCATCGCCGAATAAAAAAGGCCCGGTTTGCGCCGGGCCAGTCTGTGCTGCTGGAGGGGATAAACATCTCGCGCAAAACTGTGCGGCGGTTTTGCGACAATCACCGAAAGCGCGACGCGCTTTCGGTTCAGGCGTAGGCGGCCATATGCGGATCGGCGCTGACGAGCGCGCTGCGAAGCTTCTCCATCGCCCGGCTTTCGATCTGACGTACGCGCTCCTTGGAAATGCCGAGATCGGCACCGAGCTCTTCGAGCGTGGCACCGTCTTCCGCCAGTCGCCGGGCGCTGATGATCTTCATCTCGCGTTCGTTGAGATGTTTCAGCGCCGAGGCGAGCCAGACGCGGCGGCGCTCGCCGTCGATCATGTTGGACACCTGCTCGTCCGGCAGGGGATCGTCGCTGACGAGGAAGTCCATCTTCTCGGCACTCTCGGCATCGCCGGAGACCGAAGGCGCCTGCAGCGAGGCGTCATTGCCGGAAAGCCTGGCATCCATCGTCTGCACATCCGAGAGGCTGACGCCGAGGGCCGCGGCGATTTCCTGGTGAATGGATTGCAGCGTCAGCTGCGTGTCACCCTTGGCGAGCTTGGCGCGCAGACGGCGCAGATTGAAGAACAGCGCTTTTTGCGCCGAACTGGTGCCGCCGCGCACGATCGACCAGTTGCGCAGGATATAATCCTGGATCGACGCCCTGATCCACCAGCTTGCATAGGTGGAAAAGCGCACGTCGCGTTCCGGCTCGAAGCGGGCGGCGGCCTCGAGCAGACCGACATAACCCTCCTGCACCAGATCGCTCATCGGCAGGCCGAAATTGCGGAACTTGCCCGCCATGGATATGACGAGACGCATATGGGCCATGGCGATCTGGTTGCGCGCACCGCGGTCGTCATGATCCTTCCAACGGGTGGCGAGATCGTGCTCTTCCTGGCGGGCGAGATAAGGCGCGGCCATCGCGATTTTGATCATGCGCCGATCTGCAGACATGTTCTTCATTTCAATCTCCCGAAACAGGCCTCTCGCCCTGAAATGAACAATAAAACTCATCTTCCGGAACATCGCTGTCCGGATTGAATGGGGTTCTGAATGCATAAAAGCCTCGCCCCTGGACTTTTCAGGGGGAGGCCCTATTTCTCATCATGTGCCGGTAAGACGGCTGGGCAGGATCTGTTTCTTCACCTTGCCGGATGGGCAATATAGAAAAGGCATGATCCGCTCCTCATCGAACATTGACGGAATAGCAGTTCGCCCGTGAGGCCATTGCCCGACGAGCAGTCCGCAATTACGTGTGGTAAACGCGGCAATCGGGAAAAAGTTCCAATAAAAAAACCCGGCTCGAAGGCCGGGTTTTTTGACAGAAAAACAGGGTCGCTTTATGCGGCTTCGTCCTGTGAATCGTCTTCTTCGATCGCCTTGCCGCGCTTCGGACCCTTGTTGAGATTGGTCTCGACGAGGCGGACGGCTTCGGTTTCCGACATCTTGTTGACCGCGGCGATTTCGCGCGCCATGCGGTCGAGCGCAGCCTCATAAAGCTGACGCTCGGAATAGGACTGTTCAGGCTGGTTCTCGGCACGATAGAGATCGCGCACGACTTCAGCGATGGAAATCAAGTCGCCGGAATTGATCTTGGCATCATATTCCTGGGCGCGGCGGGACCACATGGTGCGCTTGACGCGCGCCTTGCCCTGCACAACCTTCAAAGCACGCTCGACGAAATCCGTTTCCGAAAGCTTGCGCATACCAATGCTCATGGCCTTCGCGACCGGAACCTTCAGACGCATTTTGTCCTTCTCGAAATCGATAACGAAAAGTTCGAGCTTCATGCCGGCAACTTCTTGCTCTTCGATAGCGGTGATGGTACCGACGCCATGAGCGGGGTAGACGATTGATTCACCGGTCTTGAAGCCGTGACGTGCTGTAGAAGGCTTTTTCTGCTGAGTCGTCATTCTATTCAAAAACTCCCTGTTACGCTTCCGGCGGCGGCCGGAGCCGGGTCAGTCAGGCCCGGGTGAGACGGTAGTATCCGTCGGGTGACTTCACTCTGGTCCCATCGGGCAAAAGCAAAGACTTCTTGCGCACGATCTTGGGACCCGGCGCTCAAAGCGTTGATATGTCACGGAAACCGTGTACGGATTTGTTTTGCTTTCGTGATGGTTTTGGGCATGCGTCATGCCACAAATGGAACAGTAGACGAAACCTATCATAAAAATATGAGGAAATCAATAATTTGCTTCGCTTGAGTCATGCGGGCAACACATGTCACCCATATGCCTCACGCAGCTTTTAAAACGTTTCGCCCCGCGGTCGCCCGAATCCGGGGACCGGATGCGGGCGCTGTCTCAATCGCCGGAACCGGGCTTCTCCGAAAAATACTTCTCGAATTTTCCGGTCTCGCCATCCATTTCCTTGGCCTCGGGCAACGGGTCCTTCTTGACCGTGATATTCGGCCAGATCGTGGCATATTCGGTATTGATCTTCAGCCATTTGTCGAGGCCCGGCTCAGTATCGGGCTTGATCGCCTCGGCGGGACATTCAGGTTCGCAGACGCCGCAATCGATGCATTCGTCGGGATGGATGACGAGGAAATTCTCGCCCTCGTAGAAGCAGTCGACAGGGCAGACTTCCACGCAATCGGTGTATTTGCACTTGATGCAATTGTCGGTCACGACATAGGTCATGAAGAACTCCAGGATTTCCATGCGGATGGGGCCGGGCAACCTGGAACGTCGCGCCTATCCCCGTGCCGGAGGAAAAGCGTGAGCAGGCTTGGGAGGCAAGCACGCTTCCGGCAGGTTGTCAGTGACCTATCGGCTTTATCGCCGGATTTCAAGGATAAACGATCTGCAAAAGCCGCCGCCGCAGACAGAGTTTTCTAATCCTCGTCCGACATCAGCCTGTCAATTGCACGTCTTTCCTTTTTGGTCGGACGGCCGGTGCCGGTCGCCCGGATCGCCTGCTCGTAGGGCGTGAGACGTTTTGCCTCATCGGGCGGCGGGGATTGGTCGTCGTAGAGCAGGCGCGCCTCCTCGTAAGGCCCCCGCCGTTCGCCGGCAAGGCGCATGACGAGAACGACATCGCGCCGCTCCATCGTCAGCTCGATACGGTCGCCCGGCTTGACCATCTGGCTTGGATGGCTGCAACGCTCGCCGTTGATGCGCACATGGCCCGATTGGATATGGCTCTGCGCCAGCGAGCGCGACTTCACCATGCGCGCGAAGAACAGCCACTTGTCGATGCGCTGGCGCGAACCGCTTGTCGGCTGTGTCTCCCCGCTCATGATTACTTCTTCATCTGCTCCTTGAGAGCTGCGAGCTTGGCGAAAGGCGAATCCGGATCGATCGGCTTCTCCTTGCGCGGCGGCTTGGCCTCGAAGCGCAACGGCTGCGAGCCGCCACGATTGTTGTTGCGATCGTTACGCTCGCCGCGATCCTTGCGATCGCCACGATCCTGCCGGTCGCCGCGCGGCTGGTCGCCCCGTGGTTGGTTGTTGCGATCGCCTCTTGCCTGCTGCGGCCGGCCACCATCGCGACCGCCGCCTTCCTTGCCGCGATTCTGGCGATTGTTGTCGCGGCCGTCGCCGCCGCGATTGCCCTCGCCGCCTTCACCGCCGCCCGGCCGGCGATTGCGGTCGCCGCGCTCCTGGTTCTGACCGCGCTGCTCGCCCTGGGCGCCACGGCGTTCGCCATGCCCGCCGCGCCCCTGGCGCTGATTGTCGTTGCGACCGCCAAGACGCCACAGAAGAACCGGCTTCGGTTCCGTCGGCTCGCCGGCTTCCCCAGGAGCAGGTCCTGTTTCCTCGGAAGCCGCTTCCGCTTCCGCAGGAGCGGAGATTCCCCCGGCAGCAGAGGCTTCCGCCGGAGCGGCTGCCTCGATCGCTTCGGCCGGAGCGGGGCTTTCGACGGCTTCCGTCACCGGCGCGTCGGCGACCGCCGAAGCCGCCTCGGTTGTGGCTGGCTCGGCAGCAGTCTCTTCCGCGGCGCCATCGGCATCGTCGTGATCGGCCTTCTCGGCTGTCTCTTCCGCAGGCGTTTGCGCGCTGGCGGCAGGCACTGAGGCCGCATCCTGCGCCGCAAGATGGACTGATGCCTCTTCCGCCTTCACGGCATCGGCGCGATAGCCGAGACCCTTGAGGATTTCTTCCATGTCCTCGAGCGTCGCACCGAGGATCGACAGCATCGCCGTCGTCGTCGTGAAGCGGCGGCCATCATAGGCGCCCTCCGGACGGTTGTTCTGACCGGGCTTCCATTGCAGCAGCGGACGGATGATATCGGCAAGCCGTTCCAGGATGTCGATACGCACGGCGCGCTTGCCGAGGAAACGGAAGCCGGCGAGCTTGTAGAACATCCGCTCGAAGCTCGGATCGGTGACGACGGAGGTGCGGCCGGCGGCGAGCACCGGAATGAGATCGCCGTAGCCCGGCTTGTCGAGGCCGTCGTTCTTCAGCGCCCAGAGCAGCGTGATGAGCTCGGCAGGCGCCGGCTTCAGAAGTGCGGGAACGAAGATATGGTAGGCGCCGAAACGCACGCCATAGCGGCGCATGGAGGCGCGGGCCTCCTGGTCCAGCGACTTCACCTCCTCGGTCACGTCGCGGCGGAAGAGCACCCCGAGATTCTCGACGAGCTGGAAGGCAAGCCCCTTGGCGAGACCCTGCAGGTCCTCGGCGCGCGACAGGTCGTCGAGCGGCTTCAGCACCGTGCTGATATGATGATTGACGAAGCGCTCGATCCGGGCGGCAACGTGATCGCGGGCATTGCCCGTCAGTTGCTCGTCGGCCAGCAGGATCACGCGCGGGCGCATGATGTGATCGCTGCCCGAAAGCCGCGCCACCGGGTCGCCCAGCCAACGGATCAACCCATCCGAACCGATCACCAGATCGCTGTTGCCGGCGGCATGCATCCGCGCCGCGCGGGCTTCGAACTCGAGCCCGAGCGCCTTCTGCGACGCAGCCTGAACCGCCTTGGCATCCGGTCCGTCCGTTCCCGCCACCGGCGTGAAACGGAATCCGCTCAACTGCCCTACATGATGTCCTTCAACGAAGACATCGCCATTCACACTGATTTCAGCTTCCAGCATCGCATTCTCTCTCAGGCGCTTCATGAGCACAGATGTCCTGCGATCAACAAAGCGTTTCGTCAACCTTTCATGTAACGCGTCGGACAATCGATCTTCGATTTCCCGCGTCTTTTCCTGCCAGTGTGTCGGATCGGCAAGCCAACCGGGCCGATTCGAAACGTAGGTCCAGGTCCTTATCTGCGCGATTCGCGCCGAAAGCGTGTCAATTTCGCCATCTGTTCGATCGGAGCGATGAACCTGCTCCGCAAGAAACTGCTCGTTCACCGTGCCATAGCGGACGAGATCGGAAAAGAGGGTCGAGATAAGATCGGCATGTTGTGCTGGGGTGATACGCCGATAGTCGGGAAGCGCGCAAGCCTCCCAGAGTTTTTCGACGCGCGCCGGCCTATCGGCGAGATCGATGACCTCGGGATAACGCGAAAGCTGTTCGAGCGCCTGCTGGTCGACCGCAGGCAGCGCCCGTGTCAGCCCCGGCACGCGCGGACCCGCCTCGAGGCTGGCGCGCAGCGACGCGATGGAGGCGAAGTCCATCTCCGTCGTCCGCCACTGCAAAACCTTGACGTTGTCGAATTCGTGTCCTTCGATGCGCTGCACCAGCTCGTCGTCGAAGGGCGCGACTTGCCCGGTGACGCCGAAGGTCCCGTCCCGCACGTGCCGCCCGGCGCGCCCGGCGCGCCCGGCGACCTGGCCGAGTTCACCCGGATTGAGATTGCGGAACTGGTAACCGTCGAATTTCCGGTCCTGGGCAAAGGCGACGTGATCGACATCGAGGTTGAGGCCCATGCCGATCGCATCGGTCGCCACCAGATATTCGACGTCGCCCGCCTGATAGAGCGCAACCTGCGCATTACGGGTGCGCGGGCTGAGCGCACCGAGTACCACCGCCGCTCCACCGCGCTGCCGGCGGATGAGCTCGGCGATGGCATAGACCTCGTCGGCGGAGAAGGCGACGATGGCCGAGCGCTGCGGCAGCCGGGTGATCTTCTTCTGCCCGGCATAGAAAAGATGCGAAAGCCGCGGCCGCTCGACGATAGTGATGCCGGGCAGCAGCAGCTGCAGGATCGGCCGCATCGTCGCCGCGCCGAGCAGCAGCGTTTCCTCGCGGCCGCGCAGATGCAGGATGCGGTCGGTGAAGATATGGCCGCGCTCGAGATCGCCGGCAAGCTGCACCTCGTCGATCGCGACGAAGGCGGCCTTGGTTTCGCGCGGCATCGCTTCGACGGTGCAGACGGAAAAACGGGCATTGGGCGGCGAAATCTTTTCCTCGCCGGTGACCAGCGCCACATTCTGCACGCCGACCTTCTCGACCACCCGCGTGTAGACCTCGCGCGCCAGCAGCCGGAGCGGCAGGCCGATCACGCCCGTCCCGTGCGCGACCATGCGCTCGATGGCATAATGGGTCTTGCCGGTATTGGTCGGCCCGAGCACCGCGGTCACACCGCGCCCACTCAGAATCATCGGCTGCGAAGTCAGAGTCATGGGTCCATGCAAATGAGGCGGGGTGGCCCCAGGAAAATCTTGGCTCCCGATGGAAGCTGGACAACACATGGACAGCTGCCGCCGCAAACGCAAGGGCAGATTTCAAAATGCCTCGGGGATTACGACCTTTGCGAGTCGTCCGAAACGCGCGAATTTCCGATTCGGAACAGCGTGAGAACGAATCAGCGACGAATCGACGACTCCCGCTGATTCAGCTTTTGTTCACGGCTAAGTATTGATTTTGAATCACTTTTTCCCACTACATGCTGAATCGCAAGACTCCCTCCTGTTCCTATTTTCGTCGTCGTGAGTGACGATCTTCGCCCGATCTCGAACGGGCGAAAATCCGACCGAAATTAACCTCTCGACCAAAGCCGGAACGAATCGGAGACGAATCGCTGACGCCGCCATTTTCGCCTTTCGTTCACGGCCACATCTGGTAGCGCTATCAGGTCCAGGCCCTAGATGCGCATTGGCGGCAGATCGCCTCGCTCCGCCTCGTCGTATCAGTATTAATCTTTCAAGCGCCGGATTCAGATAGCGTTAAGCAGGGCGGTCGATCTCGGCTCGCCGATCAAAAACGGAACGAATCGCTGACGAATCGGCGACATCGCGATTTTCCCGCTTTGTTCACCGCAACATATTGTATTTAAATGTCTTTTTAACCATAGCGGCATTTTTACGAGAAGACGGAAATTAAACCGTGAATCAGGCTTCGTCACATTTCCAGAGCTCAACCGGGAACAAAAATCGCCAATGCGTGTTTCTCGTCCATCCAAATTGCGGATGAAATGAAGGAAACACACCATGCTTGGCACGATACTTCTTATTATCCTCATTCTGCTCTTGATCGGAGCCTTGCCGAATTGGGGTTATAGCCGTGGCTGGGGCTATGGACCTTCCGGCGGTTTGGGGCTAGTTCTCGTGATTATCATTATCCTTGTACTAATGGGCCGCATCTAAAGCCCAACTAACCTGGGGAGTTACGACATGATGAAGAAGATTGTTCTTATTGGTGCCCTCGTCGGCGCCTTGGCATCCTGCACAGCGACCGAGCAAGGTACGGCGATCGGGGCCGGCACCGGTGCGGTCATCGGCGGTGCCGTCACCAACAGCTGGGGTGGTGCCGCCGTCGGCGCCGTTGCTGGCGGTTTGACCGGCGCTCTGATCGGCCAGTCGGTCGAACGCCGCGGCTACTGCGTCTATCGCGACCGTTACGGCCGCCGCTACGAGGCCCGTTGCCGCTACTGATCGGCAAGCATATCGGACTCCCAACGGGCGCTTCGGCGCCCGTTTTCTTTTGGCCCGCCGCATCCGTCAACGAGACGTTGACAATCGGTTGCGAAAGTCAAACCTACCGCCGCCCAACGGCCAGGCACATATTTCCTTCAGAGCGCAACGGACAGGCAGAGCCGCCCAGCGCACCGGAAAGGAAACGCTTCCATGATTCAGATTTTGCTGAATTCCCTCATCGCCGTTCTCATCGCATCGGCTTTCCTGACGACCGCGATATCAGCCCTCAGCACCGATGATCCTTCGCTGCGCAAAGTGCCGGCCAGAGCTCGGCCACAGCGACGTTCATAAACAGCAATTGGCGCGTCCGGCCGGACGCGCCAATTGCTTTGACTCTGATCTCTACTGTCGACTCGAAGACAGAAATGCCTAGGCGAAGAACTGTCCGCCATTGGCCGTCAGCGTCGAACCGGTGATGAAGCCGGCATCGTCGGAGACGAGGAAGGTGACGCAACGCGCGATCTCTTCCGGTTCGCCGAGACGACCGACGGGGATCTGCGGAATGATGCGTTCGTTCAGCACCTTCTCCGGCACGGCAAGCACCATTTCCGTTCCGATGTAACCGGGGCAAATGGCGTTGACGGTGATGTTCTTGTTCGCCCCTTCCTGGGCCAGCGCCTTGGTGAAGCCGAGATCGCCCGCCTTGGCCGCCGAATAGTTCACCTGGCCCATCTGGCCCTTCTGCCCGTTGATCGACGAGATATTGACGATACGGCCGAAGCTGCGGTCACGCATGCCGGTCCAGACCTGATGGGTCATGTTGAACAGGCCGGTGAGGTTGGTATTGATCACCTCGTGCCATTGCTGCTGCGTCATCTTGTGGAACATCGCGTCGCGGGTGATGCCGGCATTGTTGACGAGGATTTCGACTGGGCCGATCTCGCTTTCGACCCGGGCAATTCCCTCGCCGCAGGCGAGGTAATCCGAAACATCCCATTTGAACACCGGAACGCCGGTAACGTCGTGGAAGGCTTTGGCCTTCTCGTCGTTGCCGGCATAGCTGGCGGCGACCCTGTATCCGGCATTTTTCAGTGCCATGGATATTGCCGCGCCGATGCCGCGTGTACCCCCGGTGACCAAAGCCACTCTGCTCATGTTCCGCTCCCCTTTTGTTTTTCGCCCCGCCGCTTGGCGGATCTTCAATCAAACATGGATCGTATGCTATTTAAAGTGCTTCAAAGCACATAGCCACACCCATGCCACCCCCGATGCAAAGCGTCGCGAGACCCTTCTTTGCGCCGCGGCGCTTCATTTCGAACAGCAGCGTGTTGAGAACGCGCGCACCCGAGGCGCCGATCGGATGGCCGATCGCGATCGCTCCGCCATTGACGTTGACGATCGACGGATCCCATCCGAGATCTTTGGTGACGGCGCAGGCTTGCGCCGCGAAGGCCTCGTTGGCTTCGACGAGATCGAGATCGTTGACCGACCAGCCGGCCTTCTCGAGCGCCTTGCGCGAAGCCGGGATCGGTCCGGTGCCCATGATCTGCGGATCGACACCCGCCGTTGCCCAGGAAACGATGCGGGCGAGCGGCTGGATACCGCGCCGGACCGCCTCCGCTTCGCTCATCAGCACGGCCGCAGCAGCACCGTCGTTGAGGCCGGACGCGTTCGCGGCCGTGACCGTGCCGTCCTTGTCGAAGGCCGGGCGCAGCTTCCCCATCGCTTCAATCGTCGCGCCGTGACGGATATATTCATCGGTATCGACCGTAACGTCGCCCTTACGTGTCTTGATGACGTAGGGGATGATCTCGTCGGTAAAACGGCCGGCCTTCTGCGCGGCCTCCGCCTTGTTCTGAGAGCTGACCGCGAACTGATCCTGGTCGTCGCGCGAAAGCTGCCACTGGCGCGCAATATTCTCGGCGGTGATGCCCATGTGGTAGCCATGGAAGGCGTCGGTCAAGCCGTCCTTGATCATCGTGTCGATCATCTTCATGTCGCCCATCTTGACGCCGCCGCGTAAGTGCGCGGCATGCGGCGCCATCGACATGGACTCCTGGCCGCCGGCAACGATGATCTTGGCATCGCCGGTGGCGATCTGCTGCATGCCGAGCGCGACCGCGCGCAGGCCCGAGCCACAGAGCTGGTTGACGCCCCAGGCCGTCGCTTCCTGCGGAATGCCGGCCTTCATCGCCGCTTGCCGAGCCGGGTTCTGGCCCTCGCCGGCGGCAAGCACCTGGCCGAGGATCACCTCATCCACCTCGCCGGCATCGACGCCGGCGCGCTCGAGCGCGCCCTTGATGACGGCCGCCCCGAGCTCATGCGCGAGAACCGTCGCGAAAGCACCGTTGAAGGCGCCGACTGCTGTTCGCCCTGCGCTGGCGATGACGATGGATGGATTGCTCATGGGGACGCTCCTCGTTTTCGTCTCACTTACATAATTGGAAACTGGCAAAGCTTGGAGCACAAGTCAAACGCGAAGACCGGCTGCGGCCATTTTTCGGCAGCAGCCCGCCGGAGCCCGATTCATCTGCTCCGTGAAAGGTTTGCCGCATCGCACAAAGAGATTGTCACCGGCCTTCTTTTGCGTTTACAGTCTCAAATGGAGGAATATCCATAAATCAGACGGGGGTTCAGGAGACTGATATGGCGAAGCATGAGGGTCAGATCGTTATCAAGAAATACGCCAATCGACGCCTATACAACACGGGCACCAGCACCTACGTGACGCTGGAAGACCTGGCGGAGATGGTGAAGAAGGGCGAAGAATTTACCGTCCAGGATGCAAAAAGCGGAGATGACATCACCCATTCGGTGCTGACCCAGATCATCTTCGAACAGGAATCGAAGACCGGCAATACGTTGCTCCCGATCTCCTTCCTGCGCCAGCTCATCACCTATTACGGCGACCAGATGCAGATGGTCGTGCCGAGCTTTCTCGAACATTCGATGCGCTCCTTTACCGAACAGCAGGCTCAGATGCGCGAGCAGGTGAACCGCGCCTTCGGCGAAACGCCGCTCGGCAAGAACCTGCAGTTGCCGATGCAGATGGTCGAGGACCATGTTCGCCGTAACACCGAGCTGTTTCAGCAGGCGATGCAGATGTTCTCGCCCTTCATGACGCCGCCCGCCAAGGAAAGCCGCAAGGCCGAGGCCAAGGATATCGACGAGCTGAAGGAACAGCTCCGCGCCCTTCAGAACAAGCTCGACAACCTATAATCCGATCGAGACATCCCGCCCGGCGCTCCGGATCGACACGGCAAAACCGCCGATGACATCGATCAGAGCGATCGTCATCAAAATGAAGAAGACCTGTGTCGCAGCATCCCGGACGAGCAGAAACTCGACCAGGAAGGCGATGAACACCAGCATCGACAGCATGTGGTTGACGAGATTGCCGGGACCGGTTCTGGTCGCCTTGAGGATTTCGAAGAACAGCACGACAAGGGCGATGACGATGAAAAGATCGCCGAGCGCCATGCTCCAGATCGCGCCCGAGATCATCGACAGCACGATGATATCATGTTGCAGTGCCGGAATTCCGCCATCGCCCATCAGGCCCAGCATCGCAAGATTGTAAAGAATAAACGGGATAATCATTAGGGGCATGGCGGCTATCATCGGCAATCTCCCAGCGCATCATGGAAGAATACTGCCGCAAACCCTTGCCCCACCGCAAGTCATTGCAAATATTATATTGTCGAAATGCAAAAGGCCGGCATGACGCCGGCCTTGAAACTTCGATCGGACAAGCCGAATCGGGAAATTACGCGCTTTCCTTCGGCGTCAGAACCTGGCGGCCGCGATACATACCGGTCTTCAGGTCGATATGATGCGGGCGGCGCAGTTCGCCGGAGTTCTTGTCTTCGACATAGGTCGGAGCCTTAAGGGCGTCTGCCGAACGGCGCATACCGCGCTTGGACGGGCTTGTTTTTCTCTTCGGTACAGCCATTTCTCTTCTCCACTTGCGGGCAAAACATTCCCACGGCCACACCGGCGGCCGAAACGGACATGTCGCGATTTCGGAATTTGGCGCGCTTATACATGCAAGGGGTGACCTTGACCAGTCCCCATGCGTATTTTTTGCAAAGCCGATGATTCCAGGCTCAGACTTCGTCTTCCGGCACGATCCAAGGCTCGGCGCGGGCCGCCTCTTCCCATTTCCGCCAGGCCGGATGCGCCTTCATGGTCTCCATATAGGCCAGCGTATCGTTTCGGCTGACGAGGTCATAAATGTCGAACCGGTTGACGACAGGCGCAAACATCGCATCCGCCCCGCTGAACGCGCCAAACAGAAACGGTCCGCCGGATTGCTGCAGTAGGTTGCGCCAGATCGTCTCGATGCGGCTGATATCGGCGTCGACGCCATCCGGCAACGCGATCCTGCCCTTCGGCCGGCGAATATTCATCGGGCAGGCACTGCGCAGCGCCCGAAAGCTCGACAGCATTTCCATCGAAACCGAACGGGCGAGCGCCCGCTTAGCGCGATCCCTCGGCAGAAGGCCGGCGTCCGGATAAAGCTCGGCGACATATTCGATGATCGCCAGCGATTCCCAGACCTTCAATGCGCCGTGCTGCAGCAACGGCACACGCCCGGTGGGTGAGATGGCCTTGATGTTGGGATTGCCACCCGCATAGTCGAAGGGGATGAGGACTTCCTCGAAATCGACACCGGCGCCCGTCAGCGCCATCCACGGCCGGAACGACCAGGAGGAATAATTCTTGTTGGCGATGTAGAGCGTCGGTCTGTCCATGGGCCTCTCCCGTTCAGGCTTCGAAATCGAAGATCAGCAATTCGTGAAGATGGTTCATGTCCTTGAGCACGCAGAATACCGGCGGGGCAAGCTCGAAAACAGGGCGCCTCGATGACGCTTGCCGCTTCTCATGATGCCGAAAACTGTGAGCGGTTTTCGGGCATCATCATGCTCTAATGACAAGTTCTGGTCTCAATCGTAGATGCACTTGATGTAATCGCCCGAACCTTGCGCACGCCTCTCGATCAAGCCGGCGAGCCGGCGAAGGCCTCGTCCGGGCTTGCCGGCATTGCGGTCGATCGGGTTCGGCAGCGAGACGGCAAGCAGCGATGCCTGGCGCCGCGTCAGCTTCGAGGCCGGCACCTTGAAATGGTGTTGGGCCGCCGCCTCGATGCCGTAAATACCGGGACCCCATTCGGCGATATTGAGATAGATTTCCATCAACCGCCGTTTCGACAGAACGAAATCCGTGGTCACCGCGAGCGGAAGTTCCAGCGCCTTGCGTACGAAGGAGCGGCCGTTCCAAAGGAAGAGGTTTTTCGCCGTCTGCATCGGGATCGTACTGCCGCCACGCGTCGCCTGACCTTTCAGCGTATCCTCGACCAGCATGCGCATTTCCGCCCAGTCGACACCGCCGTGAAAGCAATATTGCCCATCCTCCGACATCATCACCGACTGCACCACAACAGGGGCGATCTTATCAAGCGACACCCATTGCCTGTCGTAGCCACGCAGCAGCACGAGATCGCGCAGCATCAGTGTCGAGACGGGGTGAATGAAGGGCAGCAGATAGAAAAAGATCAGCGCATAGGGAAGGATCAGCACGATCAGCACGGCAAGAACAACGCGTTTCAACACACGCCTGTCTTCGAACCATCGCCGACGAGCCGGCATGTCGACGCTGTCCTCTCTCTCCGGCGCTATATCCAATGTTCCCAGTCCGATTTCGCTCCTGTCGTTCTCATAACGCCTGTGCGGAGCTTATGCCAGAGTGCGCGGCGAATCTTGCTGCCGCCATCGACAATTCCGTTGCAAGCCCGGGGGCGCTCATGCCAAACAGCGCCCATGGACGCGAACCGGGACACTTTCGAGACGAGGCTGAAGAACAACGCCCGCGACATCGAGGCGCTGCTCGACGCATTGCTTTCACCGAGTGCCCTTTCCGATGAAATCGCCAGGCCCGAGACGCTGCGCGATGCCATGCATTATGCTGTGCTGAACGGCGGCAAGCGGCTGCGCCCGTTTCTCGTCGTCGAAAGTGCAGCCCTTCTCGGCGGCGACGCCGAGGCGGCACTTCGTGTCGGCGCCGCCCTCGAATGCGTCCACTGCTATTCCCTCGTGCATGACGACCTGCCGGCCATGGACGATGACGACCTGCGCCGCGGCAAACCGACGGTACACATCAAGTTCGACGAAGCGACGGCGATCCTCGCCGGCGACAGCCTGCTGACCTATGCCTTCGACATCATCGCCGCGCCGGAAACGACCCTTGCCGATACGAGCAAGGCATCGCTGGTGCTGGCCCTTGCCCGTGCAGCCGGTCTCGGCGGCATGGCCGGCGGCCAGGCGCTTGATCTCGCGGCGGAAAAGCAGGCGCCCGACGAGGCCGGCATCATCCGCCTGCAGGCGATGAAAACGGGCGCGCTGATCCGCTTCGCCTGCGAAGCCGGCGCCGTCATCGCGGCAAGCCCGCCGGAAGATCGCCGCCGCCTGCGCGCCTTCGGCGAAAAGATCGGTCTTGCTTTCCAGCTTGCCGACGACATTCTCGACCTGACCTCGGATGCGGCGACCATGGGCAAGGCGACCGGCAAGGATGCAGCCCGCGGCAAGGGAACACTTGTGGCCCTGCGCGGCATGGAATGGGCCGAAGCCCAGCTCCGCGAGCATGTCCGCGATGCAAAAGCGCTGCTTGCCCCCTACGGCGCCCGTGCCTCGATCCTCACTTCTGCAGCGCATTTCATCGCCGACCGGAAGAGCTGAAGCGACAGGTCAGGCCGCCAGTATCTCCTTGAGAGCGGAGACCAGACGGGCACACTCTTCATCCGTGCCGATGCTGATCCGCAGGAAGTCCGAAATACGCGGCTTGGCAAAATGCCGGACGAGAATGCCGCGCTCCCGCAGGGCGGCTTGAAGCGCTGCTCCCGAACGGCTTTCGTGCCTCGCGAAAACGAAATTCGCCTGGGACGGCAGCACGTCGAAATCAAGCGCTTCGAGTTCCCCAACAAGGCTTTCCCGGCTGGCGATGATGTTCCTCCGGCCTGTCTCGAACCACGCCTCGTCCTTGATCGCCGCCGTCGCGGCAAGCTGCGCCAGACGATCGAGTGGATAGGAATTGAAACTGTCCTTGACCCGCTCCAGCGCCTCGATCAGCGGCCGCTGCCCCAGCGCGAAGCCGATGCGCAGACCGGCAAGCGAACGGGACTTCGACAGGGTCTGGATCACCAACAGGTTGGGATAGGTTGAAACGAGCCCGGTGGCGCTCTCGCCGCCGAAATCGATATAGGCCTCGTCGATGACGACGACCGCATCCGCGTGGGCGGCAAGAAGTGCTTCGATACCGGTGAGCGGCAGGCCGATGCCGGTCGGCGCATTCGGATTGGGGATGATGATCGCGCCGCAGGGCCTGTCGTAATCGGCCAGCCGGATCCGGAACCCATCGTCAACAGGCACCTCGATCGCTTCGACACCGTATAGCAGGCTATAGGTCGAATAGAAGGCGTAGGTCACATCGGGATAGAGAAGCGGCCGCTCATGTTTCAGCAGCGCCTGGAACGCATGCGCGAGAACTTCGTCGGAGCCATTGCCGACGAATACTTCCTCCGCCCTCAGGCCGAAACGAGCCGCGATCGTCTCGCGCAATTCCGTGGCAGTGGGATCGGGATAGAGCCGCAGACGATTGTCCGCCGCCTCCCGGATCGCCGTGAGCGCCTTCGGAGACGGCCCGTAAGGATTTTCGTTGGTATTGAGCTTGACCATGTTCGCGATACGGGGCTGCTCGCCCGCGACATAGGGCCGAAGCTTGCTAACGATTGGCGACCAGTACTGGCTCATCCGAAGTTGCGGGCGGTCATTCCGCCGCCGTCCGCTGGCCGAAACGCTTCTCGATATAGTCGACGACAAGCGCCTCGAAATCGGCGGCGATATTGGGACCGCGCAGCGTCAGCGCCTTCCTGCCGTCGATGAAGACGGGGGCGGCCGGCGTCTCGCCGGTGCCCGGAAGCGAAATGCCGATATCGGCATGTTTGCTTTCGCCCGGCCCATTGACGATGCAGCCCATGACGGCGACGTTCAGCGCCTCGACGCCGGGATATTTCTCGCGCCAGACCGGCATGTTTTTGCGGATGTCGTTCTGGATGTTCTGGGCAAGTTCCTGGAATACCGTCGACGTCGTGCGTCCGCAGCCCGGACAGGCCGCAACCACGGGAATGAACTGGCGGAAGCCCATGACCTGCAGGATTTCCTGCGCCACCTGGACTTCACGCGTGCGGTCGCCGTTCGGCTCGGGCGTCAGCGACACGCGGATCGTATCGCCGATGCCGTGCTGCAGCACGAAGCCCATCGCCGCCGACGAGGCGACGATGCCCTTGGTGCCCATGCCGGCTTCGGTCAGGCCGAGATGCAGCGCATGATTGGAGCGTTCGGCGAGCATGGAATTGACGGCGATCAGGTCCTGAACCTGGCTGACTTTGGCCGACAGGATGATGCGGTTGCGCGGCAGGCCGATCTCTTCGGCAAGGGCTGCCGACAGCAGCGCCGACTGCACGATCGCCTCGCGCGTTACCTGCCGGGCCGAAAGCGGCGACCCGGCTTCGGCGTTCCGGTCCATCAGCGCCGTCAGCAGATCCTGATCGAGCGAGCCCCAGTTGACGCCGATGCGCACCGGCTTGTCATAGCGGATCGCCATCTCGATGATCTCGGCGAACTGCTTGTCCTTCTTGTCCTTGAAGCCGACATTGCCGGGGTTGATGCGGTATTTCGCCAGCGCTTCGGCACAATCCGGATGATCGGCAAGCAGCTTATGACCGATATAATGGAAGTCGCCGATCAAGGGCACGTCCATGCCGAGGCGCAGCAGCCGCTCGCGGATCTTCGGCACGGCGGCCGCACTCTCGTCGCGGTCGACGGTAATGCGCACCAGTTCCGAACCCGCCCGGTGGAGAGCGGCGACCTGCGCGACGGTGGAATCGATATCGGCCGTATCGGTGTTCGTCATGGACTGCACGACGACCGGCGCCCCGCCGCCGACGATGACGCCGCCGACATCGACGGCAACGGAAGCGCGGCGCGGTTTCGGATCAAAATCGGCGGCTGACAACATGGAGAGTTCTTGCACCCCTAAAAACAGTGCTTTTCAGGTGGATCAAGGCCGGCTGCTTGTCAACCGCCCCTGATATCACTTTTGTTGGGAGGTGGCTCAGTGACCGCCTCCGGAGGTCTCATCGGCATAATGGGCCAGGTTGGACAGCAGCAGAACGACGATGAGCAGCACTGGCAGCGCCATGAAAACGACGGCAAAACCGATATGCTCGGCGACGAAGCCGATCAACGATGGCGCAACCAGCATGCCGGAATAGCCCATGGTGGTGACCACCGAGATGCCGATGCCGGGCTTGAGTCCGGGAATATTGCCCGCCGCCGAGAAAGCGATCGGCACCATGTTGGAAATGCCGATACCGCAAAACGCAAAGCCCAGGATGGCAAGCTCGGCATTGGGCGCCAGGCCAGCAAGCAGCATGCCGACAATGGCAAATAAAGTGCAGATGCGTAGCGTCTTGACGCCGCCCAGACGGTCGCGCACCAGGTCGCCGCCAAAGCGCATGATTGCCATAGTGGCCGAAAAGGCTGCGAAACCAAGACCGGAAAGCGCGACGGACGCATCCATTTCCTGCCGAAGATAGAGCGCGCCCCAGTCGAGAACAGCACCTTCCGGCACCATGCTGAACAGCGCCATCAATCCGAGCAGCCACGGCAGCGGCACCATCGGCAGCTTCGTCTTTTCCTTCTTGGTGTCGGGATGCGGCGGATCGGCAAGGATCATCGGCCAGGCGACGGCAAGGAAGATTGCCGCCAGCACCGTCGCCAGTTGCGCATGGCCGAGAATGCCGAGCTTGGCGATTACGATGCCGCCGAGACCGGAGCCGATCAGTCCGCCAAGGCTCCAGAAAGCGTGGCAGGACGACATGATGGCGCGGCGCATGGATTTCTCGACCGACACCGCATTGGCATTCATCGCCACATCCATTGCGCCGATGAAGCCGCCGAACAGGAAGAGCGAGATTGCCCCGGTGAGCACATTTGGCGCCAGCGTCAATGCCAGCAGCAACGGCAGCACGCAGACGGCCAGCACTTGAACGACGACACGCGAGCCGTGTTTGGCGATCTGCGCACCGGCGATCGGCATCATGACCAGCGAGCCGACGCCGAAGACCAGGATCATCAGCCCAAGCTCGAACTTGGTCAGCGCCAGGCGCTCGGCAAAATCCGGGATCTTCGGCGCCCAGCAGCCGACGACAAAACCGTTCATAAGAAAGAGCAGGGAAACCGCCGCCCTGCTTCTGGTAATGAAGCCACTTCTGGCTCCCGGCGCACTCACATGACTATCCATTTCCGGTCTTCCTCATTGCCGGGCTTGCTTGGCCCGGTTTCCCTAAACTCTATGATGGCGCCTCAGTTCGTTTTCTCGGCGAGAACAGTCCTGCATCCGCGCTCGCGGTAGCCGGCGAGAATGGCCGGATCGGCATCGTGCTCGACGACCAGGCATTCGCAATGGGCGACCGGCAGGATGCTATGGGGGGCAGCAGTGCCGAATTTCTCCGAGGTTGCAGCCACCAACACCCTTTTGCTCCTGGATGTCGCAAACCGCTTGAATTCCGCATCCTCGAAGCCGAACACCGTGATGCCGGCCTCGAGATCGACGCCGCAGGCGCCGAGAATGCAGAGATCG
Organism: Rhizobium leguminosarum; assembly: GCF_001679785.1. Taxonomy (NCBI): domain Bacteria; kingdom Pseudomonadati; phylum Pseudomonadota; class Alphaproteobacteria; order Hyphomicrobiales; family Rhizobiaceae; genus Rhizobium; species Rhizobium leguminosarum. The sequence continues at coordinate 3,918,198 of NZ_CP016286.1, forward strand.
GGCGAAATCTGTTCCATATCCCGCAAGGCCTTGGCGCCGAGCGAACCGCCCGTCTGCCGGTCGACCATCCCGCCGATCAGAATGACGTTGACGGCAGGCTTGTCGATCAGCGCTGCGGCAATCGCCGGCGCATTCGTCGCAGCCGTGAGCGCAAGCTCGGCCGGTAATGCGTTGGCAATCGCCAGATTGGTGCTGCCGGCATCGAAAAACACGGTCGAACCGGCGGCAATCTGCTTTGCCGCAGCGCGCGCCAGCGCCTGTTTCCGGTCAGCGGCAAAGCCGATGCGTTGCGTCATGCTTCCATGCGCCGGCGAGACCGGCAATGCACCGCCATAAACCCGCTCGCAGAGCCCTGCCGCCGCCATCTCTCGCAGATCCCGCCGCACCGTATCCTCGGAGACACCGAATTCGAGCGCAAGCTCCGTCGCCAGCACGCGGCCATTCAGCCGCAACCTCTCGGAAATCACGCCTTGGCGCTCTCGCAACAGAAAATCCTGCATGTTCCTACCGATTCGAGACCTCATAAACCGAAAACGTGCATAACCGCTTATGATCATGCAGGCAACATGCACGGTCACACGTTTTCTGACGTTTCGAAACAAAGCTCCACCGCCAGAGCGCAAGACCTCGCTGCACGAAAAGACCATCATCCAGCTCGCCGTTTCCAACGTCTTTTTCTTGCCATGACCGGCATTGCCGTTCTCTACACTTTGCAGACACCCGATATGACGCAGCTCGCCCTCCTCATCGCCACCGGCGTCGTTGCGGGCTGCGCGCAGTTCGCCCTTTTCGAAGGCATGCGCCAGGCGCCCGTCTCGGTGCTTGCGCCATTCGAATATAGCTGTCTCATCTGGGCCGATATCCCCACGCCCAATGTGGTCGTCGGCGCGGCGATGATCCTCGGCGCCGGATTGATCATCATCGTCAGCGAAAAGTTGCGCCGCCGCATCGCGGCCTGATGCCTGTTTCTGCAGGATTCGTGATTCAGACGGCCGCTTGAGAAAAATATTTGCAGTTGCTGCTTTTATTCGCAGTTTTCTACGCTTCCGGCGCCCTAATTTTCTGCAAACTATCCCCACCCGATGACAACCTCCCAAGGATGGATAAAACAATGAACTGGTTGAAAACCGTCGCCGCCGCTGCTCTCATTCAGGCTGCAGCCCTGCTGCCTGCCCATGCCGATGAAAATCTCGCCGCCATCAAATCGGCCGGCGTCTTCAAGATCGGCACCGAAGGCACCTATGCGCCCTTCACCTACCATGACGAAAGCGGCAAGCTCGTCGGCTTCGATGTCGAGATCGGCGAAGCCATCGCCGCCAAGCTCGGCGTCAAGGCCGAATTCGTCGAAGGCAAGTGGGATGGCCTGATCGCCGGTCTCGACGCCAAGCGCTACGACACCGTCATCAACCAGGTCGGCATCACCGAGACCCGCAAGCAGAAATACGATTTCTCCGAGCCTTATATCGCCTCCAAGGCCGTGTTGATCGCCCGCGACGGCGACGACAGCATCAAGTCCTTCGCCGATCTGAAGGGCAAGAAGGCCGCCCAGTCGCTGACCAGCAACTTCGGCAAGCTCGCAACCGAAGCCGGTGCCGAACTCGTCGGCACCGACGGTTTCGATCAATCGATCCAGTTGGTATTGACCAAGCGCGCCGACGCCACGATCAACGACAGCCTCTCCTTCCTCGATTTCAAGAAGCACAAGCCGGACGCGCCGGTAAAGATCGTCGCCGAGCAGGAAAATGCCGATTACTCCGGCATCATCATCCGCAAGAACGAGCCGGAGCTTCTGGCCGAAATCAACAAGGCGCTTGCCGACATCAAGTCCGACGGCACTTACAAGAAGATCGCCGACAAATATTTCGGCCAGGACGTTTCCAAGTAATTTAGACCGCTTCCCAACCCCTCCCCACAAGGGGAGGGGGTTGGGATGCTGCCGTTCACATCTCAAAACAGCCTCCCAGCCAACAGTACGGTCGCTATTTGGTGCGCCGGGGCCTCCTATTAGCCCCTCCCCCTTGTGGGGAGGGGTTGGGGAGGGGTATTCCACTTCAACGGCCCAACCCGACCAGAAGGAACGCCCTTGCCGCACTGGCTCCAACTGATGGCGGAATCGCTCCCCTCGCTCCTCTGGGCGGGGTTGATCTTCACCATTCCGCTGACCCTGCTATCCTTCGCCTTCGGCCTGACGCTTGGGCTCGCCACCGCGATCGCCCGGCTCTTCGGGCCGATGCCGCTGTCCGCCATCGCGCGCTTCTATGTCTGGGTCATTCGCGGCACGCCGCTGCTTGTGCAGCTCTTCGTCATCTTCTACGGCCTGCCGAGCCTCGGCATCCTGCTCGATGCCTTTCCAGCCGCCCTCATCGGCTTCACGCTGAATATCGGCGCCTATAGCTCCGAGATCATCCGCGCCGTCATTTCCTCGGTACCGAAGGGCCAGTGGGAAGCCGCCTATTCGATCGGCATGAGCTGGCGCCAGGCGATGAGCCGCACCATCCTGCCGCAGGCCGCCCGCGTCGCCGTGCCACCTTTGTCGAACACCTTCATCTCGCTGGTCAAAGACACCTCGCTTGCCGCTGCCATCACCGTGCCCGAGCTGTTCCAGGCCGCACAGCGCATCGTCGCCACCACCTATGAGCCGTTGATCCTCTATATCGAGGCAGCGCTGGTCTATCTCGTCCTGAGCTCCGTCCTCTCGCAGCTGCAGGTGCGGCTGGAACGCCGCTTCGCGCGGTACGGCGGCATGCTGGAGGCAAATGCATGATCGAGCTTGCCAACATCGAAAAGCGTTTCGGCGACGCCGTCATCCTCAAGGATATCAGCATCCGCATCCCCGAAGGCAGCGTCACCGCGCTGGTTGGGCCTTCGGGCGGCGGCAAGAGCACGCTGCTGCGCTGCATCAACCTGCTCGAAATTCCAACCGCCGGCTCCATCCGCCTCGGAGAGGAAACGCTGGCCTTTGCGCCGGGCAAACGAACGAGCTGGCCGGCGATCCAGAAGATCCGCCGCCAGACCGGCATGGTCTTCCAGAACTTCCAGCTCTTTCCGCATCAGACCGCGATCGAGAATGTCATGGAAGGCCTGGTGACGGTGCTGAGATGGCCGAGGCCAAAAGCTCGCGAGCGTGCGATGGAATTGCTGACCAAGGTCGGCATGACCCACAAGGCCGATGCCTGGCCTTCGACGCTGTCGGGCGGCCAGCAGCAGCGCGTCGCGATCGCCCGCGCGCTGGCGCCCTCGCCGCGCGTGCTTCTGTGCGACGAGCCGACATCCGCCCTCGATCCCGAGCTTTCGGCCGAAGTGGTCGATGTGCTGGGCCAACTTGCCAGCGAAGGCACGACGATGGTGATGGCGACCCACGATCTCCGGCTCGCCTCGAAGATCGCCAATGACGTGGTTTTCCTGGAAGCCGGCAGCGTGGTGGAAACGGGCAGCGCCAGAGCGATCTTCAGCGCGCCGGAGCGCGAACGCACCAAACGTTTCATCTCGACGATCAACGCCGCCCATACTTACGATATCTGAGCTAGAGGATGATGCCGAAAAGTGTGAGCGGTTTTCGGACGACATCATGCTCTATTTCTTTGATTTAGATCCGGATTCAGATTTTAGGCTGACCTGGCCTAAAATCATCCGGATCCATTGCCGGGATCCGGCATTGCTGGAACTCCAATCAGGAGGCCGTGACGACCGCGCGCGCCGCCTTCAGCGCATTGCCCCACCAGGTGAGCTGGTCGAGTTGGTTCTTCGCCGCTTCGTTGAGATGCGCGTAATCGCTGAGGCTCTTGCCTTCCTTGAGGACGCCGAGATATTCGCCAAGCGCGATATGCACGCCGGTTTTCACTGAAGCCGCCCCCATTTCCACGAAGATCAGCCGGAGATGCTCGACCGCACGTGCGCCGCCGACGCCGCCGTAACCGACGAAGCCGACCGGCTTGTGGATGAACTCGCCGAGGTCGATGGCGTTCTTCAGAACCGCCGTCGGAGCGTGATTGTACTCGGCGACGGTGAAAATGAAGCCGTCGAATTCACGCAGCTTCTTTTTCCAGCGCTCCGCCGTCTCGCTTTCAGCGGTCGTCGCGCGCTGCTCGCCGAAAAAATGCATGGGGTAGTTGAGCAGGTCGAGAACCTCGACCTCGATGTCCTGCCGTTCGCCGGCGATAGCGGCAATCCACTTGGCCGGATGCTCGGCAAAACGGCCAATACGCGTGCTGCCGACGATGACGGCAATCTTCAACTTGCTCATGGGTATCATTTCCTGATGGGTCTTGGGGGCGGATAATGGGAGCGCAACTTTATGAGAAAGCCTCCGCGCCGGGCAAGGCACGAAGGCTTCGAAAAATCAGCTTTTTGACAGGCCGATCGTACACAATCGAGTGAATGGAGCCCGCACGCCAAGTCGGCCGATGGGCGCCTTCAGCCTGCGTAGACGACGAGCAGATCCTTGGCATCGATCTGATCGCCGGCCCGCACCAGTACTTCGGAAATCGTCCCATCCTTTTCCGCATGCAGCGCCGTTTCCATCTTCATCGCTTCGATGGAGACGAGCACGTCGCCGGCATTGACGGCCTGGCCGGGCGAGACGAAGACACGGCTGATGACACCCGGCATCGGCGCGCCGACATGAACGGCGTTGCCTGGTTCGGCCTTGCGGCGGACGGCCGCACCCGTCGCCCCGTGGGCCCGGTCCGGCACCTTGATGCGGCGCGGCTGGCCGTTGAGCTCGAAGAAGATGGTCACCATGCCTTGGCTGTCGGTGGCGCTCATCGCCTGGTTGACAATGACGAGCGTCTTGCCGCGCTCGATGTCGGCAAACAGTTCCTCGCCGTCCTTGAGACCGTAGAAATAGGCGGGTGTCGGCAGCACCGAGACCGGTCCGTAGGTATCGGAGGCGAGCGCGAAGTCGGTGAAGACCTTCGGATACATCAGATAGGAAGCGAATTCGAAGTCGCTGACCTCGCGCTCGAGTTTCGTCTCGATGACTTTGCGCTCCGCATCGAGATCAGCCTCCTTGAGCAGCGAGCCGGGGCGCACGGTATAGGGCTTGTCGCCCTTCAGCGCCTTCTTCTGCAGCGCTTCGGGCCATCCTGACGGCGGCTGGCCGAGATCGCCCTTCAGCATCGAGACCACCGATTCCGGGAAGGAGACTTCCTTGTCGGTGCTGACGACGTCGGCAACCGTCAGGTCCTGGGACACCATCATCAGCGCCATGTCGCCGACGACCTTGGAAGACGGCGTCACCTTGACGATATCGCCGAACATCTGGTTGGCGTCGGCATAGGCCTGCGCGACCTGATGCCAGCGGGTCTCGAGCCCGAGCGAGCGGGCCTGTTCCTTGAGGTTAGTGAACTGGCCACCCGGCATTTCGTGCAGATAGACTTCGGATGCCGGGCCCCTCAGATCGCTTTCGAAGGCGGCATATTGGTTCCGCGCCGCTTCCCAATAGAAGGAGATGCGGCGGATCCATTCCGGATCGAGGCCCGGATCACGTTCCGTGCCGCGCAGCGCCTCGACGATCGAGCCGAGACAGGGCTGCGAGGTATTGCCGGACAGCGCATCCATGGCGGCATCGACGGCATCGACGCCGGCATCGACGGCGGCAAGAACGGTCGCGGCCGCAATACCCGATGTATCATGCGTGTGGAAATGGATCGGCAGGCTGGTCGCCTCGCGCAGCGCCTTGAACAGAACCTTCGCAGCCGCAGGTTTGAGAAGGCCCGCCATATCCTTGAGCGCGATGATATGCGCCCCCGCCTTCTCGAGTTCGACCGCAAGGTCGGTGTAGTATTTCAGATCGTATTTCGGACGGGCCGAGTTCAGGATATCGCCGGTATAGCAGATCGCCGCCTCGCAGAGCTTGTTCTCCTCGGCAATGGCATCCATCGAGACGCGCATGTTCTCGACCCAGTTCAGGCAGTCGAAGACGCGGAAGAGATCGATGCCGCCCCTGGCCGCCTGGCGGACGAAATATTTGACGACATTGTCGGGATAATTGGTGTAGCCGACGCCGTTGGCGCCGCGCAGCAGCATCTGCAGCAGAAGGTTCGGCGCGCCCTCGCGGATCAGCGCCAGGCGCTCCCACGGGTCCTCGGTCAGAAAGCGCATGGAGACGTCGAAGGTCGCGCCGCCCCAGCATTCGAGCGACAAAAGGTTCGGCAGCGCATGCGCATAGGTGTCGGCAATGCGGGCGATGTCATAGGTGCGCATGCGGGTGGCGAGCAGCGACTGATGGCCGTCGCGCATCGTCGTGTCGGTCAAAAGCACGCGCTTCTCGTTGCGCATCCATTCGCCGAATTTCTTCGGGCCGAGCGTGTCGAGGAGCTGCTTCGTACCATCCTTGATCGCATTGCCGTTGGCGTAGGGAACCACCGGCTCGGCCGCATTTTCCAGCGGCCTCGGCCTGTCCTTCGCCTCGGGATGGCCATTGACGGTGACGTCGGCGAGGTAGGTCAGCAGCTTCGTGGCGCGATCCTGGCGCTTGACCTGCTGGAAGAGTTCCGGCGTCGTGTCGATGAAGCGTGTCGTGTAGCTGTTATCCCTGAACTTCGGATGGCCGATGATCGCTTCGAGGAAGGTCAGGTTGGTTGCCACGCCGCGAATGCGGAATTCGCGCAGCGCCCGGTCCATGCGGGCGATCGCTTCGGACGGATTGGGCGCCCATGCCGTGACCTTGACGAGAAGCGGATCATAAAAGCGGGTGATGATCGCGCCCGAATAGGAGGTGCCACCATCGAGGCGGATGCCGAAACCGGACGCCGAACGATAGGCGGTGATGCGGCCGTAATCCGGAATGAAATTATGCTCCGGATCTTCCGTGGTGATGCGGCACTGCAGCGCATGGCCGTTGAGACGGATATCCTCCTGGCGCGGCACGCCCGATTCCGGCGTCCCGATCGCAAAGCCGTCGAGAATGTGGATCTGCGCTTTGACGATATCGATGCCGGTGACGACTTCGGTCACCGTATGCTCGACCTGGATGCGCGGATTGACTTCGATGAAGTAGAATTTGCCGGTATCGGCATCCATCAGATATTCGACGGTACCGGCGCCGATATAATTGGTCGCGGCCGCGATCTTCAGCGAATAGGCGGCGAGTTCCTGGCGCTGCGCCTCCGAGAGATAGGGCGCCGGTGCGCGCTCGACGACCTTCTGGTTGCGGCGCTGGATCGAGCAGTCACGCTCGAAGAGATGCACGACATTGCCATGCGTATCGCCGAGAACCTGGCTTTCGACGTGTCGGGCGCGCTCGACGAGCTTTTCCAGATAGACCTCGTCCTTGCCGAAGGCCGCCATCGCCTCGCGTTTGGCTTCCGTCACCTCGCGGGCGAGATCCTTTGGATCGCGGATCGCGCGCATGCCGCGCCCGCCGCCGCCCCAGGAGGCCTTCAGCATGACGGGGTAGCCGATCCCGTCCGCCATCTTCGCCACTTCGGCCATGTCCTCCGGCAACGGCCCGGTGGCCGGCACCACGGGAACGCCGACCGAGATCGCCAGGTTACGCGCTGCGACCTTGTTGCCGAGCTGGCGCATCGTATCGGCCTTCGGGCCGATGAAGATGATGCCGGCCTTGTTGCAGGCATCGACGAATTCCGGGCTTTCCGACAGCAGGCCATAGCCGGGATGGATGGCATCGGCGCCGGAGAGTTTAGCAACGCGGATCACCTCCTCGATCGACAGATAGCTCTCGATCGGGCCCATGTCCTTGGAAAGATGCGGGCCGCGGCCGACCTGGTAGCTCTCGTCCGCCTTGAAGCGGTGCAGCGCCAGCTTGTCCTCTTCCGCCCAGATCGCCACGGTTTTTATTCCAAGCTCGTTGGCCGCGCGGAACACGCGAATGGCAATTTCAGAGCGATTGGCAACGAGAATCTTGGAAATGGGCAAAACGGTCTCCTCAGACGTTCAGACGCGGGAATGCTGCACCCGCGAAGGAAATTCTTAACTTCTTGTCACAGAAAGTTCAATTTATCTTGCGACTGCGAAATGCAATTTTTCGACATGCTGAAGCAATTCCAGGAAAAGTGCGAAGCGGTTTCCGTCCGGACTTGCGTAAAAAATAAAAGCAGAGCGGTTTCGCTTCGATGAGAAGCGGAATTGCTCTAACTTATCAGGCCATGACGGAAGGCAAGCGCTACCGCCTGCTGCCTGTTTTTCGCCTTCAGCTTGTCCTGCAGGCCGTTCATATACCAGTCGACGGTGTGGTTTGAGATCTTCAGCATCTTGCTGATCTCCATCGACGTCATGCCTTCGGCGAGATAATGCAGGATTTCCATCTCGCGCCGCGTCAGCGGCGTGTCGGCCGGGAGCACGGTTTCCAGTGCCTGCGCCTCGCCTTTCAGATCGAGCAACCGCCAGAAGGCCTTGCGCGCCACCGCCTCCAGCAATGCGATTTCCACCGGCGACAGGTCGATCGGCTTGCCGGCGAGACTGAGGCTGGCGAGAGTGCCGTTGCGTCCGTGGATCGGAAAGATGTAACCGTCCTCCAACCCGTGCCCAAAGGCATCGACCATCATCTGCTCCATACGGCGCTGGTGGGTATCCTTGTGGAAGGCCGCCATCGCCTCTCGCCAGCCGAAAGGCCGCTGCGCGTGGGCGAGATAGCGCACCATCGGATCGATCAGAGCATATTTTTTCGCGGCATATATCTGCGGCCATTGTTCCGGCCAGCGGCCGGCAAGCGCCGCAGCCCAAAGCTCCGGATTCTGCTGTACCGGGCTCTGCGGCAAATGGCGCAGCAGGCCGTAATATTCGAAGCCGCAACCGTGGAGGACCTGCTCCAACTCGGTGACGACGGCTTCAGGGTTTGAGCATTCTTCCAGAATTACAAGCAATTGAATTAACGAATTAATTTTCACAAATATGCCCCTTGCCCGGACCTGATGCCCGCATGAGGCCGTCGGCGGCTGGTCAAGCTGGTCGCGAAACGGTCTTCAATAAATGCAGTCTGTAATTTAATGCTGCGCTAAACATTTAATAAAATGCAAGCGCAAATTGTCGCGAGATATAGCCGAACGGCAATTTCGGCGCCATAGCCATCTCGTCGCGTCTGCAATAATACGATCGTATCAATCGTCACATCGGTCGAACTCTGAATACGCCGTTAATCGCCCGTTCAGGTAGCCTTTTGTAGCATCGCATCATCCCGTTTTTCGCAGATGCACAAGAGGTTTCAACGTGACGCTATTCAAGGTCTATGCAAGGGCTCTGCGCTATCTTGGCGCCTACAAGCTGCGCGTATCCCTGGTCGTTGTCGCAAACATTGTTCTTGCGACGATCACCATCGCGGAGCCGATCCTGTTCGGTCGTATCATCGATGCGATTTCGGGCAAGGGTGAGGTCAAGCCCATCCTCTTCATGTGGGCGACTTTCGCCGTCTTCAACACCATTGCTTTCGTTCTGGTGGCCCGCGAGGCCGACCGGCTGGCCCATGGCCGGCGGGCGACGCTGTTGACGGAAGCCTTCGGCCGCATCATTTCCATGCCGCTTGGCTGGCACCATCAGCGCGGCACCTCAAACGCGCTGCACACATTGCTGCGCGCCTGCGAAACGCTGTTCGGCCTCTGGCTGGAATTCATGCGCAACCACCTGTCGACGGTCATCGCGCTTGCCCTTCTGATACCGACCGCAATGTCGATGGACCTGCGCCTTTCCGCCGTCCTCATGGTGCTCGCCATCGCCTACTGGCTGATCGGCCGCGTCGTGATGAGCCGCACCAAGGACGGCCAAGCTTCGGTCGAGAACCATTATCATACCGTCTTCTCGCATGTCAGCGACTCGATCAGCAACGTTTCGGTCCTGCATAGCTATAACCGCATCGAGGCCGAAACCAGAGCGCTGAAATCCTTTGCCGACCGTCTACTCGAAGCTCAGTATCCGGTGCTCGACTGGTGGGCGATCGCCAGCGCACTGAACCGCATGGCGTCGACCATCGCGATGATGGTGGTCCTGATTATCGGCACCATGCTCGTGCAGGCCGGCCAGCTGCGCGTCGGCGACGTCATCGCCTTCATCGGCTTTGCCAACCTGCTGATCGGCCGTCTCGACCTGATGCGCCAGTTCGCCACGCAGATTTTCGAGGCCCGTTCCAAGCTCGAGGACTTCTATACGCTTGAAGACTCGGTGCGTGAGCGTGAAGAGCCGGCCGGCAACGGCGAGATCAAGGACGTCAAGGGTGCGATCGAATTCCGCGACGTCTCCTTCGGCTTCGGCAACAGCTCACAGGGCCTGCATAATGTCTCCTTCTCGGTGAAGGCAGGCCAGACGGTGGCGATCGTCGGCCCGACCGGCGCCGGCAAGACGACACTCGTCAACCTGCTGCAGCGTGTCTACGACGCCCAGGCCGGCAAGATCCTCGTTGACGGCACCGATATCACCAAGGTGACCCGCAAGTCGCTGCGTCGCCACATCGCCACTGTCTTCCAGGATGCGGGCCTGCTGAACCGTTCGATCAGCGACAATATTCGCCTTGGCCGCGAAGGCGCCAGCGAAGAAGAAATGCGCCGTGCGGCCGAAGCCGCCGCCGCCGCCGACTTCATCGAGACCCGTGAGGATCGCTATGATACGCATGTCGGTGAACGCGGCAACAAGTTCTCCGGCGGCGAGCGCCAGCGCATCGCGATCGCCCGCGCCATCCTCAAGGACGCGCCGATCCTGGTGCTCGACGAGGCGACCTCGGCGCTCGACGTCGAAACCGAAGCTCGCGTCAAGGCCGCAATCGACAATCTGCGCCAGAATCGCACCACCTTCATCATCGCCCACCGCCTGTCGACGGTCCGCGAAGCCGATATGGTGCTCTTCCTGGATGACGGCCGCGTCGTCGAACAGGGCAGCTTCGACGAACTCAGCCACAGCAACGGCCGCTTCGCCGCCCTGCTGCGCGCCAGCGGCATCCTGACGGACGACGAGGTCCGCAAGGCCCACACCACCGAAGCCGCCTGATTGGTTCGGGTTTCAAGATAAAGGCCGGAAGGGTGACGCCCTTCCGGCCTTTTTGTTTGCTCTCGGACTGAGGACCAATCGACATACACGATTCCCAAATCGGTGGATCGCTGATCCATAGGGTACCGTATGCAGCACGGAGGCCTTTGATGGGAGTTGAACGAGGCGCAAATGGTTGAGGATTTCGCCTCTGTTGCCAGACAAAGCCAGCCATCCGGGTCGAACGGGGGTAGGGGTAGACAACCGGTCCTTTGTGATCGGATGTTTGTGGATCCTGCGCTCGGGCGCACCCTCGCAGGGCCTGCCGGGAGCGCTATGGCAAGTGGAAGGCGGTCCACCGCCGGTTCAGTCGCTGGTGCCATGCCGGAGTATGGGAGCGGGCCTTTGATGCCCTCACTGCTGACTGGACAATCGGAACTTAAATGATCGACAGCACCATCATGCGCACCCATCAACAGGCGGCGAGCGGAAATGGGGGCAAAGGATCAGGTGCTGGGGCGTTCCAGAGATAGGCTGACGACAAGGTCCATATGCTGGCCGATGCGCTCCCCCTGCGCTTTATCGTGGCGGCCGGCCAGGTCGGCGACATCACGCAAGGTCCGCTTTTCTCAACAACCCGGCAGGTCATGCCATCTGGGCCATAAAGCGTATGACAGCAATTCCTTGCGCGCAACGATCGCGAAGATGGAGGCCGAGGTGGTCATACCCTCAAACCGTTGGCGAAAAACCGAGCGACGCTGTCGCACCTGCCGGGAATCTCTCCGCCAAACCATGCCCGACCTCGCGAGAAATCATCACGGAAGTGTCAGGCATGTCTCCGAACATCGGTCAGCTATGTCTCCGGACTTTACACAAGGAGGGAGATGGGATGCCGCGCGGGCTTCCCACCGCGATAGCATTTGGCTGGGTCAAGCCTTCCAGGCGTTTGGTGCTTTGCGTCAGAGCAAACCTCCTCCCGATCACCCTCCTTGTGGGGACATGCCGCGCGGAGCAAAGGAGGATCGCCGTACGATACGGTGTCTCCACACCTGTCCACATGATTGATCACCGCGCTGATCCCCGCTATCGTTTCCCATCACGGAGTACCTCGGGAGCGAACCCATGAAGGTCCTGCGCATCGTCGCCAATATCCAGGCAGCGGATGTCACCCTGGCCCGGCGCTTCTATCAGGATATCCTCGGTCTTGACGTCATCATGGATCACGGGTGGATCACGACGTTCGGCGCCGCGCGCTCGATGAACGTTCAGCTCAGCATCGCCAGTGAAGGCGGTTCCGGAACGGAGGTGCCGGACCTCTCGATCGAGGTTGATGACCTCGATGCCGCTTTCGAGGCAATGTCGGCCTCAGGCTTCCCGATCGAGTACGGCCCGGCCGACGAGCCTTGGGGCGTCAGACGCTTTTATGTCCGAGATCCCTTCGGCAAGTTGGTGAACATCCTCATACATAAAAATTGAGCCGGCGGCCATCGGCCACCGGCTCCTTCATGTCGGGCAAATCCCAGCCCTATTTCCGATCGTTCCGGCGATAGGCATTTGCCGTCCCGCCAATGCGGACGCGAACGGGGATGGTGGCGGTATCGGCGACAAGTTTCCCCTTGACCTTGCCCTGCTGGCGCTTGCGCTCAAGATAATAGGCATAGGCGAATTGTATCGCGATCCCTGCAATCACAAAGAGCGGACCGACCAGTTGATCCTTGTTGGTGATGTAGAGCACCACCTGGCCGATCATGGCGAGGATCGTGCCGGCGACGAAGATGTTCAGCGAATGACGGCCGAGGATCGTGAGCGGATGGTCGGCAGGACGGCGCAGGATCCGTGACAGCGCCGGGATGCTGATGACGAGATAGGTCAGCGCCAGCACATGCAGCAACCGCGGCAGCGACAGGAAGGTCTTGTCGAAACCGGTGATAACCGTCGGCAGCCCGAGTGCCGCCAGCGAATTGCCCCAGATCCAGAGATGTCCGGTCACCCAGATGAAGGACAGCATGACGTAGCCGCCAGCGGCCGCAAGCAACAGCGGATGCCGCGGGATCGTGCCGCCGCGCTTGATATGCAGCATCGAGACGATGCCGATCGAAAACAGGAACTGCCAGGAGAGCGGATTGAGGAACCAGTAACTCTCGATCAGCATGTTGTGCGGCGCCACTTCATAGATGCCCGCAAGCAGCCAGACCGTGGCCGAGACGCCAAGCGCCAGCCACGGGCTGCGCGCATTCAACAGCAGGATGATCGGCACCATCAGCATCAGCGCGCCATACATCGGCAGGATATTGTTGTAGCCGATCTGGTGGCCGAGCAGGAGCAGCGCCGGAATGCCTTCCTTCAGGTTCATCAGAACCGCCAGGATATTGATTTCAACCAGCAATCCCGGCCGATGGAACAGCCAGGCACCGCAGATGAAGAGCGCCAGCGTCATGAAGGTAGTGATCATATGGGCCAGATAGAGCGTGAAGGCGCGCTTTACCGCCTTGATCGCCACCGTGAGCCGGTTGCCCGGCTGGAAGCGGGACCCGTATGCAAGGCCGACGGCAATGCCCGAGATCAGCACGAAGGCTTCGGCGGCATCGGAGAAACCGAAATTCTTCGTCGTTACATATTCGAAGATCTGTCCGGGAACATGATTGATGAAGATCATGATCAGGGCCACGCCGCGCAAGACGTCGAGCCTCGTGTCACGCAATGGCGCAGCTGCGGATAGGGAACTGCGCCCCGTGACGATGGCTTCGGTCGGCGTGCTTGCCATGAGTCTCTCCTTATTATCCGATTTGCAAACGCGACGACGGCCAAAAGGGTTCCCTTTTGGCCGTCGCGAATCGCCGTGTTTTCAGCGTGGGGAACGCTGTTATCCGAGCGGATATCCCTCTTCGGGATCGGTGACTTCGCAGCCGTTGATTGACAGAGTGTAGCCGCTGTCATTGGACGCTTTTGAGACCGAAATGCGGTATTTGCCGCCGCCTTGCTCCACCTCTGCCGCAAAACCGTCCCATTCCGACGGGAGCGACGGGCGCACATAGAGCCGGCCGTCCCTCAGCCGGATGCCGAGGATGCCCTCGACGGCGGCGCGGTAGAGCCAGCCGGCAGACCCGGTATACCAGGTCCAGCCGCCGCGCGACGTATAGGGCTCATGTCCGTAGACGTCGGCCGCCACGACATAGGGTTCGACGCGGTATTGCTCCGCTGAAGCCTTGTCGAGCGCATGGGTGACCGGGTTGAGGATCTGGAAGCAGCGGAAGGCATCGTCGCCCCGCTTCAGCTCCGCCAGCGCCATCACCACCCAGGTCGCGGCATGGGTATATTGCCCGCCGTTTTCGCGCACACCCGGCGGATAGGCCTTGATATAGCCGGGATCCTTGGCGGAATTGGCGAAAGGCGGCGTGAACAGCCGGATGATGCGGGCATCCTCGTCAACCAGCTGATCGAGCACGGCATCCATCGCCGTGACGGCGCGGGCCGGATCGCCCTCGCCGGACAGAACGCTCCAGGACTGCGCGATCGAATCGATCTGGCATTCGGGCTTTCGAGGGAGCCGAGCAGTGTACCGTCGTCGAACGTGCCGCGGCGATAGTAGCCGCCATCCCAGGCCGCAGTTTCGAGCGCCTTCTTCAGCTCGGCGAGGTGCGCCGCCCAGCGCTCTGCACGGACCGTGTCGCCGCGCTCTTCGGCATAGGGAATGAAGGAGCGCAATGCGCCCGCCAGGAACCAGCCGAGCCAGACGCTGGTGCCGCGCCCGCCGATGCCGACGCGGTTCATGCCGTCGTTCCAGTCGCCGCCAAGGAACAGCGGCAGGCCGTTTGTCCCCTTGCGGGCGATGGCGAGATCGAGCGCCAGCGCCGCGTGTTCGTAGACGCTCGCCTTATCCTCGGAAATCTCCGGCTTGTAGAACGAGTCGTGCTGGCCTTCGAGCAGGGCCGGCCCTTCCAGGAAGGCGATCTCCTCGTCGAGCACGTTTTTGTCGCCGGTGACGCTGCAATAGTGATGGATCGCGTAAGCGAGCCAGACGACGTCGTCGGAGATCAGCGTGCGCACGCCGGCACCCGTTCCCGGTAGCCACCAATGCTGTACATCGCCTTCGCGGAATTGCCGCGAAGCGGCATTCAGGATCTGCCGGCGGGCAAGCGAGGGTTCGTGCAGCACGAAGGCCAGGGTGTCCTGCAACTGGTCGCGGAAACCGAAGGCGCCGCTTGCCTGGTAGAAGGCGGTGCGAGCCATGATGCGGCAGCCGAGGCTCTGATACGGCAGCCAGGTGTTGACGAGATTGTTCATTCCGCGATCCGGCGTCGATATCTGCAGCCTGCCGGTGAAGTCCCGCCAGAAGGCGCGGTTTGCCTCGACGGCATCGTCGAACGAAGCCTTGCGGATATCGGCGATGACGGCGCGCGCTTCTTCTTCTGTCGGCGTATCGCCGAGGAAGAAGGTGAAGTCGCGCTCCTCGCCGGCGCCGAGCTCGATGTCGATCGCAAGAGCCGCGGCCGGATCACCGTCGAGATCGGTCGTACCGGAAAGGGCAGCGGCGGAGGTGACGGCCTGCGGCGCCTGGATCGTTCCCGCCTTGCCGATGAATTCGCGCCGGCTTGCCGAGAAGCTCGAAAGCGTCTCGCTCGCCGCGAAGTAGGCGGTGCGGTTGGAAAAATCGATGCTGTAGGGATTGGTGGCAAACAGCGCCCCCGTCTCCTCGTCATGGCTCGACAGGATGAAAGGCACCGTACGTGCCGGATTGCTGCCGAGGACCCATTCGACATAACCGTAGAGACGCAGCTTGCGGCTGGCCGAACCGGTGTTGCGCAGGCGCAGGCGCTGCAGTTTCACAGGCTTTTCGCGGTCGATCGTCTGCGTCAACTCGAGCGCGATATCGTGCTGAACGCTGGAGAAGACGGAATAGCCGAGCCCGTGGCGGGCTTCGAAACGGATGTCCGGGCGGCGGGAAAGCGCTGCGAACGGCGTCATGACGGCACCGCTGTCCAGATCGGTGAGATAGAACGCCTCGCCCGAACGGTTGACCACGGCATCGTTCGACCAAGAGGTCAGCTGATAGTCGCGCGAATTGGCGCTCCAGGTGAAGCCTGAGCCCTCGGCCGACACATGGAAGCCGAACTTGTCATTGGAGATGACATTGATCCAGGGCTGCGGCGTCGCGTGGCCTCCGGGCAGCCGAACGACATACTCGCGCCCGTCGCGGGCAAAGCCGCCGATGCCGTTCCAGAAGTCGAGATCGCCTTCCTCCTCGATGACGACGGCTGGCACGACAGCTGGCGGCACCGGCGCGATACGCTTGACGGGGGCTTTGTTGCGCTCGGCCCGTTCCATCTCCTGCAACTCCTCCTTGGAGGGTGCAAACAGCGCCACGGCGCGGTTGATCTGGTCGACCACCTTGCCGTTCTTGGTATGCAGCGTGACGCGGGAAGCCGCGATCAGCGCATGGTAGGTGCTTTCCTCCATCAAGTCCTTGCGAACCGCAAAGATATGCTGGCGCAATCCGTCGGCCTGGCCCATGCGGCGCACGTTTTCGCACATGGCGTCGAGCGCATGCTGCATGTCCTGCGCATAGGAAGAGGCGCGTTCGTTCATGATGACGAGATCGGCGGTGACGCCGCGCGAGCGCAGATATTCCTGCGCCAGCAGCGCCTCACGGGCGATGTCGAGATCCATGTCGTCGTTGATGCGTAGCGTGAAGATCGGGAAGTCGCCGGAGATCGCCAGCGGCCAGAGCGCCGATTGCGACTGCAGGCCGGCCTCGACGGTCGCCTCGTCCTTGCGCAGTTGCATGTCGGGATAGACGAGATAGCGTCCGAGATGCTGGAAGGCCGCCGCCTGCTGCGAGGTGACGCCGACATGGCGCATCTGCACCTGCGTGCGTGTCCAGGCCTGGACGAGCTCGTGGGTGAAGGCGTCGGGATGACGGTAGCGATTGACCGCCTTGTCGACTTCCTCGCGGCTTGGCGCGGCGATCGTCCAGAAGATCACGCTGACTTTCTTGCCGGCCGGTACGCGGACGGTGCGACGCAGCGACATGACGGCATCGAGCATGAAGCCGTCGCTGCCGGAAAGCGTAGCACCCGGATCGAAGGCGGCCGCATCGGCAAGACTGCGGCCACGGCCGATGAACTTGCGCCGGTCCGTCTCGAATTCGGTATGGCGGGTGTCGCCGGCATTGTCGACGATCAGATGTGCGATGCTGATGTTAGGCTCGTTCGGATCGCGCTTGTTGCGTTCGGCGCGGATGACGTCGCCGCGCTTGCCGATCTCTGTCTTGACGAACATGCGGGCGAATGCCGGATGCGCATTGTCGGTATCGTCGGAGGTTATCACCGGTTCGAGATAGGAGGTGACCTCGATGAAACGGTCTTCCGCGCCCATGTTGAGCAGGGTGACGCGGCGGGCCTCGGCATCATGCTCGGTCGCGATGATGCACTCCACCTCGCTTGTGAGGTCACCGACCGTCTTGGTGAACTGCGCCTTCTCGTCGGCGAATTCGACCGTGATCTTTTCGCCTTCGACGCCCTTCGGCTCTGATGTCGTCGACCACCATTCGTTGGTGGCGGTATCGCGCAGGAAGATGAAGCTGCCCCAGCGGTCTTCGGTCGGATCGGCTTTCCATCGCGAAACGGCAAGGCCGTTCCAGCGGGAATAACCGGCGCCTGTCGCCGTCAGCATCAGCGAATAATGGCCGTTCGACAGGAACACGAGTTCGCGGTCGCGCGAAGCCGGATCGCTGATCTTCCGGAGCTCCGGCCGCAGGAGATCGTCCTGAATGCTGGCAGGCGTGTCGGATTCATGCTTGCCGCTCATGACGGGAATGTCGCGCGGCGCCTTTTCCTGCAGCAGCAGCTCCGCTGCCTCGATGACGGGATCGGCGTGGAAGAGTTCGCGCAGATGACCGTTGAAGGCGACATTGGCGACCGCCGCGATCGACATGCCGTGATGGTGGGCATAATAATTGTAGACCACCGCGCATTTCTTGCCTTCCGGCACGCGTGTCGGCGTGAAGTCGACGGCGTCGTGGAAGCCGAACTTACCGAGCGCACCGACCTTGCGCAGCCTCTGCAGGTTTTCAAGCGCCCCCGGCGGGTCGTACTGCGCGGCGAGCAGCGAGGCGTAAGGCGCGATGACGGCATTGTGGCCGAGACCGCGCTTCAGGCCGAGCGTCGGCACGCCGAAATTCGTGTACTGATAATTGAGGTTATGATCGCGGGCATTGAAGGCCGCTTCCGAAATGCCCCAGGGAATACCGAGCTTGCGGGCGTAATTCATCTGTTCGACGACGACCAGATTGTTGGTCTGGTTGAGAATACCCCCACCGCGCTCCTGCATGACGAGCGGCGGCATCAGATATTCGAACATCGAGCCGGACCAGGAAACCAGCGCACCGCGCGACCCCACAGGCACGACCTGGCGGCCAAGGCGGTACCAGTGTTCCGTCGGCAGGTCGCCCTTGGCGATGCCGAAGAGGCTGGTCAGGCGGCATTCCGAGGCGAGAAGGTCATAGCAGGCCTGGTCGAGTTCACCGCTTTCGACGCGATAGCCGATCGACAGCAGACGCCGCTCCGGCCGGAACAGGAAGCCGAAATCCATCGAGAAGGCGAGATCGCGCGCCTTGTCGCGCAGCGCCACCAGGCGCGGCCTCAGCGCATCGACCTTGGAAAGATCGAAGGTGCTGTCGGAAATATGCGCCTCGCAGACCTTCACCAGCGATGCCGCCCACAACGTGACCTCTTCGCTCTGCTTCGACTTGACCTCGTGGTCAAGGTTAGCGGCGAGCTTCTCGATGTCGCGCGCGAGAACGGCGAGGTTGATGATGCGGATCGAGGCGAACTCATGCTCACGCTTGACGGCGGCAAGCGCGTTCTGGAAGCCGACGATACGCTCCTCCAGGCGCCGGCGCAGCGGGCGCACGGTCTTGCGGTCATCGGGCAGGTCCGCCAGCACTTCGCCGAGAATGCCGGCGGTGTCGCCGACGCCGTCGAGATTGCCCTGCATATGGGCGGACGGCGCCTCGGCCCAGTTGCGGCAGGCCGACGAAATGGCGATCAGATGGCCGGCGAGATTGCCGCTGTCGACGGCCGAGACGTAACGGGGCCCAAGCGTCTGCAGCGTATCGGTGTGATACCAGTTGAAGAGATGGCCGCGGAATTTCTCCATTCTATCGATCGTCGCGATCGTCTGCTCCAGCCGCTCGAGGGTCTCCTCGAAGGAGAACCAGCCGAAATGCCGTCCGGAAACGACGGACAGCAGATAGACGCCGATATTGGTCGGCGAGGTGCGCGCGGCGACGATCACATGCGGCGTTTCCTGGACATTGTCCGGCGGCAGATAGTTCTGCTCGGCCGTCGTGAAGGTCTCGAAATAACGCCAGGTGCGCCGGGCGATCTTGCGCAGTTCACTCGACACGGAATCGGCGACCTCGAGCCGGTCCTCGGTCTCCGCCGACTGGCTGACATACCAGGCGATAACAGGCGACAGGATCCACAGCAGCGCGAAGGGAATGCCGACGAGGAAGGCGTTGTCGCCGGGAAGGGCTGCGAAACCGAGCGCCAGCAGCGCCAGCACCGGTGCATGCCACATCGCCGTGTAATAGGAGATCAGCGTGCCCTGGCCGCCGGCCTGAACGCTGGCGGCGGTCCGCCACTGCAGCATCAGCTTGCGGCTGACGAACAGGCGGTAGAGCGAACGGCCGATCGCATCCGCCATCATGCAGGCCGAATCGGCGATGAAGACGATGCGCAGCGCAACCTGCGCATTGGCGGCCGTGATATCGGACCAGACCGTATAGAGATGAGCGCGGGCGATGATATCGCTGGTGCGCGGGATGATGCCGTTGATGAGCGACAGCGTCGGCGCGACGAAGAGGCAGAAGATCAGCAGAATCTGCCAGATGAGCGCGCCGAGCGGCCCCATGAAATACCAGCCGAGCACGGAGGCGAAGAACCAGGCGATCGGCGTCAGCGAACGGCGCAGATTGTCGAACATCTTCCAGCGGCCGAGTGCCGTGACGCCGTATTTCGGATTGAACATGTAGGGGAGAAGCTGCCAGTCGCCGCGTGCCCAGCGATGCTGGCGCGAGGTTTCCACCTCGTAGCGGATCGGGAAATCCTCCACCAGTTCGAGATCGGTGACGAGCGCGCAACGCGCCATCGAACCTTCGAGAAGATCGTGGCTGAGCACGGAGTTCTCGTCGATCCGGCCCTTTAACGACGCTTCGAAGGCATCGACATGGTAAAGGCCCTTGCCGGTGAAGGTGCCCTCGCCGGCGAGATCCTGATAGACGTCGGAAACGGTGAAGACGTAAGGATCGAGCCCGCGGTTGATCGAAAAGACGCGCTGGAAGACCGACGCGTCCTTGCCCGTCGTCAGCGACGGCGTGACACGCGGCTGCAGCACGCCATAGCCGCTTTCGACGCGGCCGGTTTTCGGATTGATGACCGGGCGGTTGATCGGATGATAGAGCTTGCCGACGAGCTTGGTGACGGCATCGCGCATCAGGCGCGTATCGGCATCGAGCGTCATGACATATTGCACGTTGGCCGGCACGGTATTGGCGCCCGGCAGGTAGGTCGTGTCGCGGTCGCCGCGCAGAAGCATGTTCAGCTCGTGCAGCTTGCCGCGCTTGCGTTCCCAGCCCATCCAGACGCCTTCCGAGGGATTGTAGAGGCGGCGGCGATGCAACAGATAGAAACGCGTCTTGCCATCATAAGCATAGCGGGCGGAGAGGTTGGCGATCTCGCGTCGCGCATAGTCGAGAACCTCGAGATCGGCAGGCGTTTCCTCGACGTCGCTGTCCGGCCAGTCGCTGAGCATCGCGAAATAGATCTCGCCGCGCGGATTGGCGAGATAATGAACCTCGAGATTGCGCACGTGATCGTCGACGCTGTCACGGTTCGAGATCAGACAGGGCACGACGAGCAGCGTGCGCCCATCTTCCGGAATGCCTTCCTTGAACTCGTAGCCGACGAGGCGCGCCGGCGTCACGAAGAAGGATAGCAAGGTGTTGAAGAGACCTGTCGCCCCCTCCGACGCCGGCACTGAGAACATGATCAGCAGCAGGGCGATTTCGACCGCACCCATGCCGGCATTCGCCATGAACTTGCCGACGATCGCCATGGCGATGACCGTCAGCAGCATGACGGGCACGGCAATCGCCAGCCAGTTGAACCGGCGCACGGCGCGCACGAAATGCTGGGTGACCGTCGGGCGATAATTCGCCCGCGCCTCGAGCTTCGGCCGCTGTGCGCCCGACAGGAAGCCGCCGACATTCGGTTCATGCGGCTGCGGCTCGTCGGAGGCCTTGGCGGCATCGGTCATGTCGAGCGCCAACTGGGCGATTTCCATTTCCGACAGCGGCGAGCGCTTGGCCAGCTTCTCGATCTGTTTGCGATATTTGTTGCGCGAGCCGGAATCGAGGATGCCGTAATCCGAATGCGCCCAGAGCAGCTTGTCGACATGGCTGACCTGCTCGACCCAGACCGACCATTCGGCATCGTCGATCTCGCGAAGGCTGCGGATGATGTTGCCCATCGTCACATTGCCGGAAGAGAGCCGGCTGTGTTCGGCCGTCGTCGCCTCTTCGGTGTTGCGGCCGAGCTGTTCCAACCGCTCGTCGAGCCAAGTGATCGCCAAGCTCGACGTCTGCGAGCCGTCGCGCAGGCGATAGAGGAACTGCGTCGAGAAGGTATTGTCCTCAGCAAGCGGTTCCAGCGTCTTCAGATAGGCGGCCGCCGCGGCTGGATCGGTAAGGCGCACCAATTCGTCGGCCGCCTCGTTGGCGCGGCGACGCAGGCGGCGGCTGGCTTCGACACGGCTCGAAATGCGACGAAGATTTTCCACGAGCACGTAGCGCACGAGGGAGGGTAGCGCCCAGAGTTCACCGATCCTGAGCGTCTCGCTGGCCTGGAAGCCGTCGACCAGCGCCGTCAGACTTTCCTGCGAGATCGTGCTGTGGGTATGGGCGACATAGAGCCAGGCAAGCACGAGGGTCCGCGGTACTTCGACGCCGCCGACGACCATGGTCGGCAATTCGCGATAGAAGCGGCGGGGGAAGTCGCGCCGCACCTCCTGGATCGCCTCTTCGACGATATAGTGATTGTCCAGCAGCCATTCTGCCGCCGGCGTGATCGTCTCGCCGGCCTCGACGTCGGTCGCCGTGGTCCGGTAGACGCGCAGGATTTCCTTCTCGTTTTCCTTATGACGCGCGAAGAAATCGAAGGGGGCGAAAGCCGGCAGCTTGTCGACGCCGTTGCGGGCGACTGCATCGCCCATCGCCTTGATGTCCTCGTTCGAAAGATAGGTCGAGCGGATCGAACCATTGTGATCGATCTGCTTCGTCTCGGATTCGCGCGGAAGGCTCGGAGAAAGATGAGAAATAGACATGGGTTCGGTTCTGGATCCAAACAAAGTTATGGCTGTTTTGCTCAGCCTTTTGCACTGCTTATCATGACTGCTACATGAACGGAGCCCTATTCTTCAAAGATCGATGAAGCTGGGGGTGAACGACACTCGGGCCAAGCAATGCAAACGGGCTAAGCCCTATTCAGGACGTGACCCGACGGGATCAAGACCATCGATACCCTCTCTGGGAAAGCCATGTCGAAAATTTGGACACCCTCGGGAAAATTCAAGTTAAGCGGCATGCGCCGCCGCCCGGCGAGCTTGTCTGGGCGGCGGAAATGACGAAAATGCCGGCACCTGGTTCCAGCAATGCAAGAGCTCTTCGATTCGAGAAAAACGAAAGACGCTGATCGCCTGACCATGCGTCTGGCGGCGGGTTGGGCGGTTGTGGCCCACGCCGCTTCCGCTCGAGATCAAGGTCGCTCGGGCGTGTTTTGGATGGCGTGAAAAAAGTACAGAAGAACGATGGGGATCAGAATGCCGATCACCATAACAAAATGTCTCTCGTGACCATTCTCCTTTTGACATTCGAGTGTCAGGAGAATGCCGAGACAAATTAAATGTTCCGGAATTCAATAAAGGCAGAAACCGCCGCAGCGCCGGCATCTGCCGACGCTTAATCATCCGCCGGATTACCCGACGACGCCGCAAACCATGGCTACGACGAACAGGAACGCCGCAGTGAAGATCGCGCCGTGGAGCATCGTCTGAAGCCTGTGGCGCGTGGTGAGCGGCTTCTTGGTCGGTACGGAACCATATTGGTTCACGTGAGCATGCGAAATACCCAGATCTGCCATATGTCGCCTCCGTTGTTCTCGTGCGGCCGGTTGTGCGGCTCGCGCTTATATTCTTATCTTCTCTATCAAGTAGGTAGAGATAAATTTCCGTCCAGAGCGAGCGGAAGAGAAAATTCAACCAGCCCTTTTAGCAGAGCGTGCGCCATGCCCAGATCAACGAGCGCTCGACGGCGTTCTCGTTCTGCGACGGGTTGGAGGAAGTCTCGATCAGCCGACGGTCCTTTTCCGCAGGAATGGATGCCGAAATCTGTTCCCGGCGATCGGCTCGAACAGGAGGATCGAGGTAACCCATGGTCATCCCACCGAGAAAGAACATGCATCAACCTCCATCGATCACGAAAGCTAACAATCGTTAACGGGATCATGACAGAAGCGAGGCAGCTGTCAATAGTCTAGCTGAATGGTCGTCTTTTAGGGAAGCATTATCCTTAACACCGCCGCCGGTCTTTTCTTTTCAACGGTTTGAAAAGATTGACTTTCAGGCTTTGACGAAACCCTTGCTCGCGATCATCAAATTTCTCGTATAGTCCTCGTGAACCGCGCCTTGCGCCAGTTCCTGCGAGCTCAGCCGCTCGACGACGGCGCCGTTGCGCATCACGGCGAGCCTTTCACACATATGGGTGACGACACCGAGATCATGGCTGACCATCACGAAGGTGAGCTTGCGGTCGCGCCGGATCTCTTCCAGCAGGTTCAGCACCTCGGCCTGCACCGAGGCGTCGAGCGCCGATGTCGGCTCGTCAAGCAGCAGGATCGACGGTTCCACGATCAGCGCCCGGGCGATCGCCACGCGCTGGCGCTGGCCGCCGGAGAGCTGGTTCGGGTAGCGGAAACGGAAACCATTGCCGAGGCCGACCTCGTCAAGCGCGCGCGCGATGCGCTTCTCGCCGTCGGCGATGCCGTGGATTGCTAGCGGTTCGAGCAGAAGCCGGTCGATCGTCTGGCGCGGATGCAGCGAACCATAAGGGTCCTGGAAGACCATTTGCACGCGCCGGTAGAAGACTTTGCTGCGTTTCGAACCTTTCAGCGGCTCGCCATCGATGTTGATCGCGCCGCCGCTGACCGGCGCAAGTCCGGCAACGGCCCGCAGCAAGGTCGATTTTCCCGAGCCGGATTCGCCGACGAGACCAAAGGATTCGCCGCGTTTGACAGTTATGCTGACATTCTTCAAGGCATGAAAATGGTCGTAGACGACGCTGAGATCGTCGATCTCGAGAGCTGCGCTCATGCCGCCCACTCCGGCTTGCGGTCGAGCACCGGCAGCGGGTGGCGGTTTGCGCCGATCTCGGGCATGCAGTTCAGCAGCCCCTGCGTATAGGGATGCTGCGCATGTTTGAGATCGGCCGCCGCCAGCTCCTCGACGATCTTTCCGGCATACATGACGATGACGCGATCGCAGAAGGAAGAGACCAGCCTCAGATCGTGGGAGACGAAGATCAGCCCCATGCCGCGCTCGGACACCAGCCTGTCCATGATCCTCAGCACGTCGAGTTGCACCGTCACGTCAAGCGCCGAGGTCGGCTCGTCGGCAATCAGCAGTTCCGGCCCGGCAATCAGCATCATGGCGATCATCGCGCGTTGCCCCATGCCGCCCGAGACCTCGTGCGGGTGCAGGTCGAAGACACGTTTCGCATCACGGATCTGCACCGCTTCCAGCATGGCGAGCGCGCGCTCGCGCGCCTCCGTCTTGCCGACCTTCTCATGCGTGCGCAGCGTTTCGCAGATCTGCCGCCCGATCGACATGACGGGATCGAGCGAATATTTCGGATCCTGCAGGATCATGGCGATGCGCTTGCCGCGCAGCCTGCGCCTTTCGCCGGCCGAGGCATTGATAAGATCGATGCCGTTGAAATTAAGCCTGTCGGCCGTGACGATGCCGTGTTTCGGCGTCAGGCCCATGATTGCCCGTCCGGTCTGCGACTTGCCGGAACCGGATTCGCCGACGATGCCGAGCCTTTCCTTGCCGAGGGTGAAGGAGACGTCGCGCACGGCCTCGATCACGCCTGTGCGCGTGGCATAGCTGACCTTGAGCTTGTCCACGGTCAGAAGTGTCGTCATTGGCCGCTCTCCTTCGGATCGAGCGCGTCGCGCAGGCCGTCGCCCAGGAGATTGAAGCCGAGGCTGACGATGAGGATGGCGATACCGGGCATCGCCGCGACCCACCATTGATCGAGGATGAAGCGCCGTCCCGAGGCGATCATCGCCCCCCATTCCGGCAGCGGCGGCTGCGCCCCCAGGCCTAGGAAACCGAGACCGGCAGCCGTCAGGATAATGCCCGCCATGTCGAGCGTCACGCGCACGATCAGCGAGGAGATGCAGAGCGGCATGACGTGGCGGACGATAATGCGGAAAGGCGAGGCGCCCATCAGCTTCACCGCCGAAATATAGTCGGAACGCCGGACCGTCAGCGTCTCGGCGCGCGCGATGCGGGCATAGGGCGGCCAGGAGGTGATGGCGATGGCGATGATCGCGTTCTGAATGCCGGGGCCGAGGGCTGCGACGAAGGCGAGCGCCAGCACCAGCTTCGGAAAGGCGAGGAAGATATCGGTGATGCGCATCAGCGTCGCATCCACCCAGCCTCCGGCATAACCGGAGACCGTACCGACGATCAGCCCGACCGGCGCCGAGATGACGGCGACGAGCAGCGTCAATCGCGATCCATAGATCAGCCGCGAATAGATATCACGGCCCTGGTCATCCGAACCGAGCCAGAATCCCCCCGTGCCGGGCGGCAGCAGCCGGGCATTGCGAAGATCGCCGACGACGGGATTGTGCGTGGCGAGCACATCGGCAAAGGCGGCGATAAAAAGCAGCGCCACGATGATCAGCAGGCCGACAACGGCGAGCCTGTTGGCCGTGAACTGCCGCCAGGTGACGTAGGTGCGGCCGAGGCGAGCCTGCAGGCGCGATTGCGGCCGGTCGGAAAGCAGCCATTCACGGCGGCTCATCGGCTGGGATGGGTTGGCGGGAACCGTCATCGGTTTCGCGTCCTCGGGTCGAGCGTCCGGTAGAGAAGATCGGACAGAAGGTTGATGCCGATGAAAACAGTACCGATGACGATCGTGCCGCCGAGCACGGCGTTCATATCGGCGTTCTGCAGCGAATTGGTGATGTAGAGCCCGATGCCCGGCCAGGAAAAAACGGTCTCCGTCAGCACCGATCCTTCGAGCAGGCCGGCATAGGAAAGTGCAATCACGGTGACCAGCGGCACGGCGGCATTGCGCAGCGCGTGGCCCCAGATCACCCGCGTTTCCGAAAGCCCCTTGGCGCGCGCGGCAACGATATATTCCTGGGAAAGCTCGTTCAGCATGAAGCTGCGCGTCATGCGGCTGATATAGGCGAGCGAGAAATAGCCGAGCAGCGAGGCAGGCAGGATGATGTGGCGGAAGACATCGTAGAAGACGTCCCATTGCCCTTGCCAGGCGCTGTCTAGCAGGTAAAGGCCGGTGATCGGCGTGAAGGTATATTCAAAAACGATGTCGATGCGGCCGGGGAAAGCCACCCAGCGCAGCCGCGCATAGAAGATGACGAGCGAGATCAACGCCAGCCAGAAGATCGGCACCGAATAACCGATCAGGCCGACGACGCGCACCACCTGGTCGGCAATGCTGCCGCGGCGCACCGCTGCGAGAACGCCGAGCGGTACGCCGACGAAGGCGCCGATGAGCGTCCCGAGCGTCGCGAGCTCGATTGTTGCCGGCAGCACACGGCGGATATCGACCATCACAGGATTGGTCGTCAGCACCGAATTGCCGAAATCGCCGGACAGGATGCCTTTGATATAGATGAAAAACTGCTGATAGAGCGGCAGGTTGAAGCCCATTTCCTGGCGTACGCGCTCGACGACGTGGTTGGGCGCGCGGTCGCCGAGAATGGCGAGCACGGGATCGATCGGCACGACGCGGCCGATGAAGAAGGTGACGGCCAGAAGGCCGAGATAGGTGGTGACGGCGGCAAACAGAAACCGCCCTAGCGCCTTTGCAAAGGCCCTAGCACGGCCCTTTCGGGGCCGCGCTTCCTGCGTTGTTTCGACGGTGCTCAAGCGACCAATCCTGCCGGACTATTCCTTGGCGATCGGACCGACGAAATTGGTGTCGAAGCTCGGACCCAGCTTGAAGTCCTTCAGGTTCTTGCGGTAGCCGGCCACCTCGGTCTGCTGGAAGATGAAGACGAAGGGGCTGTTTGCCAGGTACTTCTTCTGGATGTCCTGATATATGGCGGCGCGCTTGGCGGCATCGCGTTCCAGAAGGGCTGCCTTGGCTTGCTTGTCGAGCTCCGGCGCTTCCCAGCTGTTGCGCCATGCGAGCGTCTTCACCGTGCCGGCATCGGAATTGTCGGGATTGCCGGTAAAGGTATCGGCATTGGAATGCGGATCGAAATAGTCCGAGCCCCACTGGCCGATATACATGTCGTGGGTGCGGGCGCGGTATTTGGTCAGTGTCTGCTTGCCGTCGCCGGGGATGATTTCCATCTTCACGCCGGCCTGCGCCAGCGTCTGCTGCATGGATTCGGCGATACCGGTTACCGGCTGACTGTTGCGCACGTCCATGGTGATCGAGAAACCGTCGGGTACGCCGGCCTTGGCCAGCAGCTCCTTGGCCTTGGCGACATCGAGCTTGTAGGGATTCTCATCGAGCGCGCCGAGCTGGCCCTTCGGCAGGAAGGTCTGGTGGATCTCGCCGATCCCCTTGATCAGCGTTGCGCCGATCGCATCGTAGTCGACCAGATATTTGAAGGCTTCCTGGACTTCCGGCTTCTTCAGATTCTCGTTCTTGTTGTTCAGGCTGACATAATAGATCGTGCCCTTCGGCGCACTCGTTGTCGCGAGATCGGGATTCTTCGAAACGGCGTCGATGTCGCCCGGCTCAAGATTGCGGGCGATATCGATATCGCCGGCTTCGAGCGCCAGGCGCTGGGCAGCGCTTTCCTTCATGTAGCGGTAGATGACGCGGTTGAGCTTTGCCTTGTCGCCATAATAATTGTCGTTGCGCTCCAGCACGACGACTTCGTTGGCGCGCCATTCGCGCAACTTGTAGGCGCCGGAGCCGGCATAGCCGGTCTTCAGCCATTCATTGCCGAAATCATTGTCGTATTTGTGGTCGGCATCGGGCGTCACCGCCTTCACATGCTCCAGCACCAGCTTCTTGTCGACGACGGAAGCGACAGTTGCCGTCAGGCAATTGAGCACGAAACTCGGCGCATAGGCCTTGTCGACCGTGAAGACGAAGGTGCCGGCATCGGCCGCCTTGGCCTTTTCCGTGACGTTGTCGCCGGTCAGGCCGAATTGGGTGAGGATGAAGGCCGGGCTCTTGTCGAGCTTGACGGCACGCTCGAACGACCAGGCGACATCTTCGGCGGTGATTGGGTTGCCGGAGGCGAATTTCAGGCCTGACTTCAGCTTGAACGTATAGGTAAGGCCGTCATCGGAAACGCTCCAGCTCTCGGCCAGATCGCCCTTCACCTTGGACGTGTCGTCCATGTCGAGACGGACGAGCAGGCTGTAGCTGTTGGTGGTGATTTCGGCGGTCGAAAGCTCGAAAGCCTCGCCCGGATCCATCGTGATGATATCGTCGATGGCGAAACCTTCGACCAGCGTATCCTTCGGCGTCTCGGCAAAGGCCGAGGGTGCGGCCATCATCAGCAGTGAAAACGCAGCTCCCGCGGAAAGCAGGCGGAAATTACGGTTGAGCTTGGTCATCATCATGGTCTGTTCCCCTGTTTTTTGATTGGATACGAAAGGCTTAGGCGTGGTCCTCCCGCCAAGCCTGGGCCAGAATGCGAAGCCAGTTTTCACGGGCAAGTTTTGCCAGGTCGGCATCAGCATAGCCAACCTCTCTGAGAGCGGCAATCAGCTTCTGATTACCGGCTGCATCGCCGATTTCCTCGGGAATGGTGGCCC
Organism: Rhizobium leguminosarum; assembly: GCF_001679785.1. Classification (NCBI taxonomy): domain Bacteria; kingdom Pseudomonadati; phylum Pseudomonadota; class Alphaproteobacteria; order Hyphomicrobiales; family Rhizobiaceae; genus Rhizobium; species Rhizobium leguminosarum. Next base: position 3,947,205 of record NZ_CP016286.1, read on the forward strand.
CGTCGAAGTCCGATCCGAGCGCCACGCAGTCGATGCCGATGCGGTTCACAAGATAGTCGATGTGGCGGATCATGTCGGCAAGCGGCGTGTCGCTGTCCGAGCGGCCGTCGGCACGCAGCATGGCGGTGGCATAATTGATGCCGACGAGCCCGCGGCTTTCGCGGATCGCATCAAGCTGCCTGTCCGTCAGGTTACGCGCGACCGGCGTCAGGGCGTGGGCATTGGAGTGGCTGGCGACCAGCGGCTGGTCCGTCTTCTTCGCCACGTCCCAGAAACCCTTCTCGGTGATATGGGCAAGGTCGATCAGGATACCGAGGCGATTGCATTCCCTGACCAGCGCGAAGCCGGCATCGGTGAGGCCCGGCGCCGTGTCCGGCGACATCGGGAAGGCGAAGGGCACGCCGTGACCGAAGACATTGTGCCGGCTCCAGACCGGACCGAGCGACCGCAGCCCCGCCGCATAGAATACCTCGAGCGCCGAGAGATCGGCGCCGATCGCCTCGCAGCCTTCCATATGCATGACGGCGGCGAAAATGCCGTCCGCCATGGCGCTGCGGATATCCTTCACCGTCCGGCAGAGCCGCCAGGCGCCGGCCTGGTCGAGCCGCAGCGCGATCGCCGCCATTTCATTGGCGATGGCAAGCGAAGGCAGCGGATCGAGAGGCGCCGCCATCGGCGTGATATAGCGACCGCTGGCATCCGGATCGGCGAAGACGAGATCGCCCGAAGGAATATAGATGGCGCAGAGACCGCCTGAAAGACCGCCCTCTCTAGCCCGATGCGCATCGATATGGCCGACCGTCGTACCGTCTGCGAATTCCGAGATCGGATCGCTGCCGTCTTTTGAATGTGTCCAGAGCCGAAGGAGAACGTCGTTGTGACCGTCAAATACGAATTGCATCTGTCTTCCTGCGCTGCCCTACTGCATAATTCCTTAAATCGGAATCGATTTAAGAATAAAATTATGCAGCATTCAAAGTGCTACAGCGTCCTTTGCGCGTCTTTTCAGACGCGCGGCGCTGTAGAGGGCGAATGAAGCGGCCAGAATAGAAAAGCTGACGGAATTCGCCACCTCTTTTTTTAGAAATCCGTCGGCGCTGAAAATGAAACGGGGGCCGAAGCCCCCGCAAATACCATCGCATGCCAGAGATCAGTGTTTGCGGCGTTTCTTCTGTCTGTAGACGTCGATGACGACAGCCGCGACGATGATGAGGCCCTTGACGATCTCCTGGTAATAGGCGTCGATCCTGAGGAACGTGAAGCCGGAAGTCATGACGCCGAGGATGATGGTGCCGATGACAGTGCCGGTGATGCGACCGACGCCGCCGGTGAGCGAAGTGCCGCCGATGACGGTCGCAGCGATCGCGTCGAGTTCATATCCGACGCCCATGCTGGCCTGTGCGGTTTCCGCACGTGCCGCCGTGACGATACCGGCAAGACCGGCAAGCAATCCGGCAATCACATAGACCTTGACGAGATGCGCCTCGATGTTGATGCCGGAAACACGCGCGGCCTGCGGGTTTGCGCCGATGGCATAGGTGAACTTTCCATAGCGCGTATAGCGCAGCGCAATGTGAAAGATCAGTGCAACGACCAGGAAGACGACAACCGGCCAGGCTTTCGTTCCGATGAAATGAAACTGCTCGGTGACCCCGGAAACCGGCTGTCCCTTCGTATACCACTTCGCGACACCTCTGGCCGAAACGAACATACCAAGCGTGGCAATAAACGGCGGGATCTTCGTGTAGGCGATGAGCGCGCCGTTCGCGAGGCCAGCGGCCGCCCCGATCAGCAGACCAACGACGATAGGCACGAAAGCAGGCAGGTCGGTCAGCGAGGGAAAAACGGCTCGTCCCCAGGTCGAGGATTGGGCGAAGCTTGTTGCGATCATCGCCGTCATGCCGACGACCGAACCCGACGAAAGATCGATGCCGCCGGTGATGATGACCTGCGTGACGCCGACGGCGATGATGCCGATGACGGAGACCTGCAGGATCATGATCGTCAGACGCTGCGAATTCATCAGAAAGCTTTGGCCGATGAACATCCAGCCGAGCACCTCGTAGATGAGCGCGATGCCGACGAGCACGAGGAAAATGCTGAGCTCCGTCGGTATGCGCCGCCGCCTTTGCCGGGTTGCGAGCGGAGCCGCGCCCTCTGCTGCCTTGGTAGTCATGTCAAACCTCCCTTGGGCAATCGCCGTCAACGCATCACTGCGCAGCCAGCTCCATCACCTTGATCTGCGTTGCTTCATCGCGATTGAGGAAACCGGTCACGCGTCCCTCGTGCATGACCATAATGCGGTCGCTCATCCCAAGAACCTCGGGCATCTCGGACGAGATCATCACCACCGCCACACCGTCTCGCGCCATCTCCGTGACCAGCCGGTGGATTTCCGCCTTGGCGCCGACATCGATACCGCGCGTCGGCTCGTCGAGGATGAGGATGCGCGGATTGGTGAGCAGCCAGCGCCCGATCAGCACTTTCTGCTGGTTGCCGCCCGAAAGATTCTCCACCCGCTCGTAAAGATTGGGCGTTTTTACGCGCAGCTTTTTTGCCATCTCTTCGCAGGTTGCCTCGACTGCACCCTGCTGCACGAAGCCGCCCTTGACGTATCTGTCCTGCAGAACGGCGATCTGCATGTTCTCGAGAATATCGAGGATCAGCAGGCAGCCGGTATCTTTCCGGTCTTCGGTCAGGAACGCCATCCGATTGCGGATGGCCTCGGTCGGCGAAGAAATGGTCACCGGCTTGCCGTAGAGCTCGACCGAGCCGGAGCTTGCCGGCGTAACCCCGAACAACGTTTCGGCGACATTCGACCGGCCGGAGCCGACGAGGCCGGCCACGCCGAGGATTTCGCCGGCCCGGACCTCGAAGGAGACATTGTTGAAGACGCCCTTGAGACACAGATCCTTGACGGAGAGCACGACCTCGCCGATCGGCACCTCTTCCTTGGGAAACATCTGGGTGATCTCGCGCCCGACCATCATGCGAATGATGTCGTCGCGGGTAACGTCGGTCGAGGCGTGCGTGCCGATATAGCGGCCGTCGCGGAAGACGGAGAATTCGTCGGCGATCTCGAAAAGCTCGTTCATCTTGTGGGTGATGTAGACGATGCCGATGCCCTGGGCCTTGAGGTCGCGGATGATACGGAAAAGATGCTCGACCTCGCGCTCCGTCAGCGCTGACGTCGGCTCGTCCATGATCAGCACGTCGGAATTATAGGAAACCGCCTTGGCGATCTCGACCATCTGCCGGTTGGCGACCGAGAGGTGCCGGACCTCGATATCAGGATCGATTCCAATATTGAGCCGAGTAAACAATTCCTCGGTCATGCGGTGCATCACGCCGTGATCGATGAAGCCGAGGCGGTTCTTCGGTTCGCGGCGAATCCAGATATTTTCCGCGACCGTCATGAACGGCATCAGGTTCAGTTCCTGGTGGATCATGGCAATACCGTTCTCCAGCGCGTCGAGCGGAGATTTCAGCTGGATCTCGATCCCCTTCAGGCGAATGTCGCCCTTATCGGGCGTGTAGATGCCGGCGAGGATCTTCATCAAGGTCGATTTGCCGGCGCCGTTTTCGCCCATCAGTGCATGCACGGAAGCGCGCTTCAGCCGGAACTGCACGTCGTCGAGTGCGACGACACCAGGAAATTCCTTGCGGACACCCTCTGCGCTCAAGAGATATTCCGCATTCGGGACGGCGCCGCTTGCACGCACGGCGGCCATGGTTGTCGGGCTGACGGCCATATCATCTCCTCCAGATACGGGTAGGCGAAAAGGATGCGGGCAAAGCCCGCATCCTTTGTGGCATTCGCCTCAGTTCTTGGTGACGAAGTCCTTGACGTTGGCAGGCGTGACGAGCTGGAAGGGAATGTAGACCTTCTTCTCGATCTTTTCGCCCTTGGCGAGCTTGAGCGCTGCATCGAGAGAGCCCTTGCCCTGGCCGGCGGCATCCTGGAACACCGTGACGTCGAGATCGCCCGCCTGCATGGCGGCAAGCGCGTCCTGCGTGGCGTCGACACCGCCGACGACGACCTTGCTCATGTCCTTGCCGGCTGCCTTCAGCGCCTGGATGGCGCCGATCGCCATTTCGTCGTTGTTGGAGATGACGGCGTCGAACTCGATGCCGCTGGAGAGCCAGTTGGTCATCAGGTCGGCACCCTGGGTACGATCCCAGTTGGCCGTCTGCTCTTCGACGATCTCGATGCCTTTGCACTCATCGGTCTTGATGACGTCATGGACGTCCTGGGTCCGCATGCGCGCAGCCTGGTTGGAGAGCTCGCCCATGATGACGACAGCTTTGCCCTTGCCGCCGAGAATACGGCAGATTTCCTTGGTTTCCAGCGTGCCGGATTCCAGCTCGTTGGAAGCGACGAAGGCCTGCTTGTCCGGCAGCGTGTCGACGTTGACCGGCTGACGGTTGACGTAAACCAGCGGTATGCCGGCATCGGCTGCGAGCTTCGACATCGCCGTGGTCGCATCGGTATCGACAGGGTTGACGATGATTGCATCGACCTTGGAGGCGATGAAATTCTGGATCTGGCTCTGCTGCTTGGAAACGTCGTTCTGCGCGTCTTCGACCTGCAGCGTCACACCGCTCAGTGTCTTTGCATAATCGGTCATGCCGTTGCGCAGAACGGTCAGGAAATTGTCGTCGAATTTCGCCATCGAGACGCCGACCGTTTCTGCGTGAGCGGCCGTCGACAGGACGAGCGCCATCGCAGTGCCCAAGATAAACTTTTTCATTTTCACTTCCTCCACAAAGCGGTGCCCGGCTGCACCCTCCTCACGCCGGAGCTCCAGGCATTTGCTCTGAAGCCGCAATTCTCCGCGCCACCTCTCCCGCGGCGCTCCGCAAAACGGAACAAACAAACCGTCAAATCTGTTCTGCGGAATATTCATTCCATTTTCTGGGGACGACGTCAAGTATCTTTAGCGGCGACGAGATATGGAGAGAGCGCAATGCCATGCGAGGCTTCAGGACCGACGCCCGCATTCCCTCTGTTGTGAAAGACCAGGCGAGCATCCATCTATGGGAGGTCGAAGACGGGCTCACGGCCGCAGACGCCTTCGACCTCTCGCCGCGACCCAATCATTTGAAGATTTTGGAGACAGGACAGATGTCCATTTCGATGTATCGCCTTACCGTTCCGATGTTCCAGCGCGGCCTCGCCAGCCTGAAAACCTACCTCGACAAGGCCGAAGCCTATGCCAAGGAGAAGAATATCGATCCTGCCATATTGGTAGCCGCTCGCCTGGCGCCCGACATGCTGCCGCTCTCCGGCCAGTATCAGCGCGCCAGCGACACCGCCAAATTTGCGCTCGCCCGCCTGACGGCGACCGACGCCCCGAAGTTCGAGGATAACGAAACGGCGTTCGAAGACCTTCGTGAGCGCCTGGCAAAGACTGAAGCCTATCTCGCCGGTTTCTCGCTGGAAGCATTGGAAGGCACGCAAACCCGCCAGATCACCCTGCCGGGAAAGAGTGGTATCGTGCTGCCGGGTGACGACTATATCGCCACCTTCGCCCTGCCGAATTTCTATTTCCACGTCGCAACGGCCCACGCCATCCTGCGTAGCCAGGGTGCGCCGATCGGCAAACGCGATTATCTCGGTTGAGTGATTGAGTGAATATCAGGGCCGGTGCGTCACCGGCCCCCTTTCCGTCAGCTCGGTATAGGCGAGCGTCTGATCGAGATGGCGTGCTCTGAGCGACAGCAGCTTCTCGGCATAGTCGAGCCGTATCGCCGCATAGGCCGAATCCGCCGCGACATTGTCGAGCTCCATCGGATCGTCGGCAAGATTGAAGAGCAGCGGTGGCAAAGCGGTAAAATGCACATATTTGAACCGTGCGTCGCGGATCACCGCGAGATTGCATTCGTTGGGCCGCAGCCGGAAATGCCGCTCGGCCTCGCCATGCGCAATGTCGCGGAAATCGAATTCCCAGAATGCCGCATCCCGCCAGCCCTGTCCGCTCCCACCCCTGACAAACGGCATGAGCGACCGGCCATCGAGCCCGTTCTTCGCGTCGATGCTGAGCCTTTGGCAAAGTTTCGGAAAAATATCGGCAGCGCTGGTGAATTTGTCGACGACCCCACCCGCAGCACTGCTTGCGGGATCGCGTATGACAAGCGGAATATGATAGCTGCCGTCGAAGAAGCCACCCTTGCCGAGCGTCCAGTGATCGCCCGCCATCTCGGCGTGATCAGAGGTGAAGATAACAAGTGTGTCGTCCCAGGCGCCCGCATCCTTGAGGGCCTGCCAGATGCGGCTGACCTGCGCATCGACCTCTGATATCATGCCGTAATAGATCGCCCGGATCGCGGCGAAATCCTCAGCGTTCCAGCCGCTGAGCGGCCCCGCTGCACCGTGGATGAAGTTGCCCTTGTCGGAGCGTGGCATGGCATAGGCGAGGTAGGGATGACTGTCCTGTTCGGCTTCGAAGTTTGCCGCGCGTGCAAAAACCGGTCCGTCCCCCGGCTTGAACATGCGGTTGAACGGCTCCGGCACGGAGAATGGCGGATGCGGACGTAAGAAAGAGATATGCGCAAACCACGGCCTATCCTGTTCGCCCATCCAGCGAATGAATTCGCCGGCCAGGAACGCCGTCTGGGTCTCCTCGCTGGAATAGGCCGGCGCTGCATCGGAAATGTCTCCAGCTCTGACACCAACCGGAATATGGATGTCGCGGCTGACGGCATCCGCATGGCCGCGGGACCTGAGCCAGGAGAGCCATTGTTTCTCATGCTCCGGTAAAAGCTGGCGGGCGGTAAAACCCGACAGCACGCCTTCGTAGGTCGTCAGATGCGGATCGCCGGCATCCATCCCGCGCGGATCGGGCGCCGTATCCGTGTAGCCAAACAGCGTCGGGTCGTATCCCGCCCGCCGGGCGGCCAGTGCCAGATTGTCGAAGCGAGCATCGAGCGGCGAACCGTTGCGGCAGACGCGGTGGTTCATCTGATAGAGACCGGTATAAGAGTGTGGCCCGCGCCGGCGAGCAGGGCGCCGCCCCGGCATAGTGCCGCCGGAAGAGGGTGCCTTCACGCGCCAGCGCATCGACGGCAGGCGTCTTTACGCAGGCATGGCCGACGGCCGACAGGCAATCGCCGCGCCACTGATCCGCCGTGATCAGCAGGATGTTCGGCCGGCGGGCTTTCTCAATGCGGGCTTTCTCAATGCTGGTTGGATTTTGCATGCCAGTCCCAGGCGGAGCGAATGATCTGAGACAGATCATACTGCGGCACCCAGCCGAGCACGTCGCGCGCCTTGTCGTTATTGGCGACCAGCGTATGCGAATCGCCTTCGCGACGGCCGATATATTCGACCGGGAAAGGCCGGTTCGACACATCCTCGATCGCGCCGAGCAATTCCTTCACCGTCGTGCCGGTGCCGGTGCCGAGATTGAGCGCAACGGAATCGCCGCCCTTCAGCAGATACTCGACGGCGCGCACATGCGCATCGGCAAGATCGAGCACATGGATATAGTCGCGCACACAGGTGCCGTCGCGGGTCTCGTAATCGCTGCCGAACACCTTGAAACCCTGGCGGCGGCCGAGCGCCGCATCAATCGCCAGCGGTATCGCATGCGTTTCCGGCTGATGCCATTCGCCGATCCGGCCCTCGAAATCGGCGCCGGCGGCATTGAAGTAGCGCAGCACCACCGAGCGCAGGCTCCTGTACTGGTCGTAATCGGCAAGCGCCTGCTCGACGATATATTTCGTCCGCCCGTAAGGATTGATCGGCACCTGCCGGTGCGTCTCGTCGAGCGGCACGCTCTGCGGCAGGCCGTAGGTGGCGCAGGTGGAGGAGAAGACGAAGGCGTTGATGCCGGCCGCCTGTGCCGCCGAAAGCAGCGTCAACGTGCCGATCACATTGTTCTCGTAGAAGGAAACCGGATCCTTGACCGATTCCCCGACCTCGATCAGCGCCGCGAAATGCAGGATCGCCGCCGGCTTGTGTTTGGCCAGTACCTCATCCAGCCGGGCGCGATCGCGAATATCGCCTTCCTCGGCCGGCCCCCATCGGACGAACTCGCGATGGCCGTTCGAAAAATTATCGAAGACGACAGGCCTATAGCCCTTGTTCGCCAGATCGAGGCATGTATGCGAGCCGATATAGCCGGCACCGCCGACGACAAGAACCGTTTCACCTGCCATGCACCACCCTTATTTTTCATTGAGAGATGGAAGAAACCTAGACGAGATACACGTCAATAAAAAGAAGGAACTGCGATCGGCGTCAATGGACAATACGTTAAATGCCGAAGTCGTCCCATTCGTGCGGTTTGTGCCGGATCAGCAAGTAGTCTTGAATTATTCGCGTGATTTGCACAGTCGCCCGATCTAATGGGCTTCCCACCACCATGTGATGATCAACGGTCTAGGAGAGCGCGAATGAGAAAGGCATTGATCGTTTGGGGCGGCTGGCAAGGCCACGAGCCGGAGCAATGCGCCGATATCGTCGCCGATCTCCTGCGCGAAGACGATTTTACGGTCGAGGTGACCGACGATCTCGGCGTATTCGGGTCTGCGGCGCTGGCGAAAGCCGATCTGCTGGTGCCGATCATTACCGGCGAAAAGCTTGAGAAGGAGCATGCCGCTGGCCTCGTCGAAGCCGTGCGCGGCGGGCTCGGGCTCGCCGGCCATCACGGCGCGCTCGCCACGTCCTTCAAGGAAAGCGCGCCTTTTCGCTATGTCTCCGGCGTCACCTGGGTCGCCCATCCCGGCAACATCATCGACTTCCGCGTTGCCGTCACCCGCCAGGACGATCCCGTCATGGAGGGCATTCCCGATTTCGACTATCGTTCGGAGCAATATTATCTCCATTACGATCCGACCGTCGAAATCCTGGCGACCACCACCTTCACCGGCGCCTACGATCCGGCAGCCCGCAATGTGGTGATGCCCGTCGTCTTCAAGCGCCATTTCGGCGCCGGCCGCATCTTCTATTCCGCCCTCGGCCATGTCGCGGCCGAGTTCGACCATCCCTATATGCCCCTCATCCTGCGGCGTGGCCTCAGCTGGGCCGCACGCCAGTAGCGCCAGAACGATCGCCCGCGGATGAGGATCGGCAACGATATCCGGGCGATGTCGGCGGCTAAAGAACGCGGATTTCAGGCTGGAGGGCAGCCTCGCCTGATCGGCCGGCATGGGGCGGCCGCTTGCCGATCGTCCGCCCGCGCCATAACTTGCCCCGATGCAGGATCGCTTCTCTTTCTTCCCCGCCACCGCCGACCGCCTGGCCGACATAGAAGCGGTATTCGACGATTGCGCCGACGGCCGGAATTGTCGCTGCGCCTACTGGTATCTTCCGAATGCCGACTACAAGGCAGGATGGGGCGAGGGGAATCGTAACTGGTTCCGAAGCCTCCTCACCCAACCGCGCCCGCCCGGCATTCTCGGCTATTGCAAAAATGAGCCGGCCGGATGGTGCGGTGTCGCGCCGCGCGTCGTGTTCGACCGGCTGCGCCGTTCAAAACCCTTTGCTCCAGTCGATGACAGGCCGGCCTGGTCGATCAATTGCTTCATCGTCCGTAAGTCGTTCCGGCAGCAGGGATTATCGCGATTATTGCTGAAATATGCCGTCGAATTTGCGACGGTAAACGGAGCCGAATGTCTCGAGGCATACCCCGTCGACCAGGCAGCCCGTGCCTCGAACGGAGCCGAGCTTTATCCGGGAACGCTCTCGATGTTTCTGGATGCCGGTTTCACCGAAGTGGCAAGACGCCTGCCTGCAAGACCGGTCGTTCGCCTCGAATGCCGCTGAATATTTCGGCAACCCAGGGATTGATAATATGACTTAGCGGGCCGCCTTGATCTGCCGGTCGTTCTCCAAGGCGGGACCCGCCTCGTCATAGATCCGCATCAGCCGCCCGGCGGCCTTGAGCTTCTCGATGAGGTCGTTTCCATCAGGCGAGGCCTTCGTCCGCTCCAACTGCTCGAACTCCCTCAGCGCCTGCGCCCAATGGCTTTCCCCACGCCCATCCGGCCTGCCTTCCGATTCCCATAGTGAATAAGCGCGCTGGCTGACCCAGGCGTCTTTATTATGACTCATAATCAACCCCAGCGAGAAATTTGGAAGCAATATTCGACAGGCAACAAGGTGCCAAAACCGGCTTTAGGAGTCGTTACGAGGCAGCGTTAGTTTTTAGCTAATAGCGACGTGCCGAAGGATTATCCCGCGTACACATTCTCGGACCTTGGCCCCGTACTGGCTCCAGGATAGGGTCACCGCAGAAACGACAGCGATGACCGATGGCAGCCAAGACAACACTCAATGCGAAAAATCTCGAATCCCTTGGTGCACAGCGCCTTGCCGAGCTGCTGATCGAGATCAGCATGGGCAGTGCCGCCCACAAGCGACGGCTTCGAATGGAGCTTGCCGGCAATCACGGCAGTGCCGAGGTGGCGCGTGAAGTGCGAAAGCGGCTTTCCAGCATTGCCCGTGCTCGCACCGTCATCAACTGGCACAAAGTGAAAGCGCTGAAAAGCGATCTGGAAACCCAGCGCAAGACGATTGCAGAAACGGTTGCCGCCGATGATCCCCAGGAGGCTTTCGAACTGATATGGCAGTTCCTCACATTGGCGAATCCGATTTTTGAGAGATCCAGCGACAGCAGCGGTTCTCTCATCGAAAGTTTTCATCAGGCTTGCGAGGATGCTGCCGCAATCGCCGCGTCCGCCAAGATCGACTCCAATGTCCTGGCCGAAAAGGTGTTCAAAGCCGTGCAAGATGATGGTTACGGTCAGTACGACAACCTCATTGCGGCGATGGCGCCCGCTCTCGGTAAGGATGGCCTCGATTGTTTGAAGACCCTCTTCGTCCAATGGTCCAAGGAGCCAAACGACAAGCCGGCTAATGACAAGCGCAAGGTCGTCGGCTGGGGCAGCGCAAGCCCCCTTTACGAAGATGAGATCTTCGGCACGCACCGGGATCTGACGGTGCGCATAGCCTTGCAGGAAATTGCCGACGCCCAGGGCGATGTTGATGCCTACATCGCTCAGCAACCCGAGAAAACACGCAGGATGCCGGTGATTGCGGCCGACATCGCCAATCGTCTGGTCTCGGCCGGCCGGGCGAAAGAAGCGCTTGAGATGCTGAATGAGGTCGATACGAAGAGCCGGGCCATGCCATTCGAATGGCAGCGCGCCCGCGTCGAGACACTCGAGGCCCTGGGGCGGGGAGAGGAGGCTCAAACCTATCGATGGACGTGCTTCGAGCAGTCGCTGCACGATCAGCATCTCCGCACCTTCCTCAAGCGACTGCCGGACTTCGACGATCTGGAGGCGGAGGAGAAGGCATTCGCCCATGCCCAGGCTTTCCCGGACGTCCACCAGGCGCTTGCATTTTTCCTGCTTTGGCCGGCACCCGCCGAAGCAGCGAAACTCGTGATGAGGCGGAAGGCGGAACTGGACGGCAATCTCTATGAGCTGATGTCGGCGGCGGCCGAAGCTCTGGCGGAGAAACATCCGCTTGCGGCAACCATCGTCTTGCGCTCCATGATCGATTTCACGCTCGAGAGCGGCCGCTCCAGCCGCTATAAGCATGCGGCGAGGCATCTTGCGGACTGCGCGTCCTTTGCGCCTCATATCGATGACTTCGGCAACGCAAGATCCCATGACGCCTATGTCACAGAACTCAAACGTCGGCACGGCAAGAGGTATGGCTTCTGGAGCCTGGTGACCTAAGTCGCTTCAGACATCTCACCTCCGGAGGAATTCCATGACCACCATCGCCTGGCACGCCGATCCACTGACTTGGGACAACGGACCCCGCATCTTCGAAGCCTTTCTGGAGCCGACTTGCCCCTATTCGGTCAGGGCGTTCAACAAGTTCGACGAACTGCTGAGCCAGGCCGGCGAAGACAAGATCACCGTGAAGATCCGCCTGCAGTCGCAACCTTGGCATATGTATTCGGGCGTCCTCGTCCGCTGCATCATCGCAGCCTCGACGCTGGAAGGCGGCAAGCAGACAGCAAAGAAAGTGATATCAGCCATTGCCGCCCATCGCGAGGAGTTCGAGTTTGAACGCCATGCCGGCGGCCCGAATATGGATGTAACGCCGAACCAGATCATCGAGCGCTTGGAAGGCTACAGCGGCGTCAAGCTGAAGGATGCCCTCGCCATCCCGGATCTCGACCGGGAGATCAAATGGCACTGCAAATATGCCCGGCAGAACGGCATCCATGTCTCGCCGACCTTCATGATCGACGGGCTGGTGCAGTCCGACATGAGCAGCGGCGACGAGGTTGGATCCTGGGTGAAGAAGGCGCTGGGGAGCTGACGCTGGCCATGTGCCAGAGACTATCAAGGTGAGCCGTCTCGCCGCTGCCCTTATTGTGTTCGTACGGGGATGGAATCAGTAATGAATCTGGGCTAATTGCTTTTTAAGGCTTTGCTGGTGAACTGCCCTCATGAAAAAGCCGCCCCGCAAGCCTTTCAAACCGCTGCTCGGTGAAGCCTACGAGCCACTTCGCAGCCGACAGCGCCGACGGCCTAATCCCGCTCAACCAAATCTTCCTCTCGATCGGATGCCGGCACCTATCGCGCCGTGTCGGGCGTCAGTGGGAAGGACACGGTTCAGATGAGCGACGACCCGAAATTGAATCGTGCCGAAGGTCAGCAATGTCTGCAGCAGACGAGCGACTGCGACATGGTTGCTCGCAAATACCCGAGCCTCGACACTGCGATCTTGCTGGGGATCCTGTTTATTGCCATCGTCTTCAGGTTTCATAAGATCACCTTACCGCTGGTCGACGGCTTCAGCTGGCGCGAGATAAGCACCGCAATGATGGCCGACAATTTCCAGCAGCGCAGCTGGAACATCTTCTTTCCGGAGGTCAGCTGGACCGGGCCCGGGCCAAGCTATCAGGGCCGCGAGTTCCAGATCGTCAGCTATCTCACAGCCTTGCTCTACCAACTCTTCGGCTGGCAGGACTGGTTCGGCCGCGTGGTTGCGGCATTCTTCGGTCTGGTGACGGTGTTTTCGCTCCACAGGCTGACGGCGCTATGCTGGAACGAGATGCACGCCCACGCGGCGGCACTTGCCTACGCGCTGATGCCGGCGGCGATCATGATCGACAGCTCCTTTCTTCCCGATCCCGCGATGCTGGCCTTGGTCACTCTTGGCGTCTGGCTGTTCGCCAAATACTGGGCCGGCGGCAGCGGCTGGCTCTTGCCGCTCGCCACGGTCAGCTTCTCGCTCGGCGTGCTGTCAAAGCCACCAGGCATCGCGGCCGGCGCCGCCATCTTCTATCTGATGGTCTGCTGGATTCGGGAGAAGAAGCAAAAGCAGGCGACCTGGGTCTTCCTGTCGGGGCTTTTGAGCCTGGCCATCATCGGCGCTTACTTCAGCTGGGCGATTTATCTCGGCCGCAGCTATCCGCCGTTTCATGTCGCCGGCACCGGCGGCTATATCTGGGATTACGGCTTCTGGACTTATGTCAGGGACAGATTCTACTTGAAATCCTTGTGGAACACCTCAGTCTTGTGGTTCTACGGCTATCCGTTCCTGGTGCTGCTGGCCGTCGGCTTGTGGATACCGCTCAGCCGCGCCGAAGACCCTAAGCAACGCAGCCTTTCGGCCATTCCCTATGTGTGGCTGACTGCGGCCATCATCCTCTATCTGGCGGCGGCGGGCGAGATCACCAGCAATGTGTGGAACTTCCATATCTTCCACGTGCCTATCGCGATGTTCTGCGGCCACGGCGCGCTTCTTCTGGCAACGCTTGCATCGAGAACCGTTCTGACGCCGGCGGTGGTGCTTCGCTCGGTCTTCATCGTGGCCATCGCGCTTGCCTGGTCGACCTTACCCCTCGTCAGGACGATGAAGAAGCCAATCGCCATGAACGGCAAGCTGCTTGGCGAGGAACTGGCACGGTTGGCGCAACCGGGCGACCTCGTCGTCGCCATCGCGCCTGAGGTCGGCGATCCCGTCGCAGTCTACTACAGCAGGGCGCGCGGCTGGGTGTTCCCGCCCGGCGGAGGCGATGCGGAATGGTCGAAATTCGTTGCCGATGACGCCACTGCGATCGCGCAGCTCGAGGAACTGCGCGCGCAGGGCGCGGATCTGTTCGGCGTGGCCAAGAATGCCACCGACAAGGAAGGCCGGCTGTTCGTCGAGCATCATGATGGGGTTATCGACCATCTGGACAGGACTGCAACCAAGCTTGCGGATTTACATAATTTGCTGATCTATAGGATCACCCGTCCATGAGAGCCGCGACAATCTGGCATCCATGTTTCGCCGACCTTCATGATCGACGGGCTGGTGCAGCTCGACATGGATGGCGGCGATGAGGTTGGAGCCTGAAGAAGGCGCTGGGCAACTGAAGCCGACCGTGTGCCAAGATTATTCCACCGGCGTATTTGTCTTCTGCCTAATTCTCTCCAGTCATGGATATCAGGCAGGACGCATTGCAAGCGGGATAGGCGTTTGCAATCTTTCGAGTTCCGTAATCGACTCTGGTACGGCCCTGGAATGGATGTGATTCTGCGCCCGCCACGGCAGTAACCCGGCAATCACAAAACACTGAAGCCCGGGAAGCTTATGGTGGAGAGCGTGGGACTCTCTACCAAGTTGGCTGTAACTCGTTGATATCCAGACACATCATTCGCCATTCGGGTGTTTATCAAACGAGGCATGTCAACAGTTATGGCACTTTCAAGAAGCTACAAGTGGCCAGAGTAACTCGGGCCACCTCTTCCATGAAGAGATCCAAGATGGCTGCCCTTTGGCGAACACGTTCTGCCCACTCCTTCGAGACTCGCCGATAATCAGCATTGTGCTCGCGCCGCCATCCTGAACCTTCTCTGGCGGTCGCAATTGATTCTGTCAGGAAGATTCGATCGAGTGCCAGGTCTTGAAAACGCTCGTGGTGATGGATCCCATTCCTTGCTCGTAGTTCTTCATCGAACGAGCGCTCAAACAGCTTGATGAATGGACCTACATCAAGCTGGTAGCCCGGTACTGCGACCTTTACCGCCTTGAAGTGTTTTTTAAGCCTCTCCTTCATTTCATAAAATCTACTAAAGTACATCTCACAAACATTAGTCAAATGATCGTATTTACTCACCTCTTTGCTCCGGAACGGATAGTTCCTGAAGTAATATTCCGTCTGCTTTAAGACGTTTAGCGTTTGGGTCAGCCCCAGGTAGTTCATGATGACGTCGTGTTGAAGCTCAATCTCCGCCGGAAAAACGAAATCGCCAACCTGTTCTCTGGTAGAAAAGGGATCGTCATAATGCAACGATGGCCGAGGCGCTTTCTCCGGTAATCTTTCCAACCGGGGTGTTTTTCAAGGGCTGCTATCCAAATGCTGATGGCTCTCGCCATCAGATTCACAGATGTATTGCTCATCCTGAAGCACCTATCGATTCGTATCCCGAATAGCATTGCATCTGTCGGCGCTTGACGCATGCGTCGTACCGCATTGAACATGGAAACCCATGACAGAGCTCACAACCCTCCGGCGGTCTTCACAAGGTGCTCCAAATGCTGAGCGACACTCGTGACATTGTAGAGCCGCCGTTGACGATAATTTGAGCCCAGCTCGGATACGACACCTCCGGCGCCAAGCCAAACTTTACCCAGCCAGCCAAATTTGTTGACCACCGCACGCAGGGCTTGAGCAAACTTGCCGCCGCCGCGCTCGGTGCGCTGGAAACATCCACCGTCGCGCCGTCGCGCAGGGCACCGAGCGCCAAGCATTTCAGGTGCGGTCTTCGCCTGCCGCGCCGGTTCCGATCGACGGCGACCTCCGGGACTTGATCCGGGAGCTTTCCAGGCGGATTTCGAAGTGGCGCATCGCGTCTGGAGACTCGGTGCGAAGGTGCCGTTGCGGGGAATCGAATTCACCGGCAAGACGGTGGAGAGTAAACGCAGGACACGCCTCAATGAGACGACCGAAATCATTCCTAAGGGCATTCGTAGCGGGGTTCGACCAGCAAGGAGCTCGATGGGAACGACAATCTGAAAAGGGGCGTCGCTTTTTCGATGCGTCAGACATGATTCGCCGGGTATTCTCGTGGGGCGAGACAAAAAAGGCGAATTTCATTTAAATATGGCGGAGAGGGTGGGATTTGAACCCACGATACCCTTGCAGGTATGCCGCATTTCGAGTGCGGTGCATTCGACCACTCTGCCACCTCTCCGCGGTCTGGTCGGCGCTTGTTCGGCGCGGGCGTTCTCATAACGGGCAAATGACAGGCTGGCAAGCCGAAAAGTCGAAGCATTCCATCCTTTTGCCTTGACACCTTTTTGTCACTCGCGTATCTCGGCTGCGCAATAGGTTTGGAGAAATCCGCGCCTTGGCCGTCCCGCGCTCGCGCGGGGCTTCACCGGCAGGACGAGTTCGAGGATTACACCTCTGAAATCCCTGCTTAACTTCGACTGATAAAAAGACAGCCACCTGCTGGATGAGCGGGGAGCGCTGGAACGAACATGAAAGGATAAAAAATGTTCGCAGTCATCAAGACCGGCGGTAAACAGTACCGTGTGGCAGCCAACGACGTGCTGACCATCGAAAAGCTGGAAGCCACCGCTGGCGACTCCATTGAATTCACCGAAGTGCTCGTGATCGGCGAAGGCGCCGACGCTGCGATCGGTGCGCCCTTCGTTACCGGCGCCTCTGTCAAGGCAGAAGTCGTCGAACAGAACCGCGGCAAGAAGGTCATCGCCTTCAAGAAGCGCCGCCGTCAGAATTCGAAGCGTTCGCGCGGCCATCGTCAGCATCACACGGTCGTCCGTATCACGGACATCGTGGCTGCCAAGTAAGATCAACGGGACAAGGTTTAAAGGAGAACTCCAATGGCACACAAAAAAGCTGGCGGTTCATCGCGCAACGGTCGCGATTCTCAGTCCAAGCGCCTTGGCGTGAAGAAGTTCGGCGGCGAAGCCGTCATCGCAGGCAACATCATCGTGCGTCAGCGCGGTACTGAGTGGCATCCGGGTTCCAACGTCGGCCTCGGCAAGGATCATACGATTTTTGCACTTACCGCCGGCAATGTGAACTACCGAACCAAGGCCAACGGTCGCGTCTACGTGTCTGTCATGCCGAAAGCGGAAGCAGCGGAATAAGCCGGTAGCGCTCAAAAACAGCCGGCGTCTCATCGACCCGGCTGGCCGTATCAGGTTCAGTCTAGAAAACAGGGGAGATGGGGCGCCATCTCCCCTTTTTCTTTACCCCTCAAGGAGGACTGAACCATGCAAGGCGAATTGTTAAGGGTAGACCAATCACGGTCTCCCCGGGAAGACCAGCGGTCTTCCACGGAGCGGCTGAGGCCGGAACGGTTAAGGACCGATTGCCCTGTCTTGTTATCGGAAAGGCTCGTCATGCGCGCGCCCCACGAAGAAGACATCGACGCCCTTGCCCATCTCGCCAATAACGCCAAAGTCGCCACCATGGTATCGCGTATGCCGCACCCTTATACCGCCGATGATGCTGCCGACTTCGTGCGTCGCACGAAAAATGGCGAGATTAGCAAGTGCGTCTATGCGATCACCAAAGCCGAAAACGGCGCCTTTATCGGCTGCTGCGGTGTGGAGCCGCAGACTGACGGCAGGACCGTCGAGATCGGCTACTGGCTGGGCGAGCCCTATTGGAACAAGAGTTATGCGACCGAGGCCTGCCATGCCCTGGTCGATATGGTGTTCAGGACCCGTCAGGACGTCGATCAGATCGACGCCCGCTGCCGGGTCATGAATGTCGCCTCGCGCCGCGTCATCCAGAAGTGCGGCTTCCAGTTCCAGGGTTCGGGGCTCGCCGCCTCGCTGGCGCTCGGCAGCAATGTGCCGGTAGAATGGTATAGGCTCGACCGCAAGACCTGGATGTCCCTCCGAAGCTGGGGGAACATCGCATGAGCACGACGGCACTGCAAAGGCCTGAGGTCAAGCCGATGATGCCCGGTCCTGCGCCTGTTATCTCGACCGCCCGGCTGACGCTCCGCCCCCACAGGCTGAGCGATGCGCCTGATATCGCGGAATCGCTCTCCGATTTCGCGGTCACGCGCATGCTGTCCCGCGTACCCGCGCCGTTCGACCGGCAGGATGCGCTGGACTGGCTGATCCCGGTCACATCAGGCACCCTGCCCGACTGGCCGCTGGCGATTACCGGTAAGGACGATGTCCATATCGGTAACGTGTCGATCGAGTTGCGCCACGGCCGCTGGCACCTCGGCTACTGGCTGAACCGCTATTACTGGCGGCGCGGCTATATGAGCGAGGCGGTGGCGGCGATCATCGAGCGCTTCTCGCGCCGCATGCCGGAGACGCCTGTTCATTCGGGCGTCTTCGCCGACAACCCGGCTTCGCTGCGACTGCAGGAGAAGCTCGGTTTCCGCATGACGGGTTGCGGCGAAATCTATTGTTTCGCCCGCAACACCATGGTGTCGCACATCGAAACCGTGCTGCAGCCGGGCATGCTGCAGCCGCGGAAGGTCGCCTGACTGCATAATTCCTTAAACCGGAATCGATTTAAGGATAAAATTATGCAGCTTTCAAAGTGTTACAGCGTCCTTTGCGCGTCTGAAAAGACGCGCGGCGCTGTAAGCATGATGCCGAAAAGTGTATGCGGTTTTCGGACAACATCATGCTCCAGGACTAGAAAGGAGACGCCGCCGCACCGGCGGCGTCTCCTTCAATCGCCGATCTCGACCCATACGGGGAAATGATCGGAACCGACGGATTGCGTATCGATCCGGGCGGATTTCAACCGGCTCTGCAGGCCGCAACTGACGAAGCAATAATCGAGATGCATGCGTTTGCCGCGATCTTCGGGATCCATCCAGCTGTAGCTCTCCGGCGAGTAAGCCTCCAGCGCCGCAAAGGCGTCGACCGGCGTGCCGATCCTCGCCACACGGCCGTAATATCCGCCGCCAGCCCCGGCAAGCGCGCAATATTCCGGCGATTCCGGCTCCATGTTGAAATCGCCCATGATCACGTAATCCTCCGGCAGCGGCGGCTCCGGCAGATCGAATTCACCACCCCCCGTCAGCGACCCACCCTCCTGGACGAAGGCATTGATACGCGCGTTCAAGAATTGCAGTTGGCGGATGCGCTCGTCGGCAGAGACATGGTCGAGATGGACGGAGTAGACGCGGATCGCACCGCCGGGTGCTGCGATCACCGCCTCGGTTGCGCCGCGCTGCAGGTTGATCTTGCCGATCGTCCGGCTGCGCGGCAGAAGCAGCGTCCGGGTCGAGAGGATCGGCCAGCGCGACAGCACCATGTTGCCGAACTGGAATCGCGTGCCGCTCGCCGGCTGCAGCCCGTCTTCATCAGCTTCGACATGCATGTCGCAGGCTGGCCCATACACCCAGAAATAGTCGGGAAAGAAGGCTGCAATATCGGCCACCATGTCGGCAAAACCGTTGCGGGAGAAGCCGCGGGTCACCTCCTGCAGCGCAATGACATCGCCTCCCTCGAGGCTCCGGGCAATGCGCGCCAGATCGTATCTGCCGTCGAGACCGAAGCCGTACTGTATGTTATAGCTCGCAAAATTCACGATAATCTTTGACCTCCGTCGGAACCGCCTATATCGAATGGGCCAAGACGGGCCGTCCAACTGCCACTGAATATTGGAAGTAAAATGAAATTTCTCGACGAAGCAAAGGTCTATATCAAGTCCGGGGACGGCGGCGGCGGCAGCGTTTCCTTCCGACGCGAGAAATTCATCGAGTTCGGCGGCCCCGATGGCGGCGACGGCGGACGCGGCGGCGACGTCTGGGTCGAGGCCGTCAACGGCCTCAACACGCTGATCGATTTTCGCTTTCAGCAGCATTTCAAGGCGACGATCGGCACCCATGGCATGGGCCGGAACCGCACCGGCGCCAACGGAAGCGACGTGACGCTGAAGGTTCCGGTCGGCACCCAGATCTTCGAGGAAGACCAGGAAACGCTGATCTGCGACCTGACTGTCGAAGGCCAGCGTTACTGTCTTGCCCATGGCGGCAATGGCGGCTTCGGCAACGCCCATTTCAAAACCTCGACCAACCAGGCGCCGGATTGGGCCAATCCCGGCCTGCCCGGCGAGGAAAAGACCATCTGGCTGCGCCTGAAGCTGATCGCCGATGCCGGCCTCGTCGGCATGCCGAATGCCGGCAAGTCGACCTTCCTGGCATCAGTCACCCGTGCACGGCCGAAAATCGCCAACTATCCCTTCACCACGCTGCATCCCAATCTCGGCGTCGCCACCATCGACGAGCGCGAATTCATCCTGGCCGACATTCCGGGCTTGATCGAAGGCGCCCATGAAGGTGTCGGCATCGGCGACCGTTTCCTCGGCCATGTCGAGCGCACCCGCGTGCTGCTCCACCTCATCTCCGCCCAGGAGGAAAAGGTCGGCAAGGCCTATAAGACGGTCAAGCACGAGCTCGAAGCCTACGGAAACGAGCTGACCGACAAGGCGGAGATTGTGGCGCTGTCGCAGATCGACGTGCTCGACGATGCCGAACTGAAGAAGAAGACCAAGGAATTGGCCAAGGCCTGCGGCAAGACGCCATTCCAGATTTCGGCCGTCACCGGCAAGGGCATGACCGAGGTGCTGCGTGCGCTACGCGACATCATCGTCGAAGCCAATACCGAGGAGAAGCCCGCCAAGGTGCCGAAGCTGCGTCATCGCGACATGGTCGTCACCGATGAGGGCGAGGACAAGGGCGAGGACGATGACCAGCCGTAAGCCGCTTGGCCGCTACCGCCGCATCGTCATCAAGATCGGATCCGCGCTTCTGGTTGACCGCAAGGCCGGGCTGAAGAAAGCCTGGCTCGACGCCATGTGCGCCGATATCTCGGGCCTGAAGGCCAAGGGCATCGACGTGCTCGTCGTCTCCTCGGGCGCAATCGCGCTCGGCCGCTCGGTGCTCGACCTGCCGTCAGGTGCGCTGAAGCTTGAGGAAAGCCAGGCGGCCGCCGCCGTCGGCCAGATTGCGCTGGCGCGCGCCTGGTCGGAAAGCCTGTCGCGCGACGAGATCGTCGCCGGCCAGATCCTGCTGACGCTCGGCGACACCGAGGAACGCCGCCGCTATCTCAATGCGCGCGCCACCATCAATCAGCTTTTGAAGATCGGCGCCGTGCCGATCATCAACGAGAACGACACGGTCGCCACCAGCGAGATCCGCTATGGCGACAACGACCGGCTGGCCGCCCGCGTCGCGACGATGACCGGCGCCGATCTGCTCATTCTTCTCTCCGATATCGACGGCCTCTACACCGCGCCGCCCCATCTCGATCCGAACGCGACGTTCCTCGAGACAATTGCTGAAATCACCCCCGAGATCGAGGCAATGGCCGGAGGCGCGGCCTCCGAGCTTTCGCGTGGCGGCATGCGCACCAAGATCGATGCCGGCAAGATTGCGACGGCATCAGGCTGCGCCATGATCATCGCCTCCGGCAAGACCGACAATCCTCTGTCGGCAATCGAAAGCGGCGCGCGTTCCTCCTGGTTCGCGCCGTCGGGCACACCCGTTACCGCCCGCAAGACCTGGATTGCCGGGCAGCTGCAGCCGGCCGGCGAACTGCATGTCGACGACGGCGCCGTCGTCGCCCTCGGGGCCGGCAAGAGCCTGCTTCCCGCCGGCGTGCGCAGCGTTTCCGGCCTCTTCAGCCGCGGCGACACGGTGGCGATCATCGGCCCGGCCGGCCGTGAGATCGCCCGCGGTCTGGTAAGCTACGATGCCGACGACGCCCGTCGGATCGCCGGCCGCAAGTCGGCCGAGATCGAGGCCATTCTCGGTTATGCCGGGCGCGCCGCCATGGTCCATCGCGACGACATGGTGATGACCGCGCAGATCGGTTCGAAATCGGAAAGGCAGAAGAAGGACGCGAGCTATGCTTGATACCGTTGCGCCAGGCCCTGACATTGACGTGCTGATGAACGACATCGGCCGCAAGGCAAAGGCTGCCGCACGACCGCTGGGCTTTGCGTCCACCGAGGCTAAGAACAGCGCGTTGAACGCCATGGCCGATGCGATCCTGGCGGACAAAGCGCATATTCTTGCCGAGAACGCCAAGGACCTGAAGGATATCGAAGGCACCGAGATGCTCGCTTCCTTCGTCGACCGGCTGACGCTGAACGACAAGCGCATCGCCGAAATGGCTGCGGGAATCCGCGCCATCGCCGCCCTTGCCGATCCGGTCGGCGAAGTCATCGCTGCCTGGGACCGGCCGAACGGGCTGAAGATCGAGCGCGTCCGCACGCCGCTCGGCGTCATCGGCGTGATCTTCGAAAGCCGGCCGAACGTGACCGCGGATGCCGGCGCCCTCTGCCTCAAGGCGGGCAATGCCGTTATCCTGCGTTGCGGCTCGGATTCGCGCCGTTCATCGCAGGCTATCCATGCCTGCCTGGTCGAGGGCCTGAAGGCAGCGGGACTTCCAGAGCATGCTATCCAGCTCGTGCCGGTCACCGACCGCGCCGCCGTCGGCGCCATGCTGCGGGGCCTCGACGGCGCGATCGACGTCATCGTGCCGCGCGGCGGCAAGAGCCTGGTTGCCCGCGTGCAGAGCGAGGCTCGTGTGCCGGTTTTTGCCCATCTCGAAGGCCTTTGCCATATCTATGTCGATGCTTCGGCCGATATCGAAATGGCCAAGAAGATCATCGTCAACGCCAAGATGCGCCGCACCGGCATCTGCGGGGCGGCCGAAACCCTGCTCGTCGATGGCGCCGCGATCGGCACGCATCTGACGCCGCTGCTTGAGGTTCTGACCGAGGCCGGCTGCGAGATCCGTGCTTCGGCAACGGTGCTGAAAGTCGCACCCGGCATGAAGCCCGCGACCGAGGAGGACTGGTCGACGGAATATCTCGACGCGATCATCTCGGTTGCCGTCGTCGACGGCATATCGGGCGCCATCGCCCATATCCAGACATATTCCTCCAACCATACCGAGGCTGTTATCGCAGAGGACCCTGCCGTCGTCGCGCGTTTCTTCACCGAAGTCGATTCAGCGATCCTCCTGCACAATGCCTCGACGCAGTTTGCCGATGGCGGCGAGTTCGGCATGGGTGCGGAAATCGGTATTGCCACCGGCAAGATGCATGCCCGTGGCCCCGTCGGCGTCGAACAGCTCACCTCTTTCAAATATCGGGTGCATGGTGCCGGACAGACGCGGCCCTGACGTGACGACCGAGAATGTGGACCGCCACTATCTTCGCATGCCGCACAGCGAGCGCGGCATGGTCGTCGGACTGTTCGGCGGTTCGTTCAATCCGCCGCATCAGGGCCACGCGCTCGTCGCTGAAATCGCCCTCAAGCGGCTTGGCCTCGACCAGCTCTGGTGGATGGTCACCCCGGGCAATCCGCTGAAGAGCCGCAACCAGCTCGCTCCACTTGCCGAGCGCATTGCCGAAAGCGAGCGTGTTGCAGCCGATCCGCGCGTCAAGGTCACCGCCTTCGAACAGACGCTCGGCACCAGCTACACCGCCAACACGCTTGCCCGGGTCAAGGCGCGCAATCCGCATGTGTATTTCATCTGGATCATGGGCGCAGACAGCCTGCAGACCTTTCACAAATGGCAGAAATGGCAGGAGATTGCCCGCACGTTTCCGATCGCGGTGATCGACCGGCCGGGCGCGACGCTGTCCTTCCTCTCCTCGAAAATGGCCAGGACCTTCGATTTCGCCCGTGTCGACGAGGATGATGCCCGTATTCTCTGGAAGAAACGTGCCCCGGCCTGGACCTTCATCCACGGACCGCGCTCCGGCCTGAGCTCGACGGCAATCCGCAACGGCTCGTCGCCGGGCGGCGTCGAATAGAGCGCCGCGCGCACCGCAAGACGCATACGCCAGCCTGATTTCAGGAGATCCCGAAAACGAGAAAGCCCGACGGGGGAGGAGATCCGTCGGGCTTATAAACTCGATCGACAACTGGGAGGAGGAGTGTTGTCGACCCTATCGAACGGCTATGGGAGGAGGAGAAGCCGTGTCGATGAGTGTGTTATAGCATATTTCGCAGGAAGATGAATACCGATTGGTGCATTGCAGCAATGCATTGCCTGCAACCCTATACAGCCTTCCGGCTTTGGCATTGCCGTTTTTCTTGGCAGAAATCGGCGGAGCATGCTGTGCCGCCGGGCGCCCTTGCGGTTTGCCAACCTGTCGCTCGGGTATTTTCACCTATGGATCTCACGCTGCGGTTCAAGCCATGCACTTCAACAATGCGTAACTATAGGATCGTTGCGAACACCGCGGTTCAGTACGGTTATATTTTCTTGGATATATCCCTAGCCAAGACGCCTCGGCCGTTATATTCGTCGCAATATTTCGAACTCGGGCAATGAATCATGCAGAACAGCCGCCGATGGATGAAACTGGCAACCGCCGCAATCGCAGTCCTCTGGCTTGGCGCAGCAGCGCTCCCGGCGCCTGCCGCCGCAACTGAAAAACTTACCGTCTTTGCGGCGGCGAGCCTCAAGGATGCGCTCGACGCCGCCAATGCCGCCTGGGCGAAGGAAAGCGGCAAGAACGCCGTCGTATCCTATGCGGCGAGCGGCGCGCTGGCCAGACAGATCGAAAACGCCGCACCCGCCGATATCTTCATCTCCGCCGACCTCGACTGGATGGATTATCTCGCCACGAAAAACCTTATCAAGGCCGATACCCGTTTCAACCTGGTCGGCAACCACATCGTGCTCGTTGCCGAAAAGGCCAAGGCAAAGCCGGTCGAGATCAAGCAAGGCTTCGATCTCGCCGGGCTTTTGGGTGACGGCAAGCTTGCCATGGGCGAGCCGAAATCGGTTCCGGCCGGCAAATACGGCATGGCCGCACTCGAAAAGCTCGGCGTCTGGAAATCGGTCGAAACCAAGGTCGCCGGCGCCGAAAGCGTGCGCGCTGCCCTTGCCCTCGTTTCGCGCGGCGAAGCGCCTTATGGCATCGTCTACCAGACGGATGCGGCAGCCGATAAGGGTGTCGCCGTCGTCGGCACCTTCCCCCCCGATTCCCATCCGCCGATCATCTATCCAATCGCAATTCTTGCCGAGAGCGAGAACCCGGATGCGACAGCCTATCTCGACTTCCTGAAATCCGACAAGGCAGCCGCCTTCTTCACGGCGCAGGGTTTCACCACACTGAAATGATCGAGGCTTGAAATGATTGCGGATTTGCACGTCAGGGCCTGACTTGAGGCTCAACATCGCGATGCGTCAGTCTGCTGACGAGGACCGCTAACTACTCTATCGTCATGCTCGGGCTTGTCCCGAGCATCTGCATCCGGTCGATTTTTGGATAGGCAGCAGATCCTCGGCACAGGGCCGAGGACGACGCTGAGTAAAGAGCGAGATTTGTCAACAAACGGCTTGTATGTGCGAGCCTTCATTTTTGAGAGGAATAGAAGCGCTTGTTGGACGCTCTGGGCTTGAGCAATGAGGAATGGACGGCGATCCTGCTCAGCCTGCGCGTCTCGATCGTCGCCATGCTGGCAAGCCTGCCCTTCGGCATCCTTGTCGCCCTGCTGCTTGCCCGCGGCCGGTTCTGGGGCAAGTCGGTGCTGAACGGCGTCGTTCACCTGCCGCTGGTCCTGCCCCGGTGGTCACCGGTTTCCTTCTCCTCATCCTGTTTGGCCGCCGCGGTCCGATCGGCAGCCTGCTCGACCAGTATTTCGGCATCGTCTTGTCTTTCCGCTGGACGGGTGCTGCACTGGCCTGCGCCATCATGGCCTTCCCGCTGATGGTGCGCAGCATCCGCCTGTCGATCGAGGCGGTCGACCGCAAGCTGGAAGAGGCGGCCGGAACGCTCGGCGCCGGCCCTGTCTGGGTTTTCCTGACGATCACCCTGCCGCTGACCCTGCCCGGCATCATCGCCGGCATGATTCTCTCTTTTGCCAAGGCGATGGGCGAATTCGGCGCGACGATCACCTTCGTCTCCAACATTCCCGGCGAAACCCAGACGTTGTCGGCGGCGATCTACACCTTCACCCAGGTGCCGGGCGGCGATGCCGGTGCGCTCCGCCTAACCCTCGTCGCCGTCGTTATTTCCATGGCCGCCCTGCTCGCCTCCGAATTCCTCGCCCGTCTCGCCGGCCGGAGGATCGATCCGGAATGACGCTGATCGTCGAGGCAAAACAGAGGCTCGGCGCCTTTTCGCTCGATGCCGCCTTCACCTCCGAGCGGGGCGTCACCGCGCTGTTCGGCCGTTCCGGCTCCGGCAAGACCTCGATGATCCGCATCATTGCCGGCCTTGCCCGCCCGGACGAAGGCCGCGTCATCCTCGACGGCGAGCCCCTGACCGAAACGGAAACCGGTACCTTCGTCCCGAAACATCGCCGCCGTTTCGGTTATGTCTTCCAGGAGGCCCGGCTTTTCCCCCATCTCAGCGTTCGCGCCAATCTGTTCTACGGCCGATGGTTCGCGGCGAGAACAGCGCGCGGCGAGAGCTTCGACCACATCGTCGACCTGCTCGGCATCGAGACACTGCTGGAGCGCAGCCCCGCGAAACTTTCCGGCGGCGAGAAGCAGCGCGTCGCCATCGGCCGCGCGCTTCTCTCCTCCCCTCGCCTGCTGTTGATGGACGAGCCGCTCGCCGCCCTCGATGATGCCCGTAAGGCCGAGATTTTGCCTTATCTCGAGCGACTGCGCGACGAAACCGACATACCGATCGTCTATGTCAGCCACTCGATCGCCGAGGTGGCGCGGCTGGCAAACCAGGTCGTCGTCATGCGCGACGGCAAGGTGGAAGCGACGGGCCCCGCCGTCGATATATTGAGCCGCCCCTCCACCGCCTCCGACCGGCGCGAGGCAGGCGCACTGCTGGAAGGCACGGTGGAAAGCTTCGATGCGCGGCACCATCTATCGACGGTCGCGCTGAAATCCTGTCAGCTCCATATTCCGGGAGCCGCCCTTGCGCCCGGCAAATCGGTCCGCATTCGCATTCCCTCCCGCGATGTCATGCTGGCGACCGCAAGGCCCGAGGGGCTCAGCGCGCTGAATATCCTGGAAGCAAGGATAGAAGGGATGTCCTCGGCCGAGGACGGAACGGTGGAAATCCGGCTCGATTGCGGCGGCGATAGCATTCTTTCCCGGATCACGACCCTCTCCTGCGAGCGACTGGATCTTCGGCCGGGAAAGGCGGTCTTCGCCGTCATCAAGACAGTGGCCCTGGAGGCCTGATCAGCTGCGCTCGCCCTGCTGCAGGTTGCGCTTGGCCTCGAGCCAGGCGAGATCTTCGGCAAGGCTCGTGCGCATCGTGCTTTCCATCCGGCGGAAACGCCCGAGCAATTCCTCGCCGAACGGCGTCAGCGCCGCGCCGCCGCCCTTCTGCCCGCCGCGCTGCGATTCCACCACCTGTTCGTTGAACATCCGGTTCATCTCGCTGACCAGCAGCCATGCCCGCCGGTAGGACATGTCCATTGCCCGCCCGGCCGCCGAGATCGATCCGGTCTGGCGGATATGCTCCAGCAGTTCCATCTTGCCATGGCCGAGGCGATCCTCATCCGGGAAGCTGATTCGCAGGACGGGCACGAGTGTTTTTGCGGCTGAGTCGGTCATTGAATCTGGAGATCGTGAAATTTGCCGCACTTTACGCTGCGGCATGGAAACTGTACACCGCCCGCACGAGGCCGCCCCGAGCAGCCAAATACTTCAATTCGAACGGCAGATCGGATTTTCGGCCGTTCTGTACCTTAGCATGTCTTGAAACATTAATGGTTTGATGCCTATCTTAACCATGATCCGGTCTCGATCGGATCTGTGTTGTGCATAGTTTGTCATTCCAGGAAAGGGAAAGCACTGACAACAGTACACGCCAAGGGAAAAACGCTCGCCGTTATCCCGAAGAGTGCGGAACGTGGCGCCGATGCCGCCGCCCGTGCCCTAGAAACCGTCCTCGCCAGCCTCGAGGACTCCAAAGCTGAAGATATCGTCACCATCGACATTGCCGGAAAATCGGCGCTGGGAGATTACATGATTGTCGTCTCCGGCCGCTCGAACAGGCATGTCATGGCGATCTCGGATCACCTGCTCACCGACCTTAAGGACGACGGCCTCGGTACGGCCCGCGTCGAGGGTCAGGAAGGCGGCGATTGGGTCCTGATCGACACCGGTGACATTATCGTGCATGTGTTCCGTCCCGAAATCCGCGAGTTTTACAACATCGAAAAGATGTGGGCGGCTCCGGATATGGATGAAGAAACACGGCACTGACAGGCAAGCCGGCATTCTGTCCGGCGCCTGAGACGTGGCATTGGCTGGCCGGCAAACAGATAAGCCGGCCGGTGGCGCAGTGTGCGCCCGATGTGCCGCATGAGCGGGAGCGGATGAATGCGAATAGGTCTTTTTACGGTGGGACGGCTGAAGTCCGGCCCGGAAAAGGATCTTGCCGCCCGTTATTTCGACCGTTTTGCCAAGGCCGGCCCTGCCGTCGGCCTCGAATTGACCCGCGTTGCCGAAGTTGCCGAAAGCCGGGCCTCCAACGCGGAGACCCGCAAGCGTGAAGAGGCGGCGATGCTTCTGAAATCGCTTGGCGATGGCAGCATCCTCATTCTTCTCGATGAACGCGGCAAGGCGCTCGACAGCGAAGCCTTCGCGAACCTGCTCGGCTCCTATCGCGACCAAGGCAAACGCGAGCTGACCATCGCGATCGGCGGTGCCGATGGCCTCGATCCCTCGCTTTACGACCGTGCCGACGCGACGCTGTGCCTGGGCAAGATGACCTGGCCGCACCAGCTCGTGCGCACGCTGATCGCCGAGCAGCTCTATCGTGCCGTTACCATCCTGTCCGGTCACCCCTATCACCGCGTCTGATGCCGCATCGGCCTGATGTGACGGCAATCGCAATGTCACGCAGCCGTGTTTTGCTAGGCAGCCGGTTCTCCTTCAAACTTTCTGGCAAAGCGTACCAAATCAGCTTAGTCTCCGCGCGATATGAGAAAGTGCCCCAACACGCATGACGAGAGCATCCACCAGGCGACACCGCATGATCCTGCCGGCTATCGCGGCCGGCGTCGGTGTGGCGGTGGTTGTCATGTTGGCAAATCCGTTCATCGTCCGGGCGCAGGATGCCGCGCCCGAGGCGGCACAACCTGCGCCGCAGCGGGTAGCCGAGCCCGCGCCGCCGCCCGATCCGGCGGCAGAACTTGCCGCCAAGCGTGATCAGACCCGTGCCGAACTCGAAACTCTGTCGAAAACGATCAGCCTCTCCACCGACAAGGTGAGCGCGCTTCAGCAGAGCATCGCCGATCTCGAAAAGAGCACGGAAAGCATCCGCCAGGCACTCATCGATTCCGCTGCCCGCCGCAAGGCGCTCGAAAAGCAGATCCTCGAAAGCGAGAAGAAGCTTGCCGATCTCGGCGTCAAGGAGGACGGCATCCGCCGCTCCCTGCACGACCGCCGCGGCCTGCTGGCCGAGGTACTGGCAGCGCTCCAGCGCATGGGCCGCAACCCGCCGCCCGCTTTGCTCGTCACCCCCGATGACGCGCTTGGCTCCGTGCGCAGCGCCATTCTGCTCGGCGCCGTCGTGCCCGGCATCCGCAAGGAGACCGACAAGCTTGCCGCAGACCTCGCAAGCCTCGCCGCATTGCAGACCGCAAGTGCTGCCGAGAAAACCTCGCTGACAGCGACCATGACCAATGGCATCGAGGAAGAGCGGCGCATGGACCTGTTGCTTGCCGAAAACGACAAGCTCAGCCGCAGCAACGCCGCCGAACTCGGGGCCGAACGGAAACGCTCGGAGGAACTGGCGGGCAAGGCGACGAGCCTTGAAGGCCTGGTCGCATCGATGGAATCCGAGATCGCTTCGGTGCGCGACGCCGCCGCTGCCGCCCGCCAGGCGGAGGAGAACCGCAAGCTGCTGACGGACGAGCAGCGCGCCCAGGCCAAGGCGCTTGCCGACAGCGGCGTGCCCGATAAAAACCGCATTGCGCCCGCATATCCCTTCGGAGAATTGAAGGCGAAATTGGAGGTGCCCGTTACGGGCGATATCCTGCGCCAGTTCGGCGATGCCGACGGCACCGGGCACGAGGCCATGGGAATGACGGTCGCCACCAATCCAGAGACAGTGGTGACGGCGCCTGCGGATGGTCTGGTGGTTTTCGCCGGCGCATTTCGCAGTTACGGCCAGATGATCATCCTCGACGCGGGCGATGGATACCACCTGGTTCTCTCGGGAATGGATACGATCAATACCCGTCAGGGAAAATTCGTTTTCTCCGGCGAGCCGCTTGCCGTGATGGGCGCGAAAAGAGTGGCAAGCGCAACTGCATTGGCGCTGGAAACGAACCGGCCAACGCTTTACATTGAATTTCGAAAGGACGGTAAACCGGTCGATTCCCGGCCGTGGTGGACCGCCAAAGACACTGGAAAGGCACGCAATGATTCGTAGGGCTTCTCTTGTTCTGGTCGGCGCATTGATGGGTGCGACCGCAATGAGCGTCATTTACTCGGCGGGTGTGCCGGCAGAAGCGGCCGGATCCTCGACCTACAAGGAACTTTCGGTTTTCGGAGATGTCTTCGAGCGTGTGCGTGCGCAATATGTGACGCCGCCTGCGGAAGACAAGCTGATCGAGAACGCCATCAACGGCATGCTCTCCTCGCTCGATCCGCATTCGAGCTACATGAATGCGAAGGACGCCGAGGATATGCGCACCCAGACCAAGGGTGAGTTCGGCGGCCTCGGCATCGAAGTTACGATGGAAGACGAACTCGTCAAGGTCATCACCCCGATCGACGATACGCCTGCCGCCAAGGCCGGCGTTCTCGCTGGCGACTACATCTCCGAGATCGACGGCCAGTCCGTGCGCGGCCTGAAGCTGGAAGATGCAGTCGAGAAGATGCGCGGTGCCGTCAACACGCCGATCAAGCTGACGCTAATCCGCAAGGGTGCCGACAAGCCGATCGAGCTGACGATCGTCCGTGACGTCGTCGCCGTCCAGGCAGTCAAGTCGCGTGTCGAGGATGATGTCGGTTATCTCCGCATCATCTCCTTCACCGAGAAGACCTATCCCGACATGGAAAAGGCGATCAAGAAGATCAAGGACACCGTTCCGGCCGACAAGCTGAAGGGTTATGTTCTCGACCTGCGCCTCAATCCGGGCGGTCTGCTCGACCAGGCGATCAACGTCTCCGATGCCCTGCTGCAGCGCGGCGAAGTCGTTTCGACCCGCGGCCGCAATCCCGATGAAACCCGCCGCTTCAATGCCGGCCCGGGCGACCTGACGGATGGCAAGCCGGTGATCGTGCTGATCAACGGCGGGTCGGCTTCCGCATCGGAAATCGTCGCCGGCGCTCTTCAGGATCTGCGCCGTGCCACCGTTCTCGGCACGCGCTCCTTCGGCAAGGGCTCCGTCCAGACGATCATTCCGCTTGGCGAAAACGGCGCGCTGCGCCTGACCACGGCGCTCTACTACACGCCGTCGGGCCGCTCGATCCAGGGCACCGGCATCGCCCCCGACATCAAGGTCGAGGAGCCGCTGCCGGAGGAACTGCAAGGCAAGATGGTGACCGAAGGCGAATCCAGCCTGCGCGGCCACATCAAGGGCCAGAGCGAGACGGACGAAGGTTCGGGCTCCGTTGCCTACGTCCCGCCGGACCCGAAGGACGACGTTCAGCTGAACTACGCGCTCGACCTTCTGCGCGGCAAGAAGACCGATCCGGCCTTCCCGCCGAACCCGGACAAGGCCGTCGTCGCCAAGTAATCGATCAGCTCAAGGCCGGGCACCTCGCCCGGCCTTGAGCCTTTCTGCTGTTTCCCGGTTTTGGAGCGGGCAAAAAATTGGGAACGGACCTGCATGCGCCTTTGGGCCGCAACCGCAAAACCGGCCGCCGGCGCCCAGGTGTCCTGCGTCTCGGCCGGATCGCCGCCAGTCTCTGCCTTTTTGCGATAGGCGGCTTTTCCCTCTATACGGCATTTCGCGGCGACGGGCTCGAACGCACCAAACCGCCGGCGGGCGAACAAGCCGCAACACCCCCTGCCAATACCCCTCAGCCGCCGACGGCCACCACGGGCCAAGCGGCAGACGGTATGCCCCGCGCCGACCCGCGCTCGGGCGCCAATGTCGAGCAGATGGTCACCGGCGACGGCTCGGTCGTCACCAAATACAGCCCTCGCCCGCGCGACGGCGGCGGGCCGGTGCTGGTCGACGCCATGCAGATCGGCCAGGATCCGCGCATGGCAGCCCAACCCAATGAAGCACTGCTCGAAGAGACACCTTTTGGCAGGCTGCCGATTATCGGCCCCGATGGCCGGCGGCCGATGGATCAATATGCGCGTCCCTCGTCTGGCGCGCGTGGCGTCCGCATCGCCATTGTCGTCAGCGGCCTCGGGCTCAGCCAGACCGGAACGCAGCGCGCCATCGCGGAATTGCCGGAAGAGATCACCTTCGCTTTTGCCGCAAGCGGCAACAGCCTTCAGCGCTGGATGCAGGAAGCCCGCCGCGGCGGTCACGAGATCCTTCTCCAAGTGCCGCTCGAACCTTTTGATTACCCGGCGAACGATCCAGGCCCCGAAACGCTGCTGACCACGAAACCGGCCGCCCGCAACCTCGAGAACCTGCACAAGGCGATGGGCGAGATCACCAACTATACCGGCGTCATGAATTATCTCGGCGGCCGTTTCCTCTCTGATCCCGCCGCCATGGAACCTGTCATGCGCGACATTGGCAAGCGCGGGCTGCTGTTTCTCGACGACGGCACATCGGCGCAGTCGAAGACGGCGGCGATCGCCAAGGGAACCGAACTGCCCTATGCCTTCGCCGACCTGCAGCTCGACGGCCAGCTCGATGTCAACGCCGTCCTGAAGAAGCTCGACGAGCTCGAGCGCATCGCCCGCAAGAACGGCCAGGCGATCGGCGTCGCCTCGGCTTTCGATGAGAGCGTTGACGCCATCGCCAAATGGAGCGAGGAGGCCGCGATGCGCGGCATCGAGATCGTCGGCGTTGCCGCCCTTTCCAACGACCCCAAGAATCCTTGAGAGTATCCTTGAGAAGAATCCCGGAACGGAGAAGAAGATGAGCCAGGCGACCGTGAAAGCCGAGGATCTGCCCTACCGCCCCTGCGTCGGCGTGATGATCCTGAACCGCGATGGCCTCGTCTGGGCGGGAAGACGCATCTCCGACGGCAATTCCGAATATGACGGCTCGCCACAGCTCTGGCAGATGCCGCAGGGCGGCATCGACAAGGGCGAGGATCCATTGGACGCCGCCTACCGCGAGCTTTACGAGGAGACCGGCATCAAGACGGTGACCCTGCTTGCCGAAGCGAGAGACTGGATCAACTATGATCTGCCGCCGGCACTGATCGGCATCGGGCTGAAGGGGAAATTCCGCGGCCAGACGCAGCGCTGGTTCGCCTTCCGCTTCGACGGCGACGACAGCGAGATCGCCATCAATCCGCCGCCTGGCGGCCACGAGCCGGAATTCGATGCCTGGGAATGGAAGCCGATGCAGCAACTGCCGGGGCTGATCGTCCCCTTCAAGCGCGCCGTCTACGAGCAGGTGGTGGCCGAGTTCCAGCATCTAGCAGCACTACATTCGGAAGACTGATCGATACAGCGTGATCGCGATTGATCAGTTCCATTTAATTTCAGCAGGGAAATAAGGCGCACCGGTTTCAATCCGGTTTGATGCAGCCGATCGCGGTGGCTGGCAGCTGATAATTCGATAGATAACACCGGCCGCCGCCATAGGCGGCCGGCATCCCGTTCGAATATTATTCGGCTTCGTTGGCGGAATCGGCGTTAAGCTGGCCGTATTTGCTCTCGCCGATTTTCTCGAGCAGGTCGATCTGTGTTTCGAGGAAGTCGATATGACCTTCCTCGTCCGCCAGCAGCTCCTCGAAAAGTTTCATGGAAACGTAATCGCCGGCGTCATGACAGATATCGCGCGACTTTTTGTAGGCCGCGCGGGCGTCGTACTCGCCAGCAAGATCGGCTTCCAGAACTTCCTTGACGTTCTGGCCGATGCGAAGAGGTGCAAGGGTCTGCAGATTGGGATGGCCTTCGAGGAAGATGATGCGTGCAACAAGCCGGTCGGCATGGTGCATCTCTTCGATGGATTCGGCGCGCTCCTTCTTGGCGAGCTTGGTGTAACCCCAGTCCTCAAGAAGACGATAATGAACCCAGTATTGGTTGACCGCACCGAGTTCGAGGAACAACGCCTCGTTAAGCCGCTCGATGACCTTTTTGTCGCCTTTCAATGTCCGCTCTCCTGTTTTCCTCATGGAATTGTTTCAAGCGGGACATGAAATCAAATATTTCGGCCTCCGTCGAGTGGCGACGGGCGTGATATTCCTCGGTTGTCTGGATAATGAGGTCGACGACGTTGGGGAAACAGCCGCAGCAGCGGCCGCGTTTTTCCATAGCGTGGTAGACTTTCGCAGGCACGATAAGCTGCCAACAGTCTTCATCGAGAAGGTTGGTGATAACCTCCCGGATTTCTTTATCGGTTATGTAATTGCAGCTGCAGACAAGCACGTCTTCATTCCAAACATGACACTGACTATCGTGTTTTCTGCTAAAGAAGATGGTGGCTGTCAAGAAAAAATTCGAGCCCCGCATCATTGAATAGCGGTGTCCGGTGAGGCCTTCATGCATATCGTCCGGGATTATGCAGCGGTTTCAGTGTGATGACAACCATAAAGGCAATTGAAGCGCGCCGCATGGTCTTGATCGATGCGATGCATTTTTAATGAAAGTTGCGTCCGCGCGGCATCACCTGAGCCGTTTCTGCCGCGCCCGCATGGCGGCCCGAGGCAACCACCCGTTTTTCCAGCTCGGCCCTCTCCTGCGCATTTACAAGCTTTTTCTGCCGCTGATCAGCACCCGGCCTCAGCACCTCGTCTGCCCGCTCGCAGACGCCGAAACGCCGGGCCTCGCGTTGCAGGATACCGAGCGCCGGCGTCATGTCCTCGATATGCTCGACGACGGTATGGATCACCCCGCTCTGGCTTTGCAGCCTGCCGCGGATTTTCACCAGCCGGGCGCCCATCACGACCGAGCGGTATTTGTCGAACATTTTCGACCAGACAATCACATTGGCCACGCCGGTCTCGTCTTCCAGCGTCATGAAGATCACACCTTTGGCCGAACCCGGCCGCTGGCGCACCAGCACGAGGCCCGCGATCGTCACCCTCTTTCCGTTCGCGACCTTCAACAGATCGACATTGCGTGTCACACCGGCCTTGCGCAATTCCTCGCGCAGGAAGGACAGGGGGTGCGCCTTCAGCGACAAAGAGAGATAACGGTAATCCTCGATGACCTGCTCTCCGGGCAGCATTTCCGGCAGCTTTGCTGCAGGCTCGATCTGGAGGTCGACATGACGGACCTGCTCGAAAAGCGGCAGCTCCTCGGCAGCACTCTTCACATCCAGCGCCCGCACCGCCCAGAGCGCGTCGCGTCGCGATAGTTTGAGGGATTGGAATGCATCCGCATCCGCCAATCGCTCGATGACGGATTTCTGCAGACCCGACCGTAGCCAGAGATCGCGGACCGAGCTGTAGCCTTCGCCTCGATTGCTGACGAGCCGTTCCATATCGTCTGTCGAAAGGCCCTTGATCTGCCGGAAACCCAGCCGCACCGCATGGCGGGTCTTGATGATCTCGCGCATCTTCTCATGCCGGAAATCGATGGCATTCCGATCGAAGGCAGCTTCCTCCAGGCCGCAATCCCAGTTCGATTCATTGATATCGACCGGCAGGATCTTGACCCCGTGCTCGCGTGCATCCCGCACCAGTTGCGCCGGTGCATAAAACCCCATCGGCTGGGAATTCAGCATCGCCGCACAGAAAACGTCGGGATAATAGGCCTTGAGCCATGAGGAGGCATAGACGAGCAGCGCGAAGGAGGCGGCATGGCTTTCCGGGAAACCGTATTCGCCGAAGCCTTTGATCTGGTTGAAACACTGCTGCGCGAATTCCTGGGCATAGCCCTTTGAGACCATTCCTTCGATGAACCGCTTTTCGAAGTTACCGATCGTACCCGTTCTCTTGAATGTTGCCATCGCTCTGCGAAGCTTGTCGGCTTCCGCCGGCCTGAATCCTGCTGCGGTAATGGCGATCTGCATGGCCTGTTCCTGGAACAAGGGCACGCCGAGGGTTCTTTCCAGAACAGTTTCCAGCTCCTTGCTCGGATATTCGATCGGAATGTTCTTGGCCCGCTGCTCCCGGCGCTTCAAATAGGGATGCACCATGTCGCCCTGGATCGGACCCGGCCGCACGATCGCCACCTCGATGACGAGGTCGTAGAATCGCGTCGGCCGGAGACGCGGCAGCATGCTCATCTGCGCCCGGCTTTCGATCTGGAAGACCCCGAGCGTATCGGCCCTGCCCATCATCTCGTAAACCGGCTCGCCTTCGTTCCCATGTTCCTTATTGCCAAGGTCTGCGAGCGTCTTCTTCACATCGTAATGCAATTCAAGCAGCGAAAAAGCCTTTCGCAGACAGGTCAGCATGCCGAGTGCCAGCACATCCACCTTGAGGATCTTGACGTTGTC
Organism: Rhizobium leguminosarum; assembly: GCF_001679785.1. Lineage (NCBI taxonomy): Bacteria > Pseudomonadati > Pseudomonadota > Alphaproteobacteria > Hyphomicrobiales > Rhizobiaceae > Rhizobium > Rhizobium leguminosarum. The sequence continues at coordinate 3,983,610 of NZ_CP016286.1, forward strand.
GAGGTCGTCCTTGTCCCACTCGATCATGTAGCGATCCGGCATCGCCGTCTTCATGATCGGCACCACCTCGTCGAGCCGATCCCGCGTGATGACGAAGCCGCCGACATGCTGGGTGAGGTGGCGCGGGAAGCCGAGAAGCTCGGAGGCATATTTCAGCACGTTCCGCGTCACCGGATCCTTGACGTCGAGGCCGGCCGCCTTGGCATCGCGTTCGGAAAGATTGTCCTCCGACCACCCCCAGACGAGACTGCTGATCGCCGACTGGACATCCTCCGACAGCCCGAAGGCCTTGGCGACCTCGCGGCCGGCCGAACGGGTGCGGTAGGTGGTCACCCCTGCCGTCAGTCCCGCATGTTCTCTTTTGTAGTTTTTGTAAATAAACTGGATGACCTCTTCACGCCGGTCATGCTCGAAATCGACATCGATATCCGGCGGTTCGTCGCGATCCATCGAAATGAAGCGGTCGAAGAGCAGTGTGCTCTTTTCGGGATCGACTTCCGTTATCTCGAGACAATAGCAGATGACCGAATTTGCCGCCGATCCGCGCCCCTGGCACAAGACCTTGAGTTCATAGCGGGCGTGCTGGATGATCCTGTGCACCGTCAGGAAATAGGAGGCATATTTCTTATCCCCAATGAGTTTCAGTTCATAATCGATCTGTTGCGCCACCTTGGGCGGGATACCCTCGGGATAGCGTCTTACCGCTCCCGCTCTCGTCAGCCTTTCGAGAGTCTCCTGCGGCGTTTCGCCGGGATCGTTTTCTGGCGGATAATTGTGCTCCAGTTCCTTCAGCGAAAAGGTCAAGCTGTCGAAAAATACCTGCGTGTTCTCGACCGCACCGGGATAGTCCCGGAAGATCCGGGCCATTTCACGTGAATCCTTGAGGTAGCGTTCGGCATTCGGCGCCAGCAGGAAACCGGCTTGCGCTATCTGTACATGCTCCCGGATCGCGATCACGACATCCGAAAGCGGCCGGCGTTCGGGATGATGGTAAAGCGGTTGGTTGGTGGCAATCAGCGGCACACGGTTTCGGGCAGCAAGCATGGCAAGCACCGCAAAGACCTGCCTGTCGCGGCCGTCATAGGCTGGCGCCAGCGCCATAAAAAAAGCCTTGCGGAAGCGTCTGCGAAACCGTTCCAGGTAATCTTCCAGCGTCGACTGAGCCGCCTGATGATCGACAAGGGTGCGATCGGGAACGAGGGCAAGCATCATTTCGTCCCCCCATTCCATGAGTTCCGCTTCCGTCAGAATGCAGCTTCCCTTGACCGCTTCCTCCTTCAGATTGCCGGCGCTCAGAAGGCGGCAGAGGTTTGCCCAGCCTCGCCGGTTTTGCGGATAGGCAAGGATATCAGGCGTTCCGTCGGAAAAGACGAGACGGGCGCCTGGTTGAACCCGGATAGGATCGAGGATGACCTCCATTTTTCCTTCCTTCTTCGCTTCGGCCAGAATCTCATCCCTGTTCTTGTATCTCTCCTCAAGTTGCTCCGCCTGCGCATGCGCCCGCACCACGCCAGCAACCGAATTCCGGTCCGCTATGCCGAGGCCGCCAAGCTTCAGATAAGCGGCCTGTACGACCATCTCTTCCGGGCCAGAGGCGCCTTCAAGAAACGAGAAATTCGTCCTTGTGCCGATCTCAAAGAATGCGCGCGTGGTTGTCATGCGAACACGCCATGCATGAACCAGCGAGGGTCAAGCTCCTGACCATAAAAGCCCCGCCGATAGATCCAGAAGCGATGTCCGGTCTCATCCTCGATGCGGAAATAGTCACGCGCCTCGGCGTCATCCCCATCGATCCACCACTCCATGGCAATCCGTTCCGGCCCTTCGCTTCTTGCCACCTGATGCTGCATCCGCCGCCAGCGGAAGATCTGCGGCGGACCATCGGGCACTTCGGCAAGTATGGTCTCGACGGGCTCCGGCGTTGCAAAGAGCCGTAGCGGGCGCTCTTCGCGGAAAGGAAGCTGGATGTCCTGCGCTGCCTTCCGCCTGGGAAGGCTCTCCATCACAGGAACCGTGATGACGGCGCGTTCCGGCACATGGCTCTCGCGGAGCTGAAAGCTTTGCAGGCAATCCGCACCAAGCCGGGCCGAGACCCGGTCGACGAAGGCCGAAAGCGAGATCTCTCCCTGCCGGTCGCCCTCGAAATCACCCTGCGTCTCGTTGAAGGGATCGTGCCGCAACACATTCAACCGCAGGATCTCGAAGCCATAGCCGGCATCGAGATCGTCATAGACCGCCTGCAATCTCTCGGAAAAAAGCCCGGCGATGAACTTTGGTTCGCGAAGCGGCTGCGAAGCGCCGACGGAGATACGAAAGACCCTGCCATCGACGCGGAACAGGACCAGTTCGAACACCCGCCCGCCAGCCCCCCGCACCTCCAGCGACGGCTGCAGCGATAAGGCGACCTGCCTGGTGACGGCAAGGATCTGCTCTTCCGTCCCGATGGGCTCGATCAGCCGGCTTTCGGCCGAAAGGCTGGCAACAGGACGCCGGGGCGAGACCGGCTCCTCTTCACGTCCCAGCGCCTGGTCGAGACGCAGAAGCAGTTCCGGGCCGAACCGGCGGGTCAGCGGCGCTCGCGGTGCATCGATAACGTCGCCGACATATTTCAGACCGAGCTTCTTCAGGGCATCGACGGTTTGTCCTTCCAGCCGCAAGGCTGCGACCGGCAAGGACATCAGCACATGTTCCGTCTCTTCGTCCTCGATCACGCCGCCTTGCCCGAAGCGGGACGCGGCCCAGGAAAGGCCGGGCGACGATGAGACCGCGCCGCGGGCATCGAACCCCATATGGAAAAGCCGCGACAGCACATCCCTAAGAAGCGCCTTTTCACCGCCGAAGAGATGGGCGCAGCCGCTAATGTCGAGAAACAGCCCGTCCTTGCCGTCGAACGCCACCAGCGGCGTATAACGGTCGCACCAGTCGGCAATTGCCTCCAGCAACCGGCGGTCGGCTGCCGGATCCTCTTCCGCGACCTCGAGCAGCGGGTACATGGCGCGCGCTTCGGCAACGCCCAGCTCCTTCTTCAACCCCAGCCTCTCGGCCAACTCGTCCAGTGCCGTCAGCCGCATGGCATTGTTGAGCTTGCCGGAACAGACGATAGGCGGCGTCTCAGGACGCCCTTTCGAACGCCAGGAGAGCCCCCATCGCCTGCGGGCGATGCGGTCCGTTGGCAGATGCGGGAAGCTGAGCGCCAGAATGCGCTGACTGTTCGCCTGGAGGACGAACGAGGTTTGGTTCGGCGACAGGGAAAAATTCGCGTTCATGGGGATTCCACTCCAGAAGAAAGGACAGAGCGGCCGGATTGCGGCTCTTCTCCAGCGTCAGACGAAAAATCGGATTGCCGATGCTGCCGGAAAGTTTCGATCCATCCGGCAACGGCCGCAGAGCGGACGGGGCCGGTTCGACATGCAGACGCAAGGACGCACTGCTTGCCTCCTCCGCCCCGGCCTGACGGACAAGAAAGAGCGGACGGCGGGCAGCATGCGCCCTGAGACTAAGCCTGCGGCTTTCGGTCAGGCCGAAATGGGCGGGATTGCCCCGTACTTCGAAGATGACGGCCGAGAAGGCAGCGCTTTCCACCGCGGCCTCCGCCAGCCAGAGCGCCTCGTCCAGCTTGCGCGGCGCGGCATGGAGAAACCGCTCCGGGCTTAGGCCGAAATCCCGAAGCCCGGGGGCATAGGGACGACCGGCCTCCAGCGTGCCGACGGCATCGCCGATCCAGAGCAACGGCAGAAGGCGGCCGGCATCCGCTTCCTGTTTTTGCAGCCGCGCGGCAACAGCCATCGCCAGCCCGCTTGCAGCACCGGCATCGCGAGACAGAGCGGAACGGAATTCGGTGATCGCATCGAGCGGCAGGCCGCCTTCCAGCGCCCCGTCGAGAACCTCCACCCCAAACGGCAGGGGCGGCAGCGTGCGCTCCTGGCGGGCCTTATGTCCTTCCGCCAAGGCTTCCCGTTCCGCTGCGGCAAGCGCCGGCGCGGGCCTTCCCTCCAGCCTGGCGATGGTTTCGCGGAGCGCAAAAAGCCGCTCGCGCGCCAGGGCGTGCTGCGCCATGGCGTTCTCCAATCCGTCTTGTTCCTGTTATGTTCTTATAGATTCCAGAGAGCTAATGAAGAGTCAACGGCCATTTTCTATGAAAATATTCCTGCCTTTGATTCCGCACTCGAAAATCGGCGATAAAGGTTCTATATGGGCCCCCAAAGGAAGGAATATTCATGGCCCGCATAGACCAGAGCGATGATTGGCGGGACCGCCATGCGCCGACGATCAGCGCCTTCGAGTCGCTGGCCATGGAGGCCTACAGCCATCTGCCGGATGAATTCCGCCAGCTGACGACCAACCTCACGATCGAGATCGAGGATTTCCCCGATGACGACGTTTTCGAGGACATGGCGCTGGAAACCCCTTTCGATCTGCTCGGCCTTTTCGAGGGCAGGGGCATTTCCGAACGTTTCACGGTGGAAACCGGCGAGATGCCGAACCGCATCCGCCTCTACCGCCGTCCCATTCTCGACTACTGGGCTGAGAACGACGAGACGCTCGGCGATATCATCACCCACGTCCTGATCCACGAGATCGGCCACCATTTCGGGCTGAGCGACGATGACATGGAGCGGATCGAGGCAAGCGCCGAGGAAGCCGCCGAGCGATAGAGCGCCGCGCGTCCAAGGACGCGCTAAGGACGTTCTATCACTTTCAATCACGCATAATCCTTTCCGAAAATCGATTACGATTTTCGGGGTTATGCGCTGAAACCTCACTGCTCGGAGAGTTTCATCTCGGGATCGTAGTCCTTGCCTTCGACATGCTTGACGACGGCCTGGCCGCACTGCATCGCACCGGTTGCGGCATTGAAGGCATAGGTCGGCGAGCCCTCCAGCGACCAGCCCTTGTTGAGGGCGGCGGTGACCTTATGGCAGAAGGAAGCATCGTCGGGACCGGTCAGGAAGCGGTAGAGTTTCATCACATCGTCTTTCGTGCTGCAGCCTGGCGGGCTGCTATCAGGCGCGCTTTATGGACCAGACTTTCCGCCTGGACAAGATGCAGCCGCTCGACCATCCGCCCGCCTGCATTGATGACGTTCAGCCCATCGGAGGCGGGGTCGGCAAAGGCTGATATGATCGCCTCCGCTTCCGCAATCGCTGCCGGATCCGGGCCGAAATGCCGGTTGGCGGGCTCGATCTGCGCCGGATGGATCAGCATCTTGCCGGCAAAGCCCATGGCCCGGCCCTGCAGACATTCGACATCGAAACCCTGTTCGTCCCTGAAATCGTTGAAGACGCTGTCGATCGCATCGAGCCCATAGGCGCTGACCGCAAGGACGACCTGCATCAGCCACGGCACGAGATAGGCCCGCCCCGGCTGCGGCAGCACGCCGGTTTCCTTGCGCAGGTCGTTCAGCCCGACGACGAGACAATCGAGCCGTGAGCCCGGCGTGCGCCCAGCTTCGGCAATGGCCGCCGTGTTCAGGATGCCGCGCGGTGTCTCGATCATTGCCCAGATGCGCAGATCTTCCGGTGCATCGGCCTCGGAGAGAAGGTCACTGAGCGCCATGATATCCTGCGGTTCGTCGACCTTCGGCAGCAGCACGGCATCGGGACCAAGCGCCGTCACCAGCTCCATGTCCGCCAGACCGAAATCGGTGGACAGACTGTTGATGCGGATGATCCGCTCCTTGCCTTGAAGCGGCCGAGCCGAAAAGAAATTCCTCAGATTTTCCCGCGCTTCCGCCTTCTTTTCCGGCGCCACGGAATCCTCAAGATCGAAGATCACCGCATCGCAATCGACCGCATGGGTTTTTTCGAGGGCGCGGGGATTGATGGCAGGCACGCTCAGCACCGAACGGCGCAGGCGGATGGAGCGGGTCGTAGGGTTTCGGCTCATGGCGAATTAGTGCCAAGCTTTGAAAGCCGAAGCAAGCAGCCCGCCCCCAGACATCTAGCAGAACAACAAAAAGCCATGCTTGCCTTGCAGAGAGGAAGGAGAAGGACCACATTCCTTTCCGAAGAAAGGTCTCTAATCATGCAGAACATTCGCTCCATCTTCCTCATGCTTGCCGGCGCCACCGTTTTCGTGGCCATGCTGCTTCTCACCTTTTCGGTGACGCTTGCCGTCGGCGGCATCCTGACCGTGCTCATGGTCGGACGCGCGCTTTCGATGAAGATGAAGCCCGCTCCGGTCCGCGCCAAGGCAAACAACGGCCAGCGCGAGATGCGGGTGTGGAACGACGGTCGCGGCACGATCATCGATCTCTGATCACCTTTTCGCTGAAAATTTTAGTTCGCTGAAAAATTTCGGCCGACACTGTCGGATCACGCTTCCATGCTACGTCCTTTGAAGCAGCCAGGCATTCAGCCGGCGTTCAAAAAACGAATGGAGGACAAGCATGGATGCGACGACAGAGAGCAACCCGACCAAGATGCCACCGGTCAAGAACGGCCTGCTGCCCTATCTGACGGTCGGCGGCGCGGTGAAAGCTGCGGAGTTCTACAAAAAGGCTTTCGGCGCCGAAGAGGCATATCTCGTGCCGGTCGACGAGAGCGGCAGAACGATGCATGTGCATCTCTACATCAACGGCAGTTCCCTGATGCTGTCGGACGCCTATCCCGAATACGGCCATCCCTTCAAAGGCCATGAAGGCTTTGCAATCCAGCTGGTGATCGATGATATCGATTTCTGGTGGGATCGCGCGGTTGCCGCCGGCGCCGAAGTCGTCATGCCGGTCGAACTGATGTTCTGGGGCGACCGCTATGGCCAGCTTCGTGATCCGTTCGGCGTCCTTTGGGGGTTGAACGCACCGTCCAAATAAGGGACAGGCGCAATTGGGCGGACCGCGCGAAACGTCGCGTGGCCGCCGTCTGTGAAAGATTCTCCTTCATTTCGGCGAAAAACTGGACTAGATGCAAATTCAGGAAGTAGATTTGCTGAAATGGAGCATGGGTCATGGATAAATTCGTGAAGCTCACGGGCGTTGCAGCGCCCTTGCCGGTCGTCAACGTCGACACCGACATGATCATTCCGAAGGATTATCTGAAGACGATCAAGCGCACCGGCCTCGGCACCGGCCTCTTCGCGGAGGCTCGTTATAACGAAGACGGCTCAGAAAACCCGGATTTCGTGCTGAACAAGCCGGCCTATCGCGATGCCAAGATCCTGGTTGCCGGCGACAATTTCGGCTGCGGCTCCTCGCGCGAGCACGCGCCCTGGGCGCTTCTGGATTTCGGCATCCGCTGCGTTATTTCGACCAGCTTCGCCGATATTTTCTACAACAACTGTTTCAAGAACGGCATCCTGCCGATCAAGGTCAGCCAGGAAGATCTCGACAAGCTGATGGACGACGCCTCGCGCGGCTCCAACGCCATCCTGAGCGTCGACCTCGAAAACCTCGAGATCACCGGCCCCGATGGTGGTTTGATCAAGTTCGATCTCGACGAGTTCAAGCGTCACTGCCTGCTGAACGGCCTCGACGATATCGGCCTGACCTTGGAAAAGGGCAAGGCGATCGACAGCTTCGAAAAGAAGAACGCCGCTTCGCACCCTTGGGCAGCCTGAGCCCTTCCAATCGGTTACCGCATCAAGCCGGGCTTACGCCCGGCTTTTTCTTTAGTGTGGGTCAAAGAAATTTTTCTTTCCAGCCCCTGAGTTTGTCGAGCGACACGCCGATGCCGCCGCAGACTTCGATAAGCGGATTATCGAAGCGCTGAAGCAGCCCGGCATGCACATCGGCAACCGCAAGGGCCGCACCGCAAGCCGGCTCGACCAGAATGCGCTGCGCATCGGCGAATTTCAGGCAGGCGGCAACGGCATCGGCGTCGCTGACGAGAACACTTTCGATCGGATGCTGCTTCGGCAGGTCGAAGACATGCTGCGCCACCTGCCGCGCGCCGAGCGAATTGGCAATCGAGGTAATGGCGGGAAGGGTGGTACGCTCATTCGCCTTGAGGCTGGCGTTCAGCGAAGCCGCCCCTTCCGTTTCGACGGCGATAACAGGCACATCGGAAAGCCCGTTGCGCTTCAAGCCCTCGACGATGCCGGCAAGCAGCCCGCCGCCGCCGACGCTGGTGATGACGCAATCGAATTTTGCCCCTTTCGCCACCACCTCGTCGATCAGCGTGGCATGGCCATCCCACAGAAGCGGATGGTCGAAGGGGTGCACATAGGTTGCCTTGCGGCTCCGGGCGAGTTCGACCGCATGGACGTTGGCCTCGTCGAAAACCGAACCATGAACGAGGACATTCGCGCCCGTTGCGGCAATCGTCTGGCGTACGTCGGCCGCCGTCGTCTCCGGCACGACGATCGTGACCGGCACACCGAGCGCCCGGCCGGCATAAGCCGCTGCAATGCCGGCATTGCCGCCGGAAGCGCAGAAGATTTCGCGCGCCCCATTCTCCACCTCATGCTGGCAAAGCCGACCGACGCCGCGCAGCTTGAAGCTGCCGGAAGGCTGCAGCGCATCGAGCTTCAGCCAGAGCGGTTTACCGCTGGCGCTGTAGCCAGGTGCCGTCTGGAGCAAGGGCGTGTCGAGGTGGAGAGGCGCGAAAGGCATGGGAACCATCCAGGATAAAGATAGGGTCACCGTTCTAATCCGTTTGCGGACGCAGGAGCAACTACCGCGGCTCGGAGCGAAGCGTACCGATTCACCGCTTCTGTCGCTTGAAATGCCCATTTCCGGGGTCTAAGAAACCGCAACTTGTTTTTCCCAGGAGGGTTTCATGACAGCGCGCAATCTTTTCCTGCTGCCGGGTGACGGCATCGGTCCCGAGGCCATGGGCGAGGTCCGCAAGATCATCGCCTATATGAACGAGGCGATGAATGCCGGTTTCGTCACCGACGAAGGCCTTGTCGGCGGCTGCGCCTATGATGCGCATGGCGCTGCCATCTCGGAAGCCGACATGCAGAAGGCGCTTGCCGCCGATGCCGTTCTGTTCGGTGCCGTCGGCGGCCCGAAATGGGATAGCGTGCCTTACGAAGTGCGCCCGGAAGCCGGCCTGCTGCGCCTGCGCAAGGATCTGCAGCTCTTCGCAAACCTGCGCCCCGCCATCTGCTATCCGGCCCTTGCTGCGGCCTCGTCGCTGAAGCCGGAGCTGGTCGAAGGCCTCGATATCTTGATCATCCGCGAGCTGACGGGCGGCGTCTATTTCGGCGAGCCGAAGGAAATCATCGACCTCGGCAACGGCCAGAAGCGCGGCATCGACACGCAGGTTTACGATACCTACGAGATCGAGCGCATCGCCGGCGTCGCCTTTGAAATGGCCCGCACGCGGCAGAATCGCGTCTGCTCCATGGAAAAGCGCAACGTCATGAAGTCGGGCGTGCTCTGGAACCAGGTGGTAACCGAGACGCATAAGGCGAAATATTCCGACGTCCAGCTCGAACACATGCTGGCCGATGCCGGCGGCATGCAGCTGGTGCGTCAGCCCAAGCAGTTCGACGTGATCGTCACCGACAATCTCTTCGGTGATATGCTCTCCGACGTTGCCGCCATGCTGACCGGTTCGCTCGGCATGCTGCCTTCAGCCTCGCTCGGTGCCCCGGACGGCAAGACCGGCAAGCGCAAGGCGCTCTATGAGCCGGTGCATGGCTCCGCCCCGGATATTGCCGGCAAGGGCGTCGCAAATCCTATCGCCATGATTGCGTCTTTCGCCATGTGCCTGCGTTACTCCTTCAACATGGTGAAGGAAGCCGACGATCTGGAAAAAGCAATCGCCAATGTGCTCGATAAGGGCATTCGCACCGGCGATATTATGGCCGACGGCTGCATTCAGGTCGGCACTGTCGAGATGGGCGATGCAATCCTCGCCGAGTTCAAGGCGCTAGCAGTCTGATATATTTCACGTGAAACAATCCTTTGCCCTTCGTGTCGTGCATGCGGGGGCTTTTCAGGGAAGACAACCCGCCGGGCTCGGTCGAATTATCCGCAACCGCCTAGCCTCTGCCGTAATCTCGTGTATTTTTGCGCGGGATTTCACAAGCGCATACTCGCAAGCTGGACGCGATTTTCCGGCTTATGCGCCAGTGCAAACTGATAGGGCGGCTCTCGAACGCGCGGCCTCGAGGTTAAAATCGAACGGACGACTTAATGCGGGCATTTTGGAATTCCCTGGATAGGCGCTGGCGCCGGAGCGATGTTGCGATGCCGCCTTTGCGCTGGCAGGCCTGTCTCTTCATCACGATCAACGCCGTAATCCTTTCCATGCTTCTCTTCGATGCGCCGATTGGCGCCAGCGAACCTCACGGGCTGGTGAAGCAACTCGGCGAGCTCCTGACCGGTTTTGGCGATTCCGCGTGGTTGATATACAGCAGCATCCTGCTCTTCTTTCAGGGCCGGGCGGGCTACAAGCTCCTGAAGACGGCGCGATCCAGGGCACAGGCGCTTTATGTCAGCTGGATCGGTGCCTATCTCTTCACCACAGTCGTCTTGTCAGGACTTCTCGCCAACCTCCTGAAACGGGCGATCGGAAGGGCGCGTCCCGATCAATTCCACGATCATGGCATGTTTTCCTTCGCACCCTTTTCGGGCCATTCCGCTTTCGAAAGTTTCCCGTCCGGCCATTCCACCACGGTCGGTGCCTTCTTCGCCGCCTTTGCGCTTCTGTTTCCGCGCTACCGCGTTGCCTTCATCGCCTGCGCGATCTGGTTCGGCATGACACGTGTCATGGTCGGCGCCCATTATCCAAGCGACGTCATCGCCGGTCTCGCCTTCGGCGGCTGGTTCTCGCTACTGACGGCGATCGTCTATGCCCGCTGTGGCCTGCTCTTCAAACTGGCGCCGGATGGTTGGCCGCTCGCCAAGCGCCTGTTCCGCACTGCATAATGCCTTAAATCAGAATTGATTTACGAATAAAAATTATGCGGTCGTTACAGTACTTTGCATGTTCAAAGAGACGCGCGGCGCGGTAAGACGAAAAAGCCCGGCGCCTTGTGAGCGCCAGGCCTCTTTCAAGTTTGCAGAACGCGAATGCGTCATCAATCCATTGCGTGGATATCCCTGTTCTTCGTTTCCGGCAGGAAGATCAGGCCGATCACCAGCGTGATCGTCGCAAAGACGATCGGGTACCAGAGACCGTAGTAGATATCGCCCGCGGCAGCGCTCATCGCGAAGGCCGTCGCCGGCAGCAGGCCGCCGAACCAGCCGTTGCCGATGTGATAGGGCAGCGACATGCCGGTGTAGCGGATGCGGGTCGGGAAAAGCTCGACCAGCAGAGCGGCGATCGGGCCGTAGACCATCGTCACATAGAGGACGAGGACGAACAGCACGGCGATCGTGCCGATCCAGTTGACGCGGGCGGGATCGGCGGTCATGGCGAAACTTCCGCCATTGGCGATGTTGTAGACCGCCATGTCGGTGACGCCATTGGCCTCATCCGCCGTCAGCAGCTTGCCTTCGACCAACTTGGCTGCCGGCATTGCTTCCTTCTCGCCGGCGCGCACGGTATCGGCGTTGAGCGCCAGTTCCGGATTGGCGGCGATGAAGGCATCGAGCTTGGAATCCGGTACCTTGGCAACACCGCGCTTCAGCGGATAGCCGGCGTCTTGAAGCGCAATGTTCACGCTTTTTTCGAAGCCGGCGGTCATGCCCTTCGCCTTGTCGCCAGCGGCAGCGACGTCGAAGCTTGGGATCGTCGCGTTGCCGACCTTTACCGTTGCCGGCTGTCCGGCGGTACCTGGCACGACGTCGTAAGGCACCGAGTTCCTGGTCAGGAACGCCGTCGCCACGTCGCAAGAGCTGGTGAACTTCGCCGTGCCGGTCGGGTTGAACTGGAACCTGCAGTCCGCCGGATCAGCCGTCACCGTTGCCCGAATCGAAGCCTGAGCTTCGGCAAGCCCCGGGTTCGCCGTCCAGGTCATCGCCTTGAACAGCGGATTATAGGTCAGCGCCGCAATGAGAAGGCCAGCCATGATGATCGGCTTGCGGCCGATCTTGTCGGAGAGGCCGCCGAAGATCACGAAGAACGGCGTGCCGAGGAGAAGTGAGATGGCGACCATGACATTGGCCGAGAACAGGTCCACCTTCAGCACGTTCTGCAGGAAGAACAGTGCATAGAACTGGCCGCCGTACCAGACGACCGCTTGGCCCATGGTGGCGCCGAGCAGCGCGATGATCGCAATCTTGGCATTTTTCCATGTCCCGAAGGCTTCGGTCAGTGGCGCCTTGGAGCCCTTGCCTTCCGCCTTCATCCGCTGGAAAGCCGGCGATTCGTTCATCTTCAGGCGGATCCAGACGGAAATGCCGAGCAGGACGAACGAGAGCAGGAACGGAATGCGCCAGCCCCAGGCGGCGAACTCAGCCGCACCCATCAGATATTGAACAAAGACGATGACGATCAGCGACAGGAACAGGCCGAGCGTCGCCGTCGTCTGGATCCATGAGGTGAAGTAGCCGCGGCGTCCGTTCGGCGCATGTTCGGCGACATAGGTTGCCGCACCGCCATATTCACCGCCCAGCGCCAGACCCTGGAGCAGGCGAAGCGCAATCAGGATGATCGGGGCTGCGATACCGATCGTGGCGGCACCCGGCAGGATGCCGACGAGGAAGGTCGACAGACCCATGATCATGATCGTCATCAGGAAGGTGTATTTACGGCCGACGAGATCGCCGAGACGGCCGAACACCAGCGCGCCGAAGGGGCGGACCAGGAAGCCGGCGGCAAAGGCAAGCAGCGTGAAGATGTTACGCGTTGCCTCGGGGTATTGGGTGAAATAGGTCGCGCCGATATAGGTGGCGAGCGAACCATAGAGATAGAAATCGTACCATTCGAAAACGGTGCCGAGCGAAGAGGCGAAGATGACTTTCTTCTCCTCGCCGGTCATCGGACCGGCCTTCGCGCCGTCGATGCTTGCGACATTTGCCATTGTCTGTCCTCCACAGAGTGATGATCAACGCGTGCGGCCTACTTCTCCTCAAAGCATATCCCTGGCCGCGACACGCCTGACGGGAGTGTGCCAGAAACGATAGATCAAAAAGAGAGAGGCTTTCGGATTATGACTTTAGTCTAATGAGACCACGTTCCGTCGTCCCCATCAGGCCGCTGCGTCGCCTCCTACCGGCAATGCTATTTTGGGGATCGGAAGGTTCTGCTGCTTCACGAAACAGACCTGCTACGCCCTCGGCGCCTGCACCGGAGATTGCGGCGGCAGGCGGAAGCAGCCTGCTCACGCAAAAACCTTGACTCCTGTGGAAAACCTTCTAAGAGCAACAGCGGAAAAGGAATCTCCATGGTTCGCGACGAATACGCCATTGCTGATCGCAGTGACCGGGCACGAGTTGCCGGGGTGGACATTGCCGTTCCGGTTTCTTCCAAAACCAAGGCCAAAACGACGACGAAAACCGTCTGACGTCTCTGGCCTGCCGCTCTCTCCCCGGCTCGGCTGGGGACAGGAAGACGCGATCAGTCGCGCCTTTCCCCTCACCGGACAAGAGGAGAGAAGAGAAAGAGAGCTTGAGAAATGGGTTTCAAAGTAGCAGTTGTTGGAGCGACCGGAAATGTCGGCCGGGAGATGCTCAACATCCTCTCGGAGCGAGGCTTCCCCGCCGATGAGGTCGTGGCCCTCGCCTCCTCGCGTTCGCAGGGCACCGAGGTTTCCTACGGTGACCGGACGCTGAAGGTCTCCAATCTGGAGAATTACGACTTTTCCGATACCGACATCTGCCTGATGTCGGCCGGCGGCGAGATCTCCAAGAAGTTCTCGCCGAAGATCGGCCAGCAGGGTTGCATCGTCATCGACAATTCCTCGGCCTGGCGCTATGACGCCGACGTGCCGCTGATCGTGCCGGAAGTCAACCCGGATGCCATCACCCAGTTCACCAAGCGCAACATCATCGCCAATCCGAATTGCTCGACCGCCCAGCTGGTGGTGGCGTTGAAGCCGCTGCACGACTTTGCCAAGATCAAGCGCGTCGTCATCTCGACCTACCAGTCGGTCTCCGGCGCCGGCAAGGACGGCATGGACGAGCTCTTCAATCAGACGCGCGCCGTCTTCGTCGCTGATCCGATCGAGAACAAGAAGTTCACCAAGCGTATTGCCTTCAATGTCATTCCGCATATCGACGTCTTCATGGAGGACGGCTACACCAAGGAAGAATGGAAAGTGCTGGCCGAGACGAAGAAGATGCTCGACCCGAAGATCAAGGTAACTTGCACCGCGGTGCGTGTGCCGGTTTTCATCGGCCATTCGGAATCGGTCAACATCGAATTCGAAAACGAGATCACCGCCGACCAGGCCCGCGACATCCTGCGCGATGCACCGGGTTGCCTCGTCATCGACAAGCGCGAGGATGGCGGCTACATCACGCCATATGAATCCGCCGGCGAGGATGCGACCTACATCTCGCGCATCCGCGAGGATGCGACGGTCGAAAACGGCCTCAACATCTGGGTGGTCTCCGACAATCTGCGCAAGGGCGCGGCGTTGAACGCCATCCAGATCGCCGAGTTGCTCGTCAATCGTGGTCTCGTCAAGCCGCGCAAGCAGGCCGCCTGATACCATTTGTAAACCATAATATGCTAAAGCCCTGCTGATGATGAAGGCAGGGCTTTTTGCCGAGTTGTGGACGCCTCTGTCCATAAGCGCTTGCTGAAAAAGGTGCTCGTGACAAGATCGCCTTCGGCTGGCATTCTGCCCGGCATCAAGCCAAAGCATGCCGTCCAAAACCGTGCAGCGGTTCGGGACAGCGACATGAACAGAACGAAGACTTTGAGCGCGTCGCATAGCCCCGATCGGCTGCGGCGCGCTTCAGTAGATCGGAAGCGGGGTTTCTCATGCGCATGACAACATTCTTTCTGGCGGCGTTTACGGCGGCGGGCGTCCTCCACGCGCTGCCGGCAGCGGCCCAGGGCGCTCAATGCGGCAATAATAGCAGCGGTTTCGGTGCATGGGTCGCCGACTTCAAGCAGGAAGCGGCAGCCAACGGCGTCAGCCGCTCGGTCCTCGACCGCGCTTTCGCCAACGTCAATTACAACAGGCCGACGATTGCCGCCGACCGCGGCCAGAAGAGCTTCAAGCTCTCCTTCGACGCTTTCATGCAGAAGCGCGGCGGTGCCACGATCATCTCCCGCGGTCGCAGCATGAAGGCAGCCAACCAGGCGCTTTTTGCCTCGATCGAGCGCCGTTTCGGCGTTCCGGCCGGCCCGCTGATCGCGATCTGGGGCATGGAGACCGGTTTCGGCAGCTATATGGGCAACCAGCATACGCTGTCGGCTGTTTCGACCCTTGCCTATGACTGCCGTCGTTCGGAATATTTCACCGACCAGCTCTATGCAGCACTCCAGCTCGTCTCCGAGGGTTATCTGAGCCCACAGGCCAAGGGCGCTGCCCATGGTGAAATCGGCCAGACGCAGTTTCTGCCGCGCAATGTCGTGCGCTTCGGCGCCGACGGCGACGGCAACGGCCGCGTCGACATGGTCGGTTCCCGCGCCGATGCACTGGCCTCGACGGCGAATTTCCTCAAAGGCCACGGCTGGCGCGCCGGCGCCGGCTATCAGCCTGGAGAGCCGAATTTCGTCGCCATCCAGGGCTGGAACGCCGCCAGCGTCTACCAGCAGGCGATCGCCTATATCGGTCAGCAGATCGACGGCAAATAGGCCCGACTGAATACGCCAAAACGCCGCTGCGATATGCGGCGTTTTTCATATGCGGGAATCAAAGCCGCCGCCGGAAGCCGCCTTGCGTCGCTCCTCCTGCACCGGGGCCTGGATGATTGGTCCCGAGACGACGCAATTGCGGCCGGAGGCCTTGGCGGCGTAAAGTGCCAGGTCGGCGCGTTTGACCAGATCCTCGAAGTTCCGGTTGGTGGCTTCATTTGCCCGTCCGGCGCATCCGAAACTCGCCGTCACCTTGAGAACATCGCCGCTCGGCAGGGGGATGTCCGCCGCCTCGATCGCCAGCCGTACGCGCTCGGCAACGATTGCCGCATCGTCAGGCGTCGAATCCGGCAGAAGCGCCAGGAACTCCTCGCCGCCATGGCGCACCAGCAGATCGAAGGAACGGAAATTCTGGCGCGCGATGCCCGCGACCTGCCGGAGCACGGCATCGCCGGCGTCATGCCCGTGAACGTCATTGATCTTCTTGAAATGATCGAGGTCGAACAGCACGACGGAAATCCAGCGTGATCCGTGCTCGGCCTGCGTGAGAAGTGCGGATGCGGCGACCTCGAAGCCGCGCCTGTTGTAGAGGCCGGTCAGAAGATCGGTCTGGGCGGCGCTGCGCAACTCGTCCACCAGCGTCTCCCGATCCTGGGTCAGCCGGTCGATCAGGCGCAGGCCCTTTGCCGCCAGCAGCAGCACCAATGTGGCGAGAATCAGCAGGCCGGCACACAGCGCCAGGATCCGCGTCAGGTGTATGTGCGAGCGCGTCGAAAGATTTTCGCCGGTCTCGTGAATATCTTGTGCAGCCTCGATCATCTTCTGCTGCAGGAAGGCCATGCGCTCGCTCTGCGCGGCGGCCCAGACGTCATGCACGGCGGGTGTCGGCCGCGATCCGGCGAGAATGGCATCGGTGATCGCATTCGCCTTTACCTGGCTGCTGCGGCCAAGATAAGCAACGATGTTGCGCACGACCGGCGCGGAAGAATGGAAAACCATGTGATCCATACCCTCGCCCAGCATGACCTTGCCCTGCACGAAGAGCTCCACCGGCAATCTGGCGGAAACGCCTTGGTTGAGATAACGGGTGCCGATCCCGGTGATCAGCCTTTCGCCGTAGTAGGTCAGCAGGATGCCCATCAGCTGGTTGGATTTCTCAAGCAGCACCGGATCGCTGATCAGCGGCGAAAGCGCATCGACGACGGCAAGCTGCTTGAGAGCCGCATACCAGTAGATGGAACCGGGATCACTGCCGGCATAACGGCCCTGGTCGACGGCACTGCGCGTAGCAACGATGCGGCTGTAGGCAAGGCTGAGAATCGATAATTCGCCGACGAGCCCTTCGTCGAGCGCATCGCGGGAGGGCAGGCTGGCATAGAAAGCGTGACGTTCGCGATCGAGCGTCACCCGGCTTTGCTGCATGTCGACGGCAGTCCTGCTGCTGGGATGTGCGAGGTAGCGGCGGGTGGCGCCAATTTCAGTCAGAATCTCCGTGGCGGCGATCGACCCGCCGCGGGCAAGCACGTCGGCGAACTGCCGGTCCTTTTCGAGGTTCCAGTATTGCTTGACCGAAGAACGTATGACGACCACGCCTTCAATGAGCATGAAGACGAAGGGCAGCATGATGGCGGCCAGGATAACCCTTTTGATTGTTTCGAACTTCATCGCCAATCGCCACGGTGATCAAAACGTCGGTCGTGCGCGACCAATTGACGGCGAGCTTAACAACAATCCTTAAAAAACTGATAAACTGGCATGTCCCTAGATTTCGGGACGAATGAAATCGCGTGTCTCGGCGTCCATGACCCAGAGTTCACCGGTCGAGATGTCGAACCAGGCGCCGTGAAGATGCATTTTTCCTGCTTCTTCGAGCGCCTTAATATCGGGGAAGGTTCTGAGATTGTTGATCGAATTGCGGATAGAGACACGCTCCAGCGCCGTCTGCCGCTCGGCGGCCGTCATCACGTCGTTGCTCTGGATCTGCTCGGCGGCCGGTTTGACCAGCGACATCCAGCGGCCGATGAAATCGCCGGGCGACAATGGCTCGGCATTCGGGTCGAGCGCTGCGCGGATGCCGCCGCAGCGGCCATGGCCCATCACGACGATATCGGAGACCTTCAGCGCCTGTACGGCAAATTCGAGCGCGGCCGAGGTCGAGTGGAAATGCCCGTCCGGCTCGTACGGCGGCACCATGTTGGCGACGTTGCGGATGACGAAGAGCTCGCCCGGGCCGGCATCGAAGATCAGCTCCGGTGCCGCGCGAGAATCCGAACAGGCAATGACAAGCGTATGGGGACTCTGACCATTTTCGGCCAGCTGTCGATACCTGTCGCGGGCGTCGGCATAACGCCCGTTCATAAAGTTGCGATAGCCGTCCAGAAGGGGATTTGGAAAACGCTGCATGCTTCTGGATTAGCGCGCGCCGAAGACAAGATCAACTGCTGCACCGCAAAATGAACATATTGGCAGATGCGTCACTTTTTCCGCCGCTGCGCCGGGTGCACGAGGCGGCGCATCTGCACCATGGCCATCGGCGTCGAAAGGCTGGAAGCATCGCTTGCCAGCATCAACTCGTTGCTGCCGCGCTTGACGGCACGCGCAAGCACCTCGAAGACGCTGGCGGTGGCAAGCTGCAGCGCCTTTTCGTCCTCGATCCCGGAAAGCAGGCGCGACAGGAAGACAGCGGCAATGAGGTCGCCGAGACCATTCGGCGGGTTGTCGACGACGCGATGCTCGGCAAGAAGGGCGTGACGGCCGGAAAGATAGAGATTGCCGGTACCGCCCGCCATCATCGGCACCGCCGAAGTGACGAGCATGCGCGATGGTCCGAGCGCGAGCGCCGCCTCCATGATCGCGCTGTTGTCTTCGAGGGCTGCCCCCGAAAGCCATGCGAGCTCGTAGCGGTTCGGCGTCGCGAGCGAGGCGAGCGGAATGAGATGGTCGCGAATGGCCTCAGCGGTCGCTTCCGGCACGTAAAGACCGCCAAGATCGCCCATGACGGGATCGCAGACATAGAGCAGCTCGGGATTGTTTTGCCTCAGCGCACCGATCAGCCGGGCGACGGAGCGCGCTTGGGCGGCATTGCCGAAATAGCCCGAAAGCACCGCCTTGACTTCGCCGATCCACGGCGCGCGGATCAGATCGTCGATTGCCGCATCGAAATCCGTTTCCGCAAAAGTCAGCCGCGTCGAGCGGCCGTGGCCGGGATGCCAGGGCAGCACGATGGTCGGCAAGGCCCAGACCGGATGACCGAGTGTCTCCAGCGCAAAGACGGCTGCCCGGTTTCCGACCGAGCCCCGCACCACATGGCTGGAAATGACGATGACTGCGCCCGCTGCATTTTCCGACATGATATCCAAGATCCGAATGATGACGGCGTTTGATGATCTTTTTGACGCCACGCTGTCAACCATTCTTCATGCGGGCGTGGAAATGTTCGGCGGAACGAAAATCCGGAAGACGGACTTTCGCTTTCACTTGGCGAAGAAAACGGAAAATCTCTTACAATTTCTCTTTTCCAGCGCCAAAAAAGCGTCAAAACAATCCTCCGGACCTCTCTTTTAGAGATTTTTTCGAAGAATCTTCTGCTAGCTTGCGGAAAATCAGACATTGAGGGAGGCGATCCATGGCTGCCAGACACAATCCGAAACGGGAAAAGCAGATCGAAAGCGCGCGCAAGATCGCCAAGGCGACAGGCGAGGCGCATCTCGATCCGGAAATTCTCTTCGGCCGGGCAAGCAATGACGATCTCGAACTCTATACACCAGAAATGCTGGCGCTCTCCGCGGTGCATTCGGCAAAGGAACTTGCTGTCTGGAACGGCAAGGCGCCCCGCGTCAGCATCGACACGATTGCCGATGTGACGCCTGATGGCATCGCCGTCTCGGTGCTTTCAGTCACCGACCATAACATGCCTTTTCTGTTTGAATCGGTCATGGGCGAAGTGACGAGCACCTATCGCGACCTGTTCATGGCCGTGCATCCCATCCTGATCATGGAAAAGGGCAAGGCGCCGACGACGTATTCCGCCGATCACCCGAGCGACCCGGCCAACCGCGTCAGCCATATCCAGCTTCATATTGCACCCCTCAACTCCACCCAGGCCGCCGATCTCGTCAAACGCATCGAAAAAGTCCTCGAACAGGTCCGCCTGTCGGTTTCCGACTGGAAGCCGATGCTTTCCAAGATCGACGGAGTGATTGCCGAGCTCGCGGCCAATGGCGCCAGCCGGAAGAAGGTTGATCGCGACGAAGCCGTCGCTTTCCTGACCTGGCTGCGCGATGAGAATTTCACATTCCTCGGCATGCGGGAATATGTCTATTCCGGCAAGGGCGCCGATGCCAGGGTCGAACGCGACAAGGGTGCAGGCCTCGGCATCCTTTCCAACCCCGATGTTCTGGTGCTGCGCACCGGCAAGGACGCCGTGACGACGACGCCTGAGATCCTTGCCTTCCTCGACGGTCCCGACTTCCTGATCGTCACCAAGGCGAATGTTAAGTCGATCGTTCATCGCCGGGCCTATATGGATTATGTCGGCGTCAAGCGCTTCGACGCGGAGGGTAACGTCACCGGCGAGCTGCGCATCGTCGGCCTTTTCACCTCGACCGCCTATACCTCGCTCGCCTCCGAAATCCCGCTGCTGCGTTCCAAGATCGAGAAGGTGAAGGAACATTTCGGCTTCGACCCGATGAGCCATTCCGGCCGCATGCTCGACAACACGCTGGAATCCTATCCGCGCGACGATCTTTTCCAGATCGACACAACGCTGCTTGCAAGTTTTGCCGAACAGATCAACGACTTGGCCGATCGGCCGCGCGTCCGCGTCCTGCCGCGCATCGACCACTTTGACCGCTTCGTCTCGGTAATCGTCTACGTGCCGCGCGAGGAATATGACTCGATCGTCCGCGAACGGATCGGCACCTATCTGAAGACTGTCTATGACGGCCGTGTCTCCGCCTATTACCCGGCTTTCCCGGAAGGCGGCGTGGCGCGCGTGCATTTCATCATCGGCCGCTCGGGCGGCAAGACGCCACGCATTCCGCAGTCAAAGCTCGAGCAGGTTATCCGCGAAATCACGGCCCGCTGGGACGACCGTTTCGAGGCGCTGGCAGGCGCCAAGGCGCCGAAGATATCGGTCGACCAAGCCTTCCAGGATTCCTTCACGCCGGAGGAAACCGTGGCCGACCTCGCCGATATCGGTGCCTGCGCCGCCGGCGAGCCGCTGCGCATTCAGTTTTACCACCGTCAGGAAGAACAGGGCCGCATCCTTTCCTTGAAGATCTTCCACGCTGGCGGCCAGCTGGCGCTGTCGCGCCGCGTGCCGCTTCTCGAGAATCTCGGCTTCAACGTCGTCAGTGAACGCACTTTCGACATCGGGGTGCCGGTCGCCGATGGAGAAAAGAAACTCGTCGTGCTGCACGATATGGAACTCGAGGCCCGCAATGGCGGTGAGATCGATCTGCAGCGTTACGGGGCCGCCCTCGAGGAAGGCTTCGTCGCCGCCTTCGCCGGCACGATCGACAATGACAGCTTCAACCGGCTGATCCTTTCGGCCGGGCTGTCGGCGCGCGAGACGAACGTGCTGCGCGCCTATGCGCGTTATCTCCGCCAGGCCGGCATCGCCTATTCGCAGGATTATATCGCCACGACGCTCGACAAATATCCCGGTGTCGCCGCTGCTATCTTTCGTCTCTTTCATGACACGCTCGACACCAGGCTTTCGGAGAAGGCCCGCGTCAAGAAGCTTGCCGAACTGCACCAGGCGATCGAGGCCGAGCTTGCCGACGTGCCGAGCCTCGACGACGACCGTATCCTGCGCCGCTACGTCAATATCGTCGATGCGACGCTACGCACCAATTATTTCCAGAAGAACCCGGATGGCTCGCCGAAACCGATGCTGGCCTTCAAGCTCGATCCGCATTTGGTGGACGGGCTGCCGCAGCCGAAACCCTTCCGCGAGATGTTCGTCTATGGCGTCGAGGTGGAAGGCGTACACCTGCGCTTCGGCAAGGTGGCGCGCGGTGGCCTGCGCTGGTCGGATCGCGCCGAGGATTACCGCACCGAGGTGCTCGGCCTCGTCAAGGCGCAGCAGGTCAAGAACGCAGTGATCGTGCCGGTCGGCGCCAAGGGTGGTTTCTATCCGAAGAAACTCCCCGTCGGCGGCAGCCGCGACGAGATCTTCAATGCCGGCCGTGAGGCTTACAAGACCTATATCCGCACGCTGCTTTCGATCACCGACAATATAGCGGGCGCCGATATCGTCCCGCCGAAGGACACGGTCAGGCTCGACGGTGACGACCCCTATTTCGTCGTCGCCGCCGACAAGGGCACAGCGACCTTCTCCGACACCGCCAATGCACTGGCGCAGGAAGCCGGCTTCTGGCTGGACGACGCCTTTGCTTCCGGCGGATCGGCCGGTTACGACCACAAGAAGATGGGCATCACCGCCCGCGGCGCCTGGGAAACCGCGAAACGCCATTTCCGCGAAATGGACATCGACATCCAGACGACGCCCTTCACCGTCGCCGGCGTCGGTGACATGTCGGGCGACGTCTTCGGCAACGGCATGCTGCTCTCTCCGAAGATCCGGCTCATTGCCGCCTTCGATCACCGCGACATCATCATCGATCCCGACCCCGATATGGAAAAGACGCTGACTGAGCGCCAGCGGCTTTTCGACCTGCCGCGTTCAAGCTGGCAGGATTTCGACAGAAACGTACTGTCGAAGGGTGCAATGATCATCTCGCGCGCAGCGAAATCGGTCACGCTGACGCCGGAAGCGGTTGCCGCGATCGGCATCGACAAGACCGTGGCCACGCCCTTCGAGATCATGATGGCGATCCTGAAGAGCCCGGTCGACCTGCTCTGGTTTGGCGGCATCGGCACCTATGTGAAAGCGCCATCCGAAACCGACACCGAAGTCGGCGACCGCGCCAACGACCCGATCCGCATCACGGCGGCGGAGGTGCGCGCCAAGGTGATCGGCGAGGGCGCAAACCTCGGCGTCACCCAGAAGGGCCGTATCGCCTATGGTCTGAAGGGCGGGCGCTGCAATTCCGACGCCATCGACAACTCGGCCGGCGTCAATACCTCGGACGTCGAGGTCAATATCAAGATCGCGCTGGCAGCCGCCATGCATGACGGACGCCTGACGCGCGCAAAACGCGACCAGCTTCTTTCCTCGATGACCGGCGAAGTGGCGACTCTGGTTCTGCGCAACAACTACCTGCAATCGCTGGCGATCTCGCTGACGGAACGCAAAGGCACGGCAAACGGCCTGGAACTTGCGCGCTTCATGACGGTTCTAGAAGGCGCCAAGCAATTGAACCGCAAGGTGGAGACTCTTCCGGACGACCAGACTCTCACAGAACGCTATACGGCCGGCAAGCCGCTGACGCGGGCTGAAATCGGCGTACTGTTTTCCTATGCCAAGATCGTGCTCTTCGACGCGCTGATCGCCAGCGATCTGCCGGACGATCCCTATTTTGCCGCGACGCTTTTTAATTACTTCCCCGTGAAGATGCAGAAGTCGAACGCCGGCGATATCGCCAGCCACCGGCTGAAACGCGAAATCGTCGCGACCGTGCTTGCCAACGAAGCGATCAACCGCGGCGGGCCAAGCTTCACCGTCGCCATGATGGACGCAACGGCGGCTTCAGCACCGGAAGTGGTGCGCGCCGCGATCGTCGCTAGAGACGGTTTCGGCCTGACCCACCTCTGGGCCGAGACGGACGCCCTGGACGGCAAGGTATCAGGCGACATGCAGAACCGCATCTACGAGGAGATCAGCCACAGCTTTATCGTGCTGACGCGCCTGCTGCTGAAAACGGGCATGACCAAGGCCGATATGGCGGAAGTGATTAGCCGGCTGCAGGCGGCCCTGAAGAAGCTGAAAACCGCCTTCGCCGGACAGGTGGCCAGCGAGGTCGCCGTGCGCCAGGCGGAGTACAGCCAGGCGGGCCTGCCCGAAAAACTCGCCGCCGACATCGCCAGCCTCCCGATCTTCGCACTGGTGCCGGAGATCATGCAGATCGCCGAGCGCACCGGCGAACCGCTGGTGCGCGCCGCCGAGAACTACATCGCCGTGTCGCAGACCTTCCGTATCGGCAGGCTGCTGGCGGCGGGCGGGCGGATCCTCACCTCAGACCATTACGAGAATCTGGCGCTTGCCCGCAGCATCGACCAGATCGCCAGTGCAAGGCGCGACATCGTCATCTCGGCCCTTTCCGATCACGGCAAGGAAAAGCTTCCCGTTCAAGCCTGGCATGCGCAGGATCGTATCCGCATCAACCGTATCCTCGAGGAGCTTTCAACCCTAAGCGACGGCGGCGATCCCAATCTCGCGCGTATTACCGTTGCTGCAGGTATCCTGACCGATCTTGCGCGCGACCGGGTGAGGTGAGACAGTCCGCGTCAAAGAAGGAGCGGATGTTGAATCGCATTGACTGGACAGGAACGCAACCGCCGAAGGCCACGGAGAAGGGCATCTGGGGGTGGATGTTCTTCGATTGGGCAGCACAGCCCTTCTTCACCGTGGTCACAACCTTTATCTTCGGACCCTATTTCGTTTCCCGCCTGACCGATGACCCGGTTTCCGCGCAGACGACGTGGAGCAACATGGCGACGATCTCCTCGGTGATCATCGCCCTGCTCTCACCGGTTCTCGGTTCGATCGCCGACCAGTCCGGCGCACGCAAACCCTGGATCGGCTTCTTCGCGATCATCAAGATCGCCAGCCTTTTCTGCCTGTGGTTCGCCGCACCGGGTTCACCCGTTCTCTATCCCGTCATTTTCATGATCTTCGCCTCGATCTCGGCCGAGTTTTCGATCGTCTTCAACGATTCGATGATGCCGCGCCTGGTCGGCAAGCACGAGGTCGGCAGGCTCTCCAACACCGCCTGGGGGCTCGGCTACCTCGGCGGCATCATCGTACTCATTGCCGTCGTGACGCTTTTGGCGGCGAGCCCTGAGACCGGCAAGACCATCCTCGGCCTTGATCCGCTGTTCGGCCTCGATCCTGCGACCGGCCAGGATGCACGCATCACCGGGCCGATCTCGGCCGTCTGGTATCTCATCTTCACCCTGCCGATGTTCTTCTTCACGCCCGATGTCGGCAAGGGTCTTCCCTTCGGCACCGCGGTGCGCTCCGGTTTGCGGGAACTCAAAAACACGCTTGGCGAGCTCAGAGAGCGCCGCGGTATCCTGAAATTCCTCATAGCCCGCATGATCTATCAGGACGGCGTCAACGGCCTGCTGATCCTTGGCGGTATCTTCGCGGCCGGCATGTTTGGCTGGGCGACGATCGAGATCGGTATCTACGTGTTTAGTCCCGGCATTTGATGGTGCATTATTTTCCTTAGAATGGAGGGAGGCACTATGGGCCAGGTTCTACACGGGAGCGCCACAACGACAGAGGCAATCCGTCGAGCAATACAAAATAGTGAAGAGAGCCTGAGAGCGCTTTCAAAGCGGTATGGGGTCAATCAGAAGACAATAGCCAAATGGAAGAGACGGACATCATTGGCCGATCTTCCGACAGGCCCGAAGGACCCGCATTCGACAATCCTCTCCCTTGAAGAAGAAGCCGTCATCGTCGCCTTTCGCAGGCATACATTGCTGCCTCTTGATGACTGCCTCTATGCCCTTCAACCGACGATCCCGCATCTGACACGTTCGTCCCTGCACAGGTGTCTGCAGCGCCACGGCATTTCACGCCTGCCGGAAGTGAAAGGCGACAAAGAACCGAAGAAAAAGTTCAAAAGCTACCCGATCGGCTACTTCCACGTCGATATTGCCGAGGTGCAGACGGCTGAGGGCAAGCTCTATCTCTTCGTGGCGATTGATCGCACGTCCAAGTTCGCCTTCGCTGAGCTCTATGCCAAAGCTGGCAAGATGAATGCCGCCCAGTTCCTGCGCAACCTGATCGCGGCGGTGCCCTACACCATCCATACTATCCTGACCGATAATGGCATCCAGTTCACCAACCGGGCCTGTGACCAAAATGCCTTCCAGCACATCTTCGACCGAGTCTGTGAGGAATACGAGATCGAGCATCGCCTGACAAAGGTTAAGCACCCATGGACCAATGGGCAGGTCGAGCGGATGAACCGGACGATCAAGGAAGCGACTGTCAAGCGCTTCCACTACGACGATCACGCACAACTGAAAAAGCATCTCGCCGACTTCATCGACGCCTACAATTTTGGGCGCAGGCTCAAGACACTAAAGGGCCTCACCCCCTACGAGTTCATCTGCAAAAGGTGGACTTCCGAGCCAGATCGATTCATCATCGATCCTATCCATCAAATGCCGGGACTAAACATCTACGGCATCATCCTGAATGTCGTTGCGATCTTCGGCTGCCTGATCGCCGGCCGCATCGACAAGGGGGTCGGTTCGAAGGTGACCGTCGTCATCAGCCTCACGATGCTGCTGCTCGCCACCATCGGTATCATTTCGACAGGACCGGGCTACACCCTGTTCGGATTGATGCCGCTGCCGACGGCAGATTCCGGCGGCCTCTTCGGCACGGCGGCGGAAAAGGCCTATATCCTCTATGGCCTGCTGATCGGGCTCGCCTTCGGGCCGGTGCAGGCTTCGTCGCGCTCCTATCTCGCCCGCAGCGTCAACATCGAGGAAGCCGGCCGCTACTTCGGCATCTACGCGCTTTCGGGCCGCGCCACCAGTTTCATGGCGACGCTGCTCTTCTCGCTGGTGACCTATATGAGCGGATCACCGCGGCTCGGAATGGCAACGCTGATCCTGTTCCTCGCCGGCGGACTGGTGCTCTTGATCCGCACACCCTATCCGGCCGATCGCGCATAGGGACGAACCTGCTCAAGGAAGAGCGCCGGCCACCGCCGGCACCCGATCAGTGCCGGAAATGGCGCATGCCGGTAAAGACCATTGCGACGCCGTGTTCGTTGGCGGCATCGATGACTTCCTGGTCGCGCATCGAGCCGCCCGGCTGGATAACCGCCGTCGCCCCTGCGGCGATCATCGACAGAAGACCGTCGGCAAAAGGCAGGAAGGCCTCTGAGGCAACCGCCGAGCCATGCGTCATCGGGACTGCAAGGCCAAGGGCCTTGGCGGCCTCTTCGGCCTTTAGCGCGGCGATGCGGGCGGAATCGACGCGGCTCATCTGGCCGGCGCCGATGCCGGCCGTCTGGCCGTCCTTGGCATAGACCACGGCGTTCGACTTCACGTGTTTGCCGACCTTGAAGGCGAACTTCATGTCTTCAAGTTCCTGCGCCGTCGGCGCGCGCCGGGTGACGATCTTGAGTTCCAGATCCTCGACCATGCCGTTGTCGCGGCTCTGGACGAGCAGCCCGCCGGAAACGGTCTTTGCCGTCAGGCCCGCGGCACGCGGATCGGGCAGGCCACCGGCAGACAACAGCCGCAGGTTCGGTTTGCGGGCGACGATCGCCTTCGCCTCCTCCGTGACATCCGGCGCGATAATCACTTCGGTGAAGAGCTTGACGATCTCTTCGGCCGTTTCGGCATCGAGCGTCTGGTTAAGCGCGATGATGCCGCCGAAGGCGGAAACGGAATCGCAGGCAAGCGCCCGCCGGTAGGCCTCGACCAGGCTCGATCCGGTGGCGACGCCGCAGGGATTGGCGTGCTTGATGATCGCGCAAGCCGGCGCCTTCTCCGGCAGGAACTCGGCGACGAGCTCGTAGGCCGCATCCGTATCGTTGATATTGTTGTAGGAGAGCTGCTTGCCCTGGAGAAGAGCGGCCGTCGAAACACCCGGACGCTTCTCGCCGGTCACATAGAAGGCGGCCTTCTGGTGCGGGTTTTCGCCGTAACGCATCTCTTCCTTCAGCGCACCGCCGATGACCCGGTGGCGCGGCGTGTCGATCGACAGCGCCTCGGCGAACCAGTTGGAGATCATTGCATCATAGGCGGCGGTGCGGGCATAGGCCTTGGCGGCCATCCGCTGGCGGAAGGCATAGGCCGTCTTGCCGTCATCTGCGGAAAGCTGCTCCAGCAGCTCGGCATAATCGGCTGGATCGGTCAGGGTCGTCACATAGGCATGATTCTTGGCCGATGCGCGGATCATCGCCGGACCGCCGATATCGATATTCTCGACGGTCGTCGGATAGTCGCCGCCGGCTGCGCGCACCTCCTCGAAGGGGTAGAGGTTGATGACGGCGAGGTCGATGCCCTCGATGCCGTGCTGTTTCATCGCTTCCTGGTGTTCGCTGTCGTCACGGATCGCCAGCAGGCCGCCATGCACCGTTGGATGCAGCGTCTTCACACGCCCATCCATGATCTCCGGAAAACCGGTGATTTCGGAAACATCGGTGACGGCAAGACCGGCAGCAGTGATCGCTTTAAACGTGCCGCCGGTCGAAAGCAGGCGCACACCTCTGGCAGACAAGGCGTGGGCGAGGTCGACGATCCCGGTCTTGTCGAAGACGGAGATGAGCGCGGTCTTGATTTCGACCTTGTCGGGGGCGGGGATCTTCTTGGAAATGACGGCCATGTAACCTTCTCCGTTCGGGCTTCGGGAGGACATCCGCAAGGGATGTTCGCATGCTGGCGCCGCGTTAGCACAGCTTTGCCGCCGCGCAAACAGGCGTCAGCGCATGACGCCAAAAAGCACGAGCCATTTTGGACGGCATCGCACTTTACTTCCGTGATGTGGATGCGATCTCGATTTTGGCCGCTCGGCTCAAAATCATCCGCTTCTAGCCTTTGCGGGACAAAAACCAGCGGATTTCGGTCTTCTCGGCAAGATCGAAATCGATCTCGATCTGGTCCGAGCCGCAGATGCCGGAGCTGTCGGCAAAGAAGATGTCCTCGGCGATCAGCACTTCATTGCCCGGCGCGGAAAACAGCCAGCTTTCGCCGTCCGGCGCCGTCAGCAGCACGGACTCCCCGTCACTCTGATGCAGGACGATCGAAGGATGGATATGAAAACGGGCGACGGCCTTCAGGGGCTCGTCACTCTCATATCCTTCGCGGACGGCGAGCCGGTCGCGGCCGGTCACGATCGAACCTGCGGCATTGAGTGTCAGCTCACGCTCGTGCAGCACCCCGAACACCCTGAGATAACCGTCATGGCTGAGCTTTATGCCGTCGCGTCCGTCTTCGGTTTCGGCACGCTCGACGGTGATTGTCCTCACCGGTTCGGTGATTGCGTGGTTCAGGAAAGGCGAGGGCGAAAAACGGCTGGACGAGGTGTCGTTGAGGATAACGGTCGAATGCGCCGCCGTCGTGCGCGCCATCTGGACATAACGGTGCCCGGCAAATTTCGGCGAACCCGAATTGACGATGAAGCGATGACGGCCGGACGACATCTCGAAGGAGAGGCTGCCGGCATGCACGGTGCGAAGCGCGCCTCCTGAAGGTGGTGTGCCGGTATCGGCAATGATCACCGTTTTTCCGCCGGAAAGCCGCTGATAGCGCGAATGCGGCAAGGCCTTGAACGGCTGACCGGCGGTCTCGTCATATCGCAGCACGGACATCAGCTCGTTTGCGAGCGTGGAGGTCGCCCCGTTGAAGAGCGCCAGGTCCCCGTCCTGATGGCGAAAGAACCGCAATGCCGGATAGATGCGGTCTATGCCGGAGATCAGCTTCTGCGGCAGGTCATGGCCGAGATTGACATAGGTCTGCCGGAGCGGCAGCAGATCGAGCAGCAATTCCAGCCCGACGCGCGGATTGCGCGACACATGGCCGCCATCCGGCAGAATCTGGCTATCGAATTCGCGGTCGAGCGCCTGCGCCGCTCTTTTGAGCGTAGAGGCGCGCGCCGGCATGGCGACGGAGGCCATGGCCAGCGCGATACGCAGCCGAAACAGCTCCAGGCCGCCGAGGGTGAACGGCGCCATCCGGTGCAGGAACCTCACCTGGAACGCCAGCGACTTCATGAAGCGGCGATAAAAGCCGCGATCGGCATTCTGCAGTACCACCGGCGAATGCGACAGCCAGGCAATAACGCGCTGGGCGGTGACGTCGGTTTCCCAGGCAATCCCCTCCATGCGACCGGCATGGATGGAAAGCCAGCTGTCGACGATCGCGCGGGCGACAGCCGAACTACGCTCCGTCTTGTTCGCCCGCATATGCCGCAGCCAGCCGAAGCTGTGAAGACGGATCGCGAAGGGGCGTGAGGGCAGGGTGAAGGTGAAGGGCGACTTCTCGTTGGTTTCCAGCATGCGCCCGGCCAGGAGAAACCGTCCGTTGAGGATCTCGTCGGCCACATGCGGATCGATGCTGCGCAGATCGGTCGGTGCGACGATCAGACGCTCCGGCACCTTGATCGAATGGCGAAAGAGCTTCAGGCGCAACAACGCGACGCGGCGCAAGGCGCGCCGCCAAGCCTCCCGAACATACATGCTCGCAAAACGCCGACCGGACTGCATATTCTATTGTCTATTGACCCTCGTGGTTAAGAATAGGTGAAAAGTGGCCGATTTCATCGTCCGCAATGAATTAATTCGTGACAAAGTTCGAATATACGCACATTGACGCGTTTCACCTGAAATCATGCGAGCGGTTTGGAGAACGGCATGCGTGACACGAGGCTATGAAGCACCTCGTATAGTGCAGGCTCGCCGCGAGCGCTCACGCCTTGCAATCAGGCCAGGCGCCGCAGCACCGCCGCATAGAAGCCGTCGAGGCCGGAGCCGATGCCGTCAGGCATTTTCAGCATGGTGGGAAGCGTGCGGAATTCACCGAGCGGCGTGATCGCCGTCTCAAGGCCCGGCCAGTCACCGGCGCCGATCGGAACGCGCTCGACCGCATCCGTATCGGAAAGAACACGGGCGACAACGTCCTCACCCTCGACAGGATCGAGCGAACAATTCGAAAAAACCAGCGTGCCGCCCGGCTTCAGCAATGTCAGCGCATGCCGCAGCAGCCGTTCCTGCAGCACCGCCAGCCTGGCGATATCCTCAGGCCCCTTGGTCCACAACACGTCAGGGTGCCGGCGTGTCGTGCCGGTAGAAGAGCAAGGGGCATCGAGCAGAATCGCGTCAAAACACTCCGCCGGCTCGAATGTCGTAAGATCTGCCGCAATCGTCTCCGCTTTGAGACCGAGCCGGTCGAGATTCGACCGCAGCCGTCTCAGCCGGTTTTCCGACTGGTCGAGGGCGGAGACCACGCCGCCGGCAAGGATGAGCTGCGCCGTCTTGCCGCCGGGTGCGGCACAGAGATCGGCGGTACGTCTGCCCGAGAGCTCGCCGAAAAGCTTCGCAGGGATGCTTGCCGCTGCATCCTGCACCCACCACGCGCCCTCGTCGAAGCCTTCGAGCGAGGGGATACCGCCGTCGAAGGCGGCGAGACGCACGCCGCCCGTGGGCAGGACGACGCCGTTCAGCCGCTTCGCCCAGCCTTGGGGGTCGGACTTGACGGTCAGATCGATTGCTGCCGGTTCGAGCTGGGATTCCGAAATTGCCAGCGCCGCGTCCCGGCCATAGGCCTTTTCCAGCCTGGCGATGAACCAGGCCGGCATCGGCGCGACCTTGCCGATCTCATCGAGAACCTGTTCCTTCTCGCGGCCGAGCCGGCGAAGAATGGCATTGACCAGCTTGGCAAAACGGCGATTGCGCGGATCCTGATTGGCCTGCTCGACGGCGAGATCGACGGCAGAATGATCCGGGACGTCGAGATAGAGGATCTGCGCCGCCCCGATTGCGAGCACGTGATGCAGCGCCCTTGCGCCCTCCGGCAGCGGCGAATCCAGCAGCCCGGCAATCGCGGCATCGATGCGCGGCAGGTGGCGTAGCGTCGTGTTCAGGATGGCGCGGACGAGCGCCCGGTCGCTTTCGCCGAGCGCCCTATAGGCCGGATTGCCGTGTTCATGATCGAGAGCACCGTCGAGCGGCAGCTTGCGGTCGACGACGGCAGCGAGAATTTTCGCCGCCGCGGCCCTGGCCTGCAGGCCGGGCTTTGCTGGAGCAGATCGCTCGGTGGAGGGCTTATGCTTGCGGAATGGCTTCTTCGTGCCGTCTGAATTCAAGACCACGGACCTTTTGGCGGTTGCGAACCACCGCGACCAAGACCCGTATCCGGAACAGAGCGCGATTTGCGCGACGGATTAGCAGCACGAGCAGGCTGCGTCGAGACATTCATGCCGCCTTGCGCCATGTCGTGCAGCGCGGCGATGCGGTTTTCCGTGTTCGGATGCGTGGAAAACAGATTGTCCATGCGTTCGCCGGAGAGCGGATTGATGATGAACATATGCGCTGTCGCCGGGTTGCGCTCGGCATCCTCGTTCGGCACATGGGCAGCGCCGCGCGCGATCTTGCCGAGCGCCGAGGCAAGCCAGAGCGGATTGCCGCAGATCTCGGCGCCGCGGCGGTCGGCCGAATATTCGCGGGTGCGGCTGATCGCCATCTGCACCAGCATGGCGGCGAGCGGCGCCACGATCATCGCGACGATGACGCCGACGAAGCCGAGAGGATTGCTGTTGTTCTCACGGTTGCCGCCGAAGAAGAAGGCGAAGTTGCCGAGCATGGAGATCGCGCCGGCGAGCGTTGCCGTGATCGTCATCGTCAGCGTGTCGCGGTACTGGATGTGGGCCAGTTCATGCGCCATCACGCCTGCGACCTCCTCGGCAGATAAGGCGCTGAGCAGGCCGGTCGAGGCGGCGACGGCGGCATTATCGGGATTGCGGCCGGTGGCGAAGGCATTCGGCTGCGGGCTGTCGTAGAGATAGACCTTCGGCATCGGCAAGCCGGCATTGCGGGCGAGATCGCGCACGATCGCAAAGAATTCCGGCGCGTTGCGCTCATCGACCTCCTGCGCGCGATAGGCCGAAAGCACCATGCGGTCGGAATTCCAATAGGAGAAGAAATTCATGCCGGCGGCAATGACGAATGCGATCATCATGCCGGCCCGACCGCCGATCAGGAAGCCGATAAACATGAAAAGCGCCGTCATGAAGGCAAGCAACATGGCAGTGCGAACGAGGTTCATGGCGGATCTCCATCTCCGATTTCGGCGTCACAAGCTTTCAATCCCGGCACCGGCACATTATGATTTGGTTATTCATCAGCCATTTTCAATATTTCCGGCAGGAGACGGCCATGCAGGACGCCGATAACGACAACAGCGAAACGCCGACGGCCGAGGGATCCGAGCCGCCGCGCAAGATGCTGTCCCCGGCTGCCAGACGCGCCCTTGCCGAAGCCGAGGAGCGGCGAAAAAACCAGAAGCCGCTGGAGCTACCGCCGGAGATCGGCGGCCGCGGCGGAGCTGAGCCGGCGCGTTTCGGCGATTACGAAATCAATGGCAGGGCGATCGATTTCTAAGCCGATATTGCTATTGGCTTCTCCGGCCGCAGCAGAATGGAGTTAAGAATCCGGCTAACTACATCTTAAGCGACAAGTATTTCAGCCACATCTAGCGGGCGTGCTCGCCGGTGTTCTCAGGGCTTCGCCCGTAAACATGCTTGGATGCCGCAAACCACGCATCGAATACGCGGAAACAAAAGAGCCGTCCCGGAAGCCCGAAAGGGGACCGGAACGGCTCGGTCTATCAGGCGGTCGCCTTGTTCTGCCGATTGGCGATCAGATCGTCGACGACTGCCGGATCGGCAAGCGTCGAAGTGTCGCCGAGCGCACCGAAATCGTCTTCGGCGATCTTGCGCAGGATGCGGCGCATGATCTTGCCGGAGCGCGTCTTCGGCAGGCCGGGCGCAAACTGGATCTTGTCGGGCGCGGCGATCGGGCCGATTTCGGCCCGCACATGTTTCACCAGTTCCTGGCGAAGCGTATCCGATCCCTCGTGACCGGACATCAGCGTCACATAGCAATAAATGCCCTGGCCCTTGATCGGATGCGGATAACCAACGACCGCGGCTTCCGAAACCAGATTATGCGAGACGAGGGCGGATTCCACCTCCGCCGTGCCGAGCCGGTGGCCGGAGACGTTCAGCACGTCGTCGACGCGGCCGGTGATCCAGTAATAACCGTCCGCATCGCGCCGGCAGCCATCGCCGGTGAAATACTTGCCCTTGTAGGTGGAAAAATAGGTCTGGATGAAGCGCTCGTGATCGCCATAGACCGTGCGCATCTGACCCGGCCAGCTGTCGGTGATGCAGAGATTGCCGTCGGCCGCGCCTTCCAGCACCTTGCCTTCATTGTCAACCAACTGCGGCTTGACGCCGAAGAACGGGATCGTCGCAGAACCGGGCTTCAGATCGGTGGCGCCAGGCAGCGGCGTGATCATGTGGCCACCGGTCTCCGTCTGCCACCACGTATCGATGACAGGGCAACGCTTGTCGCCGACGACATTGTAGTACCATTCCCAAGCCTCGGGATTGATCGGCTCGCCGACCGTGCCGAGCAGGCGCAGCGAGGAGCGCGAGGAGCGCGTGACGAAGTCGTCGCCGGCACCCATCAGCGAGCGGATCGCCGTCGGCGCCGTATAGAAGATGTTGACCTTGTGCTTGTCGATGACTTCCCAGAAACGGCCCTGGTCCGGGAAGTTCGGCACGCCCTCGAACATCAGCGTCGTCGCGCAGTTCGCAAGCGGCCCATAGACGATATAGGAGTGGCCGGTCACCCAGCCGACATCGGCCGTGCACCAATAGACGTCGCCGTGATGATAATCGAAGACATATTCATGCGTCATCGCCGCATAGACGAGATAACCGCCCGTCGTGTGCAGCACGCCCTTCGGTTTGCCGGTCGAGCCGGACGTATAAAGAATAAAGAGCGGATCTTCCGCCTTCATCTTCACCGGCGGGCATTCCGCCTTCACGGTAGCAATCTCCTGGTGATACCAGAGGTCGCGGCCGGGCGCCCAGCCGGTCTTGCCGCCGGTGCGGCGAACGACCAGCACCTTGCTGACATTGACATGCTGGCGGGCGGCGATATGGATCGCCGTATCGGTATTGTCCTTCAGCGGCACCGGCTTGCCGCCGCGCAGGCCTTCGTCGCAGGTGATGACGAAAGTGGATTCGCAGTCAACGATGCGCCCGGCCAGCGCCTCGGGCGAGAAACCGCCGAAGACGACCGAATGCACCGCGCCGATGCGGGCGCAGGCGAGCATCGCATAGGCCGCTTCCGGGATCATCGGCATATAGATGGTGACGCGATCGCCCTTCTTGACGCCGTGCTTCTTCAACACGTTCGCCATCCGGCAGACATGCTCATAGAGCTCGTTATAGGTGACCTTCTTGTCGATATAGGGGTTGTCGCCCTCCCAGATGATCGCCACTTGGTCGCCATTCGTTTTCAGATGACGGTCGATGCAGTTGTAGGAGACATTTGTCTGACCGTCCTCGAACCACTTGATCGAAACCTTGCCGGTAAAGGAAGTGTTCTTGACCTTGGTATAGGGCTTGAACCAGTCGATCCGCTTGCCGTGCTTGCCCCAGAACTTGTCGGGGTTCTCGACGCTTTCCTCGTACCATTTCAGGTACTTTTCCTTATCGATCAGGGCGCGCGCTTTCACCGGCTTCGTGACCGGATAGATCTTCTCCGACATGCAACTCCTCCTCATGGGACATGCGACGGGCCGCGTGAGCTATGGCCCGGACTTGAAATCACGGCAATTCATAGCAGTTCGCATCGTCACGGCAATTAGACAAAGGTCATTTCATTTCGGAAGAATTGCAATTCTGCGACAGTGCGGTTATATAGCGCCATATTTCCCGGACATTGTGGTGACAATCCACGGACCGCGACCGGCGCGGACGATAGAAGGACTATATCCATGGCTCAAACACTGCTCATGCCGAAGGCGACAGCCATTTGGCTCGTCGACAATACGGCACTGTCTTTCGATCAGATCGCGCAGTTCTGCAAACTGCACCCGCTCGAAGTCAAGGCGATCGCCGACGGCGAAGCGGCGCAGGGCATCAAGGGCCTCGACCCGATCTCGACAGGACAGCTTTCCCGCGACGAGATTGCCCGCGCCGAGGCCAATCCGAACCACAAGCTGAAGCTTTCCGAACCGAAGGTGCGGGTGCCGGAATCCAAGCGCCGCGGTCCGCGTTATACGCCGGTTTCCAAGCGTCAGGACCGCCCGAACGCCATTCTCTGGCTCGTTCGCAACCATCCGGAGCTGAAGGACGCGCAGATTTCCCGCCTCGTCGGCACGACGAAATCGACGATCGAGCAGATCCGCGAGCGCACCCACTGGAACTCCGCCAACCTGGCGCCGATGGATCCGGTCACGCTTGGCCTCTGCAGCCAGATCGATCTCGACATGGAAGTGGAAAAGGCCTCCAAGGGCCGTCCGCTGCCGACCGCTGCCGAGCTGGGCGCAACGCTGCAATCGGCCCAGGACACCGAGCGCCTGACCCCGAGCTACGAGCGCGAGGAGGAAAAGGAAAAGGAAATCGATGCCGACGCCGTCTTCCGCAAGCTGAGCTCGCTGCGCTCGGCCCCGAAGGACGAAGACGACGATCAGTACTGAGATATCACGATCTCATGAAAAACCCCGCCGGTATGAGCTGACCGGCGGGGTTTTTGTTGCGGATTGCCTGTTTCGATTAGTTGCGGAACAGGGTGAGGATGTTCTGCGCCGAGCTATTGGCGATCGAAAGCGACTGGATGGCAAGCTGCTGCTGCGTCTGCAACGCCGTGAGCTTGCTCGATTCCTCCTCCATATCGGCATCGACCAGGCGTCCGACGCCGGAGTCGATCGAATCGTGAAGGCCGCTGACAAACGTTTCCTGCAGCTGGATACGGGTCGAGATCGAGCCGAGCGCCGAGCCGGCGGCGGTCATGGCGCCGAGAACCAGTTCGATACCGGCCAGGGCTGCGTCGAGCTGACCCTGAGTGAAACCGGTGATGTCGAGAGCATATATCGACGGCATGACGATGACGGTACCGCCATAGGTTCCGTTGAAGGCCGTACCAATGATACCGCTGCTCGTCTCGATCGCACCGGTGCTCGTCATGCCGAAAAGCACATTTCCAAGCGTGCCTGAATTGAGCACGTAGTCCGTCGTCTTGACCGAGACGGCATTGCTGCCATCGCGCACGAAGGACGAGACGACGCTCTTCGTGCCGGAGGCGCCGGCAACCCAGTTTTCGCCGGAGAAGGACGCCGATTGGGCAATGCTGAGCAACTGCTCCTGAAACTGGTCGAGTTCCTGCTGGATCTTCGTCTTGTCGACACCCTTTTCCGTGGCGGCGACGATCTTGGCCTTGATTTCGCTGACGACATCGAGCGCGCTATCCATGGCCGAATAGGCGGTATCGACCTTGGCTGCACCAAGTCCGAGCGCATCGGAGACGGCCGAAAGCGCCTTGTTGTCAGAACGCATGGTCGTCGCAATCGACCAATAGGCGGCATTGTCCGCCGCCTTTTCGACACGATAACCCGATGAAACGCGACCTTGGGTGTCCTTGAGGCTATCGTTTACGCCGCGCAAAGTCTGCAGCGCTGCCATGGCAGCGTTGTTGGTGAGGATGCTTGTCATGATCCGTTCCACAATCGTTGAGAAAGGGGCAATCCGGACTAAGCCGGTAACGGCGACCGCGTCATGCAAAGCCTGCTATGCAAGCCATTGCCGTTAACAAATGCTTGCATCAACATGGTTAACAATTCCTCAATTAGGCTTACCGAAAGTTTAATTCACATCGGCAAGGAGCCTAAACCGCGTCCGCGCAGCGCCTCGGCAATTTCCTCTAAAATCGTTGGATCATCGATAGTTGCAGGCATTTTCCAGGGTATGCCGTCGGCGATCTTCTGCATCGTGCCGCGCAGTATTTTGCCGGAGCGTGTCTTCGGCAACCGGTTAACGGTGATGGCCGTCTTGAAGGCGGCGACAGGTCCGATCGAATCACGAATCATCGCCACGACCTCTGATTCGATCGCCGTCGCGTCGCGGGAAACATGTCGTTTCAGCACCAGGAAACCGCAGGGCGCCTGACCCTTCAGCGCATCGACCACGCCAATGACCGCGCATTCGGCGACATCTGGATGACGCGCACAGACCTCCTCCATCGCCCCCGTCGAGAGCCGATGACCGGCGCAATTGATGATGTCGTCGGTGCGCGACATGATGAAGAGATAGCCGTCCTCATCGACATAGCCGGCATCGGCCGTCTTGTAATAGCCGGGAAACTCATCGAGATAGGCCGAGCGAAAACGCTCGTCGGCGTTCCAGAGGGTCGGCAGGCAGCCGGGCGGCAGGGGCAGCTTCACGACGATATTGCCGAGTGTTCCCGCCTCGAGCGGATGACCGGCATCGTCGAGCACCGCGATATCGTAGCCGGGCATCGGCAGCGCCGGCGACCCGTGCTTGACGGGAAGAGCGCCGAGACCAAGCGGATTTGCGGCGATCGGCCAGCCAGTCTCCGTCTGCCACCAATGATCGATGACGGGTATGCCAAGCATGCGCTCAGCCCATTTCAACGTCTCCGGATCGGCCCTCTCGCCGGCAAGAAACAGTGCGCGCAAATCCGGCATGGGATATTGGCGCATCAGTTCACCGTCACCGTCCTCCCGCCGGATGGCGCGGAATGCCGTCGGCGCCGTGAAGAGCACCCGCACCTGATATTCCGAAACGATGCGCCAGAATGTGCCGGCATCCGGAGTGCCGACCGGTTTTCCCTCGAAGATCAGAGTGGTTACGCCTGATAGCAGCGGGGCATAGACGATATAGGAATGCCCGACGACCCAGCCGATATCCGAAGCCGTCCAGAAGACCTCGCCCGGCTTCAAGCCGTAGATATTCCGCATCGACCAGTTGAGCGCGACCATATGGCCGCCATTGTCGCGCACGACGCCCTTCGGTTGGCCTGTCGTGCCCGAGGTATAGAGGATGTAGAGCGGATCGGTCGCCTTGACGGAGACACAGGCGATCTCATCGCCACGATGCTGCGCCATCGCCACCTCAAAATCGTGATCTCGACCGCTGACGAGATCTGCCCGAAGCTCCGGCCGCTGCAGCACCAGACAGCACTCCGGCTTCGAACGCGCGATCTCGATCGCCTGATCGACCAGTGGCTTGTAGGCGACGATGCGACCAGGCTCGAGCCCGCAGCTCGCGGTGATCACCAGCTTCGCAGCGCAATCGTCGATGCGCGCCGCAAGTTCGCTGGCGGCAAACCCGCCGAAAACGACGGAGTGAACCGCACCGATGCGGGCGCAGGCGAGCATCGAAAAGACCGCCTGCGGCACCATCGGCATATAAAGGATGACGCGATCGCCTTTGCCGATGCCGCGCTCGACCAGTGCTGCTGCGATGGCCATCACCTCCCGAAGCATCTCATCATAGGTGAAACGGCGCTTCTCGCCGTTCATTGCGCTGTCGAAGATGACCGCCGTCTCGCCGCCGCGGCCGGCAGCCACATGCCGGTCCAGGCAATTGTGGCATGTATTGGTTTCGGCGTCTGAGAACCAACGGCCATAGACGCCGTCATTCGGCGAGAACACCCGCTCCGCTGGCTTGAACCAATCGATGTCACTGGCCGCTTCGCGCCAGAAGGCTTCGGGATCGCGTTTCCAGGCCGCATAGGCCTGATGATAGCCGTTCCGCATCTGCTCCTCCCCAGGACATGCAAACCTAATCTAGGCGGCATTGAGGGGAACAGGAAGCCCGACCAAAGCAGCGTTTCAGCGCGTGCCGAAAATCGCTGATCCCACACGTACGCTGGTGGCGCCAAAGGCGATAGCCGTCCCGTAGTCGCCCGACATGCCCATGGAAAGTTTTTCGACGCCGCATTTAAGCGCGAGCTTTGCCAGCAGGGCGAAATGCGGTCCGGGATTTTCCTCGGCCGGCGGAATGCACATCAAACCTTCGATCGAAAGGCCGAGTTCGTCGCGGCAGAGGGCGACGAAGGCTGGAGTGTCGTCAGGAGCAATACCCGCCTTCTGCGGTTCGAGCCCGGTATTGACCTGGACATAGAGCCGCAGCGCCTTGCCTTGCCGCCTCATCTCCTCGGCAAGTGCGCGGGCGATCTTTTCCCGGTCCACCGTCTCGATGACGTCGAAGAGTGCGACGGCATCCGCCGCCTTGTTCGATTGCAGCGGTCCGATCAGATGCAGCTCGATATCCTGATGCTCGGCCTTCAGCGCCGGCCACTTGCCCTGGCTTTCCTGCACCCGGTTTTCCCCGAACACACGCTGCCCGGCTTCGATGGCCGGCCGGATCGCGTCCCCCTCGAAGGTCTTCGACACCGCGACGAGCTGAACGGAGCCCGCCGATCGGCCTGCTTCGCGTTCCGCGGCGGCGATCCGCGACCGCACGTCGTTCAACCGCTCTTGAAGTTCCATCGTTTTGCCTCGACATACCAGCATGAAAGGATTGGCAATGAACTAACCAGCCAACCTGTGCTTGCCAAGGCCCGCCTTCGCGAAATCGCTTGCGCGTGATCAAGATCGGACGCTTGCAGCGCCTGCGAAACTTGACGCTACGGTGGTTTCATGGTGAAGGTCTCGACCAACTCCCCTGATTTTCCGGAAATACGAATACCATGGCCACCGAACGTTATAACCCGCGCGATGCCGAGCCCCGCTGGCAGCAGAAATGGAATGAAGACAAGGTCTTCGAGACCGACAACGCCGATCCGCGCGAAAAATATTACGTCCTCGAAATGTTCCCCTATCCGTCGGGGCGCATCCATATGGGTCATGTCCGCAATTACGCCATGGGCGACGTCGTCGCCCGCTACAAGCGCGCCCGCGGCTACAACGTGCTGCATCCGATGGGCTGGGACGCCTTCGGCATGCCGGCGGAGAATGCCGCCATGGAGCGCGGCGTGCATCCCGCATCCTGGACGTACCAGAATATCGGCTCGATGAAGGCGCAGCTGAAGGCCATGGGGCTTTCACTGGACTGGAGCCGTGAGTTTGCCACCTGCGACGTCGAATATTACCAGCATCAGCAGCACCTCTTCCTGGATTTCCTGGAAAAGGGCCTGGTCTATCGCAAGCAGTCGAAGGTGAACTGGGATCCTGTCGACAACACCGTGCTCGCCAACGAACAGGTGATCGATGGCCGCGGCTGGCGTTCCGGTGCGCTGGTCGAACAGCGCGAACTGACGCAATGGTTCTTCAAGATCACCGACTTCAGCCAGGATCTGCTGGACGCACTGGATACCCTCGACCAGTGGCCGGAAAAAGTGCGTCTGATGCAGAAGAATTGGATCGGCCGTTCGGAAGGCCTGACGATCCGCTGGGAGATCGTGCCGGAAACGGCACCTGCCGGCGAGAGCGAAGTGACGGTCTATACCACCCGGCCGGACACGCTGTTCGGCGCTTCCTTCCTGGCGATCGCCGCCGATCATCCGCTGGCGAAGGATGCCGCCGCGAAGAACCCTGATATCGACGCCTTCTGCGACGAGTGCCGCCGCGCCGGCACCTCGCTCGCAGCACTCGAGACCGCCGAAAAGAAGGGCATGGATACCGGTATCCGCGTCAGGCATCCGCTTGATCCCTCCTGGGAGCTGCCTGTCTATATCGCCAATTTCGTCCTGATGGATTACGGCACGGGCGCCATCTTCGGCTGCCCATCGGGCGATCAGCGCGACCTTGATTTTGCACGCAAATATGGCCTGCCGGTGGTGGCAGTCGTCATGCCGAGGGATGGCGATGCGGCAAGCTTTGCCGTCGGCGATACCGCCTATGACGGCGATGGCGTGATGATCAATTCGCGCTTCCTCGACGGCAAGACGACCGAGGAAGCCTTCAATATCGTTGCCGACCGGCTGTCGGCCGCTTCGCTCGGCAATGCGCCGCAGGGCGAACGCAAGGTCAATTTCCGACTGCGCGACTGGGGCATTTCCCGCCAGCGTTATTGGGGCTGCCCGATCCCGGTCATCCATTGCGATGATTGCGGCGTCGTGCCGGTGCCGAAGGCGGACCTGCCGGTCAAGCTGCCCGACGACGTCACCTTCGACCAGCCGGGCAATCCGCTCGACCGTCATCCGACCTGGCGCCATGTCTCCTGCCCGAACTGCAGCAAGGATGCCCGCCGCGAGACGGATACGATGGATACCTTCGTCGATTCGAGCTGGTATTTCACCCGCTTTACCGCGCCCTGGGAAGGAAAGCCGACCGATCCGGAGGCGGCAAACCGCTGGCTGCCGGTCGACCAGTATATTGGCGGCATCGAGCACGCGATCCTGCACTTGCTCTATTCCCGCTTCTTCACCCGCGCCATGCGCGAGACCGGTCACGTCGCCGCCACCGAACCTTTCAAAGGTCTTTTCACCCAGGGCATGGTGGTCCACGAAACCTATAGCCGCGGCGCCGGCGCCAACCGCGAATGGGTGGCACCCGCCGATATCCGCATCGACGAACTCGACGGCAAACGCCGAGCCTTCCTGTTGGCGAACAATGAGGAAGTTGCGATCGGCTCGATCGAGAAGATGTCGAAATCGAAAAAGAACGTTGTCGATCCCGACGATATCATCGCCTCCTACGGCGCCGATACCGCCCGTTTCTTCGTTCTGTCCGACTCTCCACCCGAGCGTGACGTCATCTGGTCCGAAGCGGGCGTCGAAGGCGCTCATCGTTTCACTCAGCGTCTGTGGCGCTTGATTTCCGAAGCAGCCGACGCGCTCTCCGCCGTGGTACCTGCGCCGGCAACCGATGGGGAGGCGTTGTCGATCTCCCAGGCCGCCCACAAGACGTTGAAGGCTGTCGAGAACGACTATGACAAGCTCTGGTTCAACAAGGCCGTTGCCCGAATTTATGAACTCGTCAACGCGCTGGCCGCACCGATGACGAGGGTTGCGGCAGGTGAGGGTGATGCCACCTATCGCGCGGCGGTGCGCGATGCCGCCGAGATTCTGATTCAGCTCGTCTCTCCGATGACGCCGCATCTGGCTGAGGAATGCTGGGCCGCGCTCGGCAATGAAGGCCTGCTTGCCCGGACAAGCTGGCCGCGATACGACGAAACACTCGTCATCGAAAACGATGTCGTCTTGCCGGTACAGATCAACGGCAAGAAACGCGCTGAATTGACAATTTCTCGCGATGCAGATCAGAATGCCGTCACCAACGCTGTGCTGGATCTGGATGCGGTGAAGAACGCGCTGAACGGACAGGCACCGAAGAAGATCATCGTGGTTCCCCAAAGGATTGTAAACATTGTCGTTTGATATCGCTTGCAAGCTGGCCCGCAATGCCGGCATCGCCATGATCCTTGCCTCGGCGGCTTTTCTCTCCGCCTGCCAGGTCCGACCGCTCTATTCCGAGAGTTCCGGTGTCGTCGAAAAGCTTTCCTCGGTCGGCTTTTCCCCAGCAAGCAGCCGCGTCGAGCAGCAGGTGCGCAATCGCCTTATCTTCCTTGCGTCGCGCGGTGCCGGTGAAGCGGTAAACCCGCAATATCAGGTTGAGATTCGCGCTACCTCGTCTGTTACCGATACGCTCCTGACGGATTCCTCGGACACGTCGCGCGCCGGCCGTGTGACCGTCAGCGTCACCTACACGCTGCGTTCGGCGAGCGACAATCACGTGATCAAGGCCGGCAGCCGCGCTACCACGGCGCTGGTGGATTTTTCCGAACAGGAATTCGCCAAGCAGCGCGCGATCCGTGATGCCCAGAACCGCGCGGCGGATCAGGTGGCGGAATTCGTGGGAGCCGATATCGCCGCTGCCCTCAGCCGCTGAGGGCGGAGATGTGGCAGAGATAAAATCCCACGAATTCGAGACGTTCCTGCAGAAATCGGCGCGGAACTATCGGATTTACGTCATCTACGGGCCGGATCGTGGTCTTGTTTCCGAACGGGCAAGCCTGCTCGCCGGCAAGAGCGGTGTTGCTCTCGATGATCCCTTCTCGCTGACCAAGCTCGATATCGGCGACCTGCAGAAAGACCCCGGTCGGTTGGTCGACGAGGTCCAGTCGATCGGTCTGTTCGGCGGCGAGAAACTGATCTGGATCCGCGGTGCCGCCAACGAGAAATACCTCGTCGATTCCTTGGCACTGCTGGCCGAAAAACCACTCGAAGCCGCCAATCTGATCGTCGAGGCCGGTGACCTCAAGAAGGGTTCCCTGCTGCGCAAGACCGCGGAAGCCGCCCGATCCGTCATGACGATCCCCTCCTACGCTGATGACAGCCGCGCCCTGAATGCATTGATCGACACGGAGCTCGGTGCAGAGAAGCTCGGCATTACGCCGCCCGCGCGACAAGCGCTGATCGCGTTGATCGGCGGCGACAGGATCGCTTCCCGAAGCGAGGTGCGCAAGCTTGCTCTTTACTGCCGGGGCTTCGATACGGTCGAAGAACATCACGTTACCGAAATAATCGGTGACGCCAGCGCCATCTCGGTTGACGACGCCGTCGATGCCATCCTCGGCGGTGATCTCAACGCCTTTCTTCACGCCATGCAAAAAATCACCAGCTCGAAAACTGCAATTTTTCTCGTGCTGCAGGCATGCCTGAAGCAATTCCAGCTTCTGGATTCGATGCGCGCCGAAATGGATGAAAAACGGCTGCAGCCGCCTCAAATCATGCAGACAATGGGGCGGCATCTGCATTTCCGCCGCAAGCCGATCATCGAACAGGCGCTGCGCCAGTGGACCGCGGAAAGCATCGCCCGTGAATCCAATCGGCTACAGGCCGCTATTCTGCAAACCAGACGGCGGCAGGTGCTGGAAGACAGCGTGGCGATGCAAACGCTTCTGTCCACTACCCTTCAATCAGGCCGGAAATCCGCCTGACCAGCGCACGTCGGCCCAAAAAATCATAACCGATTTTCGGAAGCACTATGCCTTGTTTCAAGGAGTTAAAGCGTCGGTGCTCTAGAGCATGATGCCGAAAAGTGTGAGCGGTTTTCGGAGACATCATGCTCTCACTATATAATGTAGAACAGGACTCAGATTTTAGGCCGACCCGGCCTAAAATCATCCTGTTCTAGCGCCTCTCGAGCAAGCGGCAGATTTCCTCGAGCTGCTCTAGCGACTTATAGGAAATTTTGATCTGGCCACCGCTTGCCTTGTGATTGATCGCAACATCAAGGCCGAGCGCATCGGAAAGTGTCCGTTCCAGCGCCAGCGTGTCTGAATCTTTCTGATCTCGCCGCAAGGCCGCCTGCTGCGGCTCCGATTGGGCCTTGATATTGTTTTGCGCCAGCTTTTCCGCATCACGCACCGACATGCCCTTGGCAACGATCGTACGGGCAAGACTTGCCGGATCGGATGTC
The DNA here is from genome assembly GCF_001679785.1 of Rhizobium leguminosarum. NCBI lineage: Bacteria > Pseudomonadati > Pseudomonadota > Alphaproteobacteria > Hyphomicrobiales > Rhizobiaceae > Rhizobium > Rhizobium leguminosarum. The sequence continues at coordinate 4,028,255 of NZ_CP016286.1, forward strand.
GAAACCAGTGCGCGCGCGTGGCCAGCCGATAGACTGCCAGCAGCAAGCAGATCGCGAACCGGATCAGGCAATTTCAACAGGCGCAACGAGTTGGCAACATGGCTGCGGCTTTTACCGATAATTTCGCCGAGGTCGTTCTGGGTGTAGCCGTATTCCGCGATCAGCTGCTCATAGCCCAAGGCCTCTTCGAGGGCATTGAGATCCGCGCGCTGCACGTTTTCAACAATGGCGATTTCCAACGCCGTCTTATCATCCACATCACGGATAATGACCGGAATCTCGATCAGCCCGGCAAGCTGAGCTGCGCGCCAGCGTCGTTCGCCGGCGATGATCTCATATCGATCCCGCGACATCGTCCGCACAACAATCGGCTGAACGATACCGTGTTGACGAATGGAGCTTGCGAGATCGTGCAGCTCCGAGTCATCGAAGAACCGACGGGGATTGCGGGGGTTGCGGCTGACGAACTCGATCGGGATCATTCTGTCGGCGCTGATAGTCCGCTCGGCTTCCACCGGGACAGGCTGATCCATTTCACCAATCAGCGCCGCAAGACCGCGGCCCAATCGCCTCTTTGATACATCGTCATTCATGATCTACACTCACCTACACCCCTAAAATGATATCACGCGGCCAGTCTTTGCCGTTCTCGCTGGATGACCTCGGAGGCCAACTGCAGATAGGCCTGACTGCCCGCGCACTTCAAGTCATAGAGAATAGCCGGCTTACCGTAGGACGGAGCCTCGGAAACCCGGACGTTGCGCGGAATTAACGTGTGGTAAACCTTGTCCCCGAGATGCGTACGCACGTCATTGACAACCTGCTGGGCAAGATTGTTGCGCGCATCGAACATCGTCAAGACGATACCCTGAATATCCAGACGCGGGTTCACCGTCCGCCGAACCTGGCTGACGGTCTCAAGCAGCTGGCTCAACCCCTCCAGCGCAAAAAATTCACATTGCAGCGGCACCAAGACCGAATGCGCCGCCGCCATAGCATTCATCGTCAGCAGATTGAACGACGGCGGGCAATCCAGAAGAATATAAGAAAACGCCACGGCTTCGGGCGACGACAGCGCTTTCCGCAATTTAAACACCCGATCGCTCTGCTGCGAGATTTCCATCTCGATGCCAAGAAGATCCATCGTCGACGGGACGATAAACAGATTAGGAACCGCTGTTTCGAGAGTCACTTCGGGGATCCCGCGATCACCGACCATCAGATCGTAGGAGGAAAGCTTGCGATCACGACGATCGATACCGAGGCCTGTGCTGGCATTGCCCTGCGGGTCGAGATCGACGATCAGGACGCGCTCGCCGATAGCAGCAAGTGCCGTTGCCAGATTGATTGCTGTGGTCGTCTTGCCAACGCCACCTTTCTGATTTGCGATGGTGATAATCCGATGTCGTTCGCCAGCCATTGCCGCAATATCCGATCTGTTAAACCAAGCGCCGGAGATTTGATATTTCCAAAATGACAGATTCCTTCTCGACGGCGCTCTTATGTTCTACCAGATCGAATTCCCACCGACCACGTGCTTTGTCAATTTCCTTGAGGTAATCCCGGCCTTTATGAAAGAAGCCACGACAATCTTCCTTGCCAAGCATCCATTGGGATGAATAACCGATGAGCCCATCAAGATCCGCAAGGGCGCGCGCAGAAATCGCACCACATTCGCCAACCTCCGTATAGGCATCCTCGATTCGAATGCTATGGACGCTGCCGCGCGCATGTGTCTCCCGTAGCGCTGTCCGCAGAAACGCTGCCTTTTTATGGTTGCTTTCGACCAGATGGACCCATCCACCTTGCAGCTCGGCCAGAAAAATCGCCGTAATAATGCCGGGAAAGCCGCCCCCACTGCCGAGATCAACCCAAGTAATCGGTTGAGGATGAATCTGAAAGACCTGGCTGCTATCAGCGATGTGCCGGTGCCACAGATCATCCAGTGTCGACGGCGCCACCAGATTGATTGCTTTTGCCCACTTCTGAAACAGCGCTGCAAAGTGTTGCAACCGTTCCTGTGTTTCACGTGAAACACGCAAACCGTTTAATTCCATTCTGAAAGACTCTCAAATCTTGTAATCAAGCGCTATGGCGCTCGGCAGAGGATAGTCGACGCAAGTGCACGAGCAGCAACGCGATTGCCGCCGGCGTCATCCCTTCAACGATTGCAGCCTGGGCGATATTGAACGGGCGAGCAGCACTGAGCTTGACCTTAAGCTCGTTCGAGAGACCGGACAGTGCGTCGTAGTTGAAATCAAGCGGTATCTGCCGCTCCTCGTCGCGTTGCTGATCGGCAATCGCCGAGGCTTGTCGATCGAGATAAACCGAATAGCCTGCCTCGATTTCCAGCGCCTCCGCAACTTTCCGTCCAATCATGCCGAGCTTATCCGGCCAAACATGCCGGAGCGCGGCGAAATCATAATTCGGATAGGACAATAAATCATACGCGGTTCGGCGCTGCCCATCGAGATTGATATTCAAGCCCGCGCGACGCGCCTCATTCGGTGTAACCGCCAGCGACTGTAACAGCGCCCGACTGGTTTCGATCTCTGCTTGATAGGATGTGAATCGCTGTATGCGCGCGTCACTGACGCAACCAAGCCGCATGGCCAGCGGCGTTAAGCGCATATCGGCGTTGTCAACCCGCAAACTCAGCCGATACTCCGCACGCGATGTAAACATTCGATACGGCTCCGTAACGCCTCGCGACGTGAGATCGTCGATCATGACGCCAATATAAGAACTCGTCCGGCTGAAATGGAACGGATCCGAATCGCCGCTTCGCAATGCGGCATTCAGCCCGGCTGCCAACCCCTGCGCGGCCGCCTCTTCATATCCGGTGGTGCCATTGATCTGGCCTGCCAGAAACAAGCCTCTCAGCCGTTTGACCTCCAGCGATGGAGTCAGCTCTCTCGGATCGACATGATCATATTCGATCGCATAGCCCGGTTGCAGTATTCTTGCCGCTTCGAGGCCGGGAATCGTTTTGATGAAGTCGGCCTGCACCTCCGCCGGCAAGGAGGTCGAAATCCCGTTCGGATAGACCGTGTCATCGTCCAGTCCCTCGGGTTCGAGAAAGACTTGGTGTCCATCCCGCTCTCCGAATTTCACCAGCTTGTCTTCGATTGACGGGCAATAACGAGGCCCGACGCCTTCGATCTGCCCGGAATACATTGCCGAGCGCATGATGTTGTCGACAATGATGCGGTGGGTCGCTTCGGTCGTCCTGGTGACCCCGCATTCGATTTGTGGCGTGGTAATCGTGTCTGTCATAAAGGAAAAGGGGACAAGCTCCTCGTCAGCCCCCTGTCGACCGATGGATTGCCAGTCGATCGTCTTTCCGTCCAGCCGGGCGGGTGTGCCGGTCTTCAGACGTCCCAGCCGCAGCCCAAGGCGGGCGAGGGTCGCAGACAATCCGATCGACGGCGCTTCACCGACACGCCCGGCCGGTGTCTTTTCCGACCCGATATGAATAAGACCGCGCAGAAACGTTCCAGTGGTCAAAACCACCGCCGGTGCTTTCAGTGCCCGACCATCCTTCATGATCACGCCGGCAACGCAACCATCGACAACGTCCAGATCAAACGCATCACCCTCGATGATATCCAAGTTCGGCGTCGCTTCGATCGCCGCCAGCATTGCCAGGCGATAAAGCTTTCGATCGGCCTGCGTCCGCGGTCCTCGGACAGCCGCGCCTTTCTTCTTGTTGAGCATCCTGAATTGAATGCCTGCAACGTCGGCGACCCGACCCATAAGGCCATCCATCGCATCGATCTCCCCAACAAGATGGCCCTTGCCCAGCCCGCCAATCGCCGGATTACAGGACATGACCCCGATCGTGTCCCGCCTATGCGTAATCAGAGCGGTTTTTGCCCCGAGGCGCGCAGCTGCGCTGGCAGCCTCCGACCCCGCATGGCCGCCACCGATCACAATCACGTCGAAGACATTATCCGTCAATTCAAGACTCCATATCCGGCAGGCGTTTCACGTGAAACCGTCCGGGGCCTTTGGCTCCAAAGGTTTCACGTGAATCATTTGCCAATACAAAACTCCGAGAAGATCACCCCGAGCAATTGTTCGACATCCACTCGTCCGGTAATTCTACCCAAATACTCCGCGGCAATTCGCAGCTGCTCGGTCCGGAGCTCAAGATTCACACCCGGCTGCGATATTGCCGCATCGAGCGCCGCTAAACATTTCGTGAGCGAATCCTTATGCCGCTGCCGGCTGGGGATTGCCATAGACAGGCCGGCAAAACGTCTCTCGACGATATCGCCGATCAACCGCCGTAATTCCGGCAGACCGTCACCCGTCGCGGTGGAAATCTGCAGATCATACCGACCCGAAGCTATTTCGGTCAGATCCTTCTTTGTCCCGACAGTAACATGCGGAGAGGACTGCTCCAAGTCGTCGGGGATCAGCGGTTTCGTCATGTCGATTAACAACAGGACAAGATCGGCATCACGGAGTGCCACGCGCGCGCGCCGCACACCTTCCATTTCGACTTTGTTGTCCGCCTCGCGAAGACCCGCAGTGTCATAGAGCTTGATCAGGTAACCATCAATGTCGAGATCAACCTGCAGGACATCGCGGGTGGTTCCGGCAATCTCCGTCACGATTGCGACGTCTCGACGCGCCAAAGCGTTCAACAGGCTCGATTTTCCAGCGTTCGGAGCACCAGCGATGACCACCTTGAAGCCGTCTCGGATAATCTCGCCGGCCGAAGCTGCCGCCAGGTGATCCTCGATATCGCTGCGAAGCTTCGCCATATCGGCCCAGACCGCATCCGATACCGACCCTGGAACGTCATCCTCGTCGGGGAAATCAAGTTCCGCCTCGATCAGCGCGCGAGCGCGCGTCAATCGTTCCGCCCACGAATCGTAAATTGCGGAAAGCCCGCCTGCGCTATGTTCGACCGCAAGACGTCTCTGCATTTCGGTCTCGGCGCCTATGAGATCGGCCAGCCCTTCCACCTCGACCAGATCAAGTTTGCCGTTCTCGAAAGCCCGGCGGGAGAACTCACCCTCGACCGCCATCCGCAAGCCCGGAATATCGCCAAGGACCTGAAACAGCGCCGCTAGCACGGCTCTGCTGCCGTGGATCTGCAGCTCGGCAACATCCTCGCCGGTAAACGAATTCGGAGCAGGAAAAAACAGCACCAGGCCGCTGTCGATCGGCTGATTGTTACGAGTCCGAATCGTTCGGTAAGACGCATACCGGGCTTCCGGAACGGATCCGACGAGCTTCACCAATATGTCTCTGGTCAGCGGGCCGCTGATTCGAACGACAGAAACACCCGAAGGCAGGGCGCCGCTCGATAGTGCATATATGGTATCGTTCAACATGGCCATATCGCCTGGTTCATCGGTTGGAATCGAAATCGATTCCTCTCAAATAGAAAAGCTGGCGGCATCGCGAGATGCCTCCAGCTTTAGGGGTGAATCCGGCTAAGGATTATGTGTTCATCGATTCGAAGAAGTCGGAATTGTTCTTCGTCTGCTTGAGCTTGTCGATCAGGAATTCGACCGCATCGGTCGTGCCCATCGGCGCCAGGATACGGCGGAGCACGAAGATCTTCTGCAGATCCTGGCGCGGAACCAGAAGGTCCTCCTTACGCGTGCCGGACTTCAGGATGTCCATTGCCGGGAAGATGCGCTTATCGGCGACCTTGCGATCGAGGACGATTTCCGAGTTGCCGGTACCCTTGAATTCTTCGAAGATCACTTCGTCCATGCGGCTGCCAGTATCGATCAGCGCCGTCGCGATGATCGTCAAAGAGCCGCCTTCCTCGATGTTACGCGCCGCGCCGAAGAAGCGCTTCGGCCGCTGCAGAGCGTTGGCGTCCACACCGCCGGTCAGGACCTTGCCTGACGAGGGAACGACCGTGTTATAGGCACGGCCCAAGCGCGTGATCGAATCGAGCAGGATGACAACGTCGCGTCCGTGCTCGACCAGGCGCTTGGCCTTCTCGATGACCATCTCGGCCACCTGCACGTGACGCACGGCCGGTTCGTCGAAGGTCGAGGAGATTACCTCGCCGCGAACCGAACGCTGCATGTCGGTCACTTCTTCGGGGCGTTCATCGATCAGCAGGACGATCAGATAGCACTCCGGATGGTTGGCAGTGATCGAATGCGCGATGTTCTGCAACAACACGGTTTTGCCGGTACGCGGCGGTGCGACGATCAATCCACGCTGGCCCTTGCCGAGCGGCGCCACCAGGTCGATCACACGTGGCGACAGATCCTTGGTGGTGGGAATATCGAGTTCCATCTTGAAGCGCTCGTTCGGATAGAGCGGCGTCAGATTGTCGAAATGAACCTTGTGACGGATCTGTTCCGGATCGTCGAAATTGATGGTGTTGACCTTGAGCAGCGCGAAGTAGCGCTCGCCTTCCTTCGGCCCACGGATCGGGCCCTCGACCGTATCGCCGGTTTTCAGCGAGAAACGGCGGATCTGCGACGGGGAGATATAAATATCGTCCGGGCCCGGCAGGTAGTTCGCATTGGGCGACCGCAGGAAGCCGAAACCGTCCTGCAGCACTTCGACGACGCCTTCGCCGATGATCTCAACATCCTGGCTGGCAAGCATCTTGAGGATCGCAAACATCAGCTCTTGCTTGCGCATCGTGCTTGCATTCTCGACCTCGAGCGATTCGGCAAATGCCAGCAGATCCGTCGGGGATTTACTCTTAAGTTCCTGAAGCTTCATTTCAGCCATGAAGTGACCAATACTCTTTTTAATTTCAAAGGGGAAAGGCGATGTTGGGTCGTATTCGGTACCGCGAAAGGGCTCGCAGACGACTGAACTCTACACACATGCCACGTAGATGAGATGCGCGGAAAATAGCGACTCGCAATCGCTGCCGCAAGAGGGCTGCTTAAAATGAAGCAAATTTAACCTGAGGACGATTTTCCTCAGAACGGCTTCACCACGACGAGGATGACGATCAGGATCATCAGCACTGTCGGGGCCTCGTTCATGAACCGCCAATAACGCGCCGAGCGGCGATTTTCATCCCGCTCGAACGCTCCGACGGCGCGGCTGAAGAACATATGAACAGCGGTCAGCAATACAACGAGACCGATCTTGGCTTGCAGCCAGCCGCCCTGGAATCCATAAACCGACCAGGCGAGATAGAGGCCGAAAATCCACGTCAGCATCATCGCCGGCGTCATGATGATTCGAAGCAGCCGGCGCTCCATCACCTTGAAGGTTTCCGACTGCACCGAGCCGGGCTCCGCATCGGTGTGATAGATGAACAGCCGAGGCATGTAGAACAGCCCAGCCATCCAGGAAATGACTGCGATGATATGTAGCGCCTTGATCCAGAGGTAGAGATTATCGGGGTTCCAGGCAAAAAGCCCGACCGCCATCAGCGCAAAGAAGGCCAGCGCAAAATGAGCCCGGCGCCGGGCGTAGGCGCCAGATCTCCGATCGGTTTGATTTTCCATCGTCACGCCCCGCCTCGCACGCGATCCACCAGCAGACGCACATGCTCTGGGTCGGCCTGCGGTGTAATACCGTGACCGAGATTGAAGATCAGCGGACCATTGCCGAGATGCTGCAGAATATCATCGATGCCTTCCTCCAGCGCCCGGCCGCCGGCAACGACACGCATCGGATCGAGGTTGCCCTGAACCGGTCCATCCTTTTGAAGTTCGGCCGCAAAGGCCAGCGGGACCGACCAGTCGAGGCCGATCGCATCAGCACCCGTCTTCTGGCGATAGGTTTTCAGCTGGTAGCCGGCGCCCTTGGCAAAGGCGATGATGCGAGCATGTGGCCGTTGTGATTTGACCGAAGCGATCATCCGCGCAACCGGCTTGATCGCGAACGCCTCGAACTCCTTCTCGCCGAGAACACCTGCCCAGGAATCGAAGATCTGCACTGCATCGGCGCCAGCATCGATCTGGGCGACGAGATAATCGGCCGATACGTCGGCAAGCAGCATCAGCAGATGCTCGAAAGCGCGGGCATGCTTGTAGGCGAAGAGACGGGCAGGGGCCTGATCCGGCGTGCCGTGACCGGCGATCATGTATGTCGCAACCGTCCACGGCGCGCCGCAGAAACCGAGCAGCGTCGTCTCCGCTGGCAACTCTTCACGCAGCCGCCGTACCGTTTCCAGAACCGGCCTGAGATAATCGACAACCTCTTCGCCGTTCAAACTGCCGATCCCGGCTTCATCGATCGGATCCATCTCCGGGCCATGGCCCTGCGTGAACCGGACATTTCGCTTCATTGCGTCTGGAATGACCAGGATATCGGAAAACAGAATGGCCGCATCGAAGCCATAGCGGCGGATCGGCTGCAATGTCACTTCGACGGCGTGCTCAGGCGTGTAGCAGAGATCGAGAAAACTCCCTGCCTTTGCCCGAGTCTCCCGATATTCCGGAAGATAACGTCCAGCCTGTCTCATCAGCCAGAGAGGAGGAGGGGAGAGGCTTTCGCCACTCAAAACCCTCATGATCTTTCGCCGCGTATCGCTCAAGCGCTTCTTCCCTATAAAAAAACAAAGATCTTTTAAAAGGTTTCTATTTCTTAGAGTCGGTGACTATCAAGGATTAAAATCCATCCACCGCCGATGCCATTTGTCGCGCGGCTGCAAAAGAACATTGGAAAGATTTGTCGATCTCGTCCGAATTTCGGGGAGAAGCTGAATCCGAAAATGATTCCAAATCCTTCCAGCTCGGCGATTTTTCTCATAACTGTGGATAGGCTGTGGACGAGCATTCAAGAAGCCTAGCCCTTCCCCATCGTCCACAGGGCCAATCGAAACCGATCCGCAGAATCCGAAATGTGGACAAGGAGGCATGTTTTCCCTTGCCGGAGACTGCCTCGCCGCCGTAGCTCTGTTTCATCCAGTCTTTTCAACAGGCAGCGGAAAATAGCGTGGAGAACAGAACGAACTTCTTTCATCTGCATCTGATTTCTGACTCAACGGGAGAGACTCTGATCTCCGCCGGGCGCGCCGCGTCGGCACAGTTCAGATCGGCGCAGCCGATCGAACATGTTTATCCGCTGATCCGCAATCGCAAGCAGCTGCTGCCGGTTCTGCAGGCGATCGATGACGCCCCCGGCATCGTGCTCTACACCATTGTCGACCGGGAGCTTGCGAGCCTGATCGATGAACGCTGCATCGAGATGGGCGTCGCCTCGGTGAATGTGCTGGAGCCGGTGATGAATGCCTTCCAGATCTATCTCGGCGCCCCGTCTCGCCGTCGTGTCGGGGCCCAGCATGTCATGAATGCCGGCTACTTCGCGCGCATCGAAGCGCTGAATTTCACCATGGATCACGATGACGGCCAGATGCCCGACGATTACAACGATGCCGATGTCGTGATCATCGGCATCAGCCGTACGTCGAAAACACCGACCAGCATCTATCTCGCCAACCGAGGCATCAAGACGGCGAACATTCCAATCGTCTATGGCGTGCCATTGCCCGAGAGCCTCTTCGTGGCGAGCAAACCGCTGATCGTCTGCCTGATCGCCACCACCGACCGTATTTCCCAGGTGCGGGAAAATCGTGTGCTCGGGGTGACGCAGGGTTTCGATCGCGAACACTACACCGATCGCGCCGCGATTTCGGAGGAGCTGAAATATGCCCGCTCTCTCTGCGCCCGCCACAACTGGCCGCTGATCGACGTTACCCGTCGCTCAATCGAGGAAACAGCCGCGGCAATCGTTGCCCTGCGGCCGAAGCTGCGCTAAGCGCTGACGAAAAGCCGGCACGCCGAGGAACCACCCATGACGCCGAAACTCATCCTTGCATCGTCGAGCTCCTTTCGCCGGATGCTGATGGAAAATGCCGGTCTATCCTTCGAGGCGCATGCCGCAAGGATCGATGAACGGGCCGTTGAAGCGCCGCTGGAAAAAGCCGGCGCTAAGCCTGATGCCGTGGCCCTCGTCCTGGCCAGGGCCAAGGCCGAGGAAGTCAGCAGCCGTTTTCCGAAAAGCCTGGTCATCGGTTCGGATCAAACGATGTCGCTCGGCGACAACGTCTTCCATAAGCCGAAGGACCTGGCCGACGCGGCTAGCCATCTTCAGGCTCTTTCCGGGGTAACTCACCGATTGAACAGCGCCGTCGCGATCGTCAGCGATGGCGTGGTCTTGTGGGAACATCTCGCCCATGCCGAACTGACGATGCGGCCGCTAACGGCGGAGTTCATCGACAGGCATCTGGCCCGGGTTGGCGAGCGGGCGCTTTCCAGCGTCGGCGCCTATCAATTGGAGGGGGAGGGCATCCAGCTCTTCGAAAAGATCGCGGGTGATTATTTCACCATTCTCGGCCTGCCGATGCTGCCGCTCTTAAAAGAATTGCGAGAACTCGGAGCGATCGATGGGTGATTCACGTGAAACATTGGGGCCGAAAGCATTTGTCACGGGCTTTCCCATCAAGCATTCGCGCTCGCCATTGATCCACGGATATTGGTTGAAGACGCTCGGCCTGCCAGGCAGCTACCGCGCTCATGAAGTGGCACCCGAGGCCTTTGCCGATTTCATTCACTCGTTGAAGGATGGCAGTTCCGGTTTTACCGGAGGCAATGTCACCATTCCTCACAAGGAATTGGCATTCCGGCTCGCCGACAAGCCGGACGCGCTATCGCGCGAACTCGGCGCCGCGAACACACTCTGGCGGGAGGATGGCGCCCTGCATGCGACGAATACCGACGGTCGCGGCTTCATCGCCAATCTCGACGAACGCCATCCGGGCTGGGACCGGCATTCCACGGCCGTCGTCTTTGGCGCCGGCGGCGCCAGCCGGGCGATCATCCAGGCGGTCCGTGATCGCGGTTTCAAGGAGATCCACGTCGTCAACCGCACCGTCGAACGCGCGCATGAGCTCGCGGATCGTTTTGGCCCGCGTGTCCAGGCCCATCCGGCCGGGGCGCTTGCCGAAGTCATGAAAGGCGCCGGCCTCTTCATCAATACCACCTCGCTCGGCATGGACGGTGAGCCGGCGCCGCAACTCGATTTCTCGCCCCTTGCAGCCGATGCCGTCGTCACCGATATCGTCTACGTGCCCTTGAAGACGCCGATCCTGGCCCAAGCGGAAGAGCAAGGATTTCCCATCGTCGATGGTCTCGGCATGCTCTTGCACCAGGCCGTGCCCGGATTCGAGAAATGGTTCGGCCAGCGCCCCATCGTCGACGCTGCGCTGCGCGCGCTCATCATAGCGGATATGGAAGCACACTGATGCTGAAGATCGGCCTCACCGGCTCCATCGGAATGGGAAAATCGACAGCGGCAAAGCTCTTCGCCGACGCCGGAATCCCGGTGAATGATTCGGATGCCGTGGTCCACGATCTCTATGCCGGTGAGGCTGCACCCCTGGTGAATGCCGCTTTCCCCGGCACGATGAAGGATGGAGCAGTCGACCGGCGTGAACTCGGCCGCCAGCTCGCTCTTGATCCTGACGGCTTCAAACGCCTGGAAGCGATCGTCCATCCGCTGGTTAGCAAACGCGAGGCGGAATTTCTGAAGCGACAACGCGCCGCCGGCGCCGACATGGTATTGCTCGATATTCCATTACTTTTCGAAACCGGCGCCGAGGCGAGAGTGGACGTCGTCGTCGTCGTCAGCACTGATCCACAGATTCAGCGCCAAAGGGTGCTTGCGCGCGAAGGCATGACCGAGGAAAAGTTCGACATGATTCTCTCACGCCAGACGCCGGACACGGAAAAACGGCGGCGGGCCGATTATCTGATCGACACCAGTCACAGTATCGCGACGACGAGGGGACGGGTGTTCGAGATCGTCGCCGACCTGAAAACGCGGATTGCCAAGGGAGATTTCCGGAATGCGTGAGATCATCTTCGATACGGAAACCACCGGCCTCGACAACCGCGCCGACCGCATCATCGAAATCGGCGGCATTGAGCTCTTCAACCATTTCCCCACGGGCAACACGATCCATATCTTCATCAATCCTGGAGATCAGAAGGTTCATCCGGATGCGCTCGCGGTGCACGGCATCACCGATGAATTCCTGAAGGACAAACAGCCTTTCGCGGAGGTTGCCGAACAAATCCTCACCTTCTTCGGCGATGCGAAGTGGATTGCCCATAACGCCACCTTCGATATGGGCTTCATCAACGCAGAATTCGCGCGGATCGGTTTGCCGCCAATCCTGCCGGAACGGGTGCTCGACACGCTGTCGATGGCGCGGCGCAAACATCCGATGGGGCCGAATTCGCTCGATGCGCTTTGCCGGCGCTACGGCATCGATAATTCGCACCGCACCAAACACGGCGCGCTGCTCGACTCCGAACTGCTTGCCGAAGTCTATATCGAGATGATCGGCGGCAGACAGGCAGCCCTCGGGCTCGGCATGGTCGGCAAATCCAACCACGCAGCTCGCGGTGACACGGGGATGGAAGACGACGTGGTGATTGCCGCCGTGCTCGAGCGGCCCCGGCCGCTCGCCCCGCGCCTCAGCCAAACCGAGGAGCAGGCGCATGAGGCGCTCGTCGCCAAGCTCGGTGAAAAAAGCGTCTGGGCGAAATACGCCAATCTCGATTAAACCGTCCTAAATTGAAAATGCCCGGGACCAGCCCGGGCATCCGCATCTCAGACAAGAAAGAGCCGGTCAGTTCGGAACGGCCTGAACCTTGGCGCGGGCCTGTTCTTCGGCAACGCGCTGAGCGAACATCTGCGTGAAGTCGATCGGGTCGATCATCAGTGGCGGGAAACCGCCGTTGCGGGTGACGTCGGCGATGATCTGACGAGCGAAGGGGAAGAGCATGCGCGGGCACTCGATGAAGAGAACCGGCAGCATGTGTTCCTGCGGGAAACCGGCAACGCGGAAAACGCCGCCATAGGTGAGTTCGGCATGGAAAACCGTCTTGTCGCCGTCCTTGGCTTCGGCATTCAGCGACAGCACGACATCGAAATCCGTATCGGAAAGCGGGTTGGCGTTGACGTTCACATTGATGTTGATCGTCGGCGCCTTGTCGCGGGCCTGCAGCGAACGCGGCGCACCGGGATTTTCGAAGGACAGATCCTTGGTATATTGCGCAAGGATCGAAAGGGTGGGGTTGGCCGCACCGTTGCTGTTGTTATCGTCTGCCATTGGCTTTTCCTCGAGGGGCATGGGAATGGTGCCGCCATCTAACATTTCAGGGAAGGGCTTACAACCCTGGGCGCTTGGCTCGGTTGATCAGCCGCAGTGCCTCAATCGCTAAGATGCTTGCCGGACCACGGCGAGTTGCGATCCGGCTCCCTATGATAGTCCTCCTCGTCGAGATCGACCACCTTCGAGTTCGGCTTGCGGTCGCGGAAATCGGATTGCGGACCGGAGGAAGAGCCGCCCTTGGCATTGACGACGACGAAGCGTTTGGCGATCGCCCGCCAGACGAGATCGCGCACCGGCGGAATGAGAATGAGGATCGCGATGATATCCGTGAGGAAGCCGGGAATGATCAGGAGCAGCGAGGCGATAACGTTCATCGCCGGCCGCAGCAGGTCGCGGCCCGGCATCATCCCATTTCGTCCTTCGCTCGACATGCGGCGCAAAATACCGATGCCCTGCCGGCGCAGCAGAACCACGCCGAGAACGAAACCCAGCATGACGAGAACAAGCGTCAGCCACAATCCGATAGCCTGGCCGACGACGACGAAACCGGCAATTTCGGCGAACGGCAGCAGCAGAATGAAGGCCGGCAGGATCGAAAAACGCATGTCCGTCATGTCCCGGGCTCGCCGGTCTCCTCTTGGCGCCGGCGAAGATGCCAGCCATCATTTGAATCATCTGTATAGGCAGACTATATGGGAGTACAAATCAGAGATGTTAACGGCGGCTGCGATACGATATGAGTTCGAACGACTTCATCACATTATTTTTCCTGGTAGCGGCTGTGCTGATTTTCTTTCAGCTCCGCTCCGTGCTCGGGCGCCGTACAGGAAATGAGAAGCCGCCGCGCGATCTCTATACACCGCGGGATGCTGCTCCGGCCGAAGCCGCCGATGCCGGCAAGGTCGTGACGCTGCCGCGGCGCGATGCGACGACGGAGGATGAAGATCGCTTCGCCGCCATCGATGCTTTCGCGGCGCCCGGAACGCCGCTCAACGAATCGCTGCGTGCGCTGAACAAGGCCGACCCCGCCTTCAGCCCGAAGGAGTTTCTGAACGGCGCCCGCATGGCTTACGAGATGATCGTCATCGCCTATGCCGATGGCGACCGGAAAACGCTGAAGAACTTGCTGTCGCGCGAAGTCTATGACGGCTTCGATGCGGCGATCGGCGAGCGCGAAGCTCGGGGCGAGAAGGTGAAGTCCACTTTCGTCGGCATCGATAAGGCCGAAATCACCCATGCGGAGACGAAGGGCAGCGAAGCGCAGATCACCGTGCGCATCGCCAGCCAGCTGATATCGGCCACCTACGACAAGGCGGATGTGCTGATCGAAGGCGACGCCGAAAACGTCGCCGAGGTCAACGACGTCTGGACCTTTGCTCGCGACACCCGCTCGCGCGATCCGAACTGGAAACTCGTGGCGACCGAATCGGAACATGAGTGACCACGCATCGGACTTCGTCCTGCAGGCCATAAGCTTCGACACTCTGGAAGGCTGGAAGGATGATGATCCCTCCGGCCTTTTTGAAGTCATGCGAAGCTGCCGGCGGCAGATCACCGATGTCAAACCGTACCGCACCGGATCGCTGGGCCTGAGCTCGGAAGACCTCCTTCCGCTTCTCGCCGCCGCCGAAGAATTCACGCCGTCATCTCCGGAATCGGCGCGCGCCTTTTTCGAGACGCACTGCCGGCCCTTTCTGATTCGCCGCAAGGACGGCAATTCCGGTTTCGTCACCGCCTTCTACGAACCTGATATCGACGTGTCGGATCGGCCGGACGAAATTTTCCGTTTTCCTTTCTACCGGCGTCCGGACGATCTGATCGATCTCGACGACGCCAATCGGCCCGCCGGGCTCGACAAGGCCTATGCTTTCGGGCGTCTGCATGGGGGACACGTCACTGCCTATCCGGACCGCCGCGCCATCGATCAGGGATTTCTCGAGGGCCGCGGCCTCGAAATCGCCTGGGCGAAGTCGAAGGTCGATGTCTTCTTCGTGCATGTGCAAGGTGCTGCCCGCCTACGCTATGAGGATGGTCGTATCGGCCGCATCACCTATGCGGCGAAGGCCGGCCATGCTTTCTCGGCGATCGGCAAGCTGCTGATCGAGCGCGGCGAGATCGATCGGGCCGAGATTTCGATGCAGGCGATCCGGGCCTGGCTGGCGCGCAATCCCGAGCGCGTCGATGAAGTGTTATGGCATAACCGCTCTTATATTTTTTTCCGTGATGCACCGGTTGCCGATCCGCAGGCAGGTCCGATCGCGGCCGCCAAGGTGCCGCTTCTCGCTGGGCGCGCGCTTGCGGTCGACCGGATGATCCATACCTTCGGCTTTCCCTTTTTCATTCGCGCCGACAGCCTCACCCATCTCGACCAGGGCCGGCCGTTCCGCAGGCTGATGCTGGCGCTCGATACCGGTTCGGCGATCGTCGGGCCGGCGCGGGGTGATATCTTTACCGGTTCGGGGGATATCGCCGGGGAAAGTGCCGGCACCGTCCGCAACGAGGCCGATTTCGTCATCCTCATTACCAATGCCGCCGCTGGACGATTCGACTGATGGCCAGGGATCGCAAGCTCAGCGCCGACGAGAGGATCCTCTGGGGCAAGGTCGCCCGCAGCACGCGGCCGATGCCCGGCAAGGCGGGGGCGTTGACCGAACTCGATGCCTTTCTTGCCGAAGCCGAAGCGGCGGCCGAACGGGAACAGGAAAAGCAGACGCCCGCGACACCTACGCCGCTGCAGCCGACAGCACCGTCAATGGCAAAGCCATCGGCCGGGGTGCATCATCCGCTGGAAAAGCCGGTCAAGCGGAAGATCGCCAAGGGTCGGCTGGCGCTCGAAGCGCGGATCGACCTGCACGGGCTGGTGCAGAGCGAGGCCCATGCCATCCTTCTCGATTTTCTGATCCGCGCCCACGAGCGCGGCATGCGCCATGTGCTTGTGATCACGGGCAAGGGCAGCTCGATGGGCAGCGACGGCGCGCTTAAGCGGGCAGTGCCTCTCTGGTTCTCGAAGCCGGAATTTCGCTACCTGATCTCCTCCTATGAGTCGGCCGCACAGCATCATGGCGGTGAGGGCGCGCTCTACATTCGCCTGTCGCGACGGCATGGGGAAAGGCCATGACACCCTTCGGAGAGGCGGTTCGCAGGTTGCGGGCGCGCAAGGGCGTCTCGCAGAAGGAGATGGCGGAAGCGCTGAATGTCTCTCCTGCCTATCTCTCGGCGCTCGAACATGGAAAGCGTGGTTTGCCGACATTCGATCTGCTGCAGCGCATCGCCGGTTACTTCAACATCATCTGGGATGAGGCCGAGGAACTGTTCCTGCTCGCCCGCTCCTCGGACCCGCGCGTCGTGATCGACACCTCCGGCCTGCCGCCGGAATATACCGAATTTGCCAACCGGCTGGCCCGGCGGATTCGCAACCTTGACAGTGCAGAGATAGGCCGGTTATCGGCTCTTCTCGAAAAAGGCGGCAAAGGCGACGGAAAAGCGTCATAATCCCCTGTTTTATGCCTTGTTTTAGGGGCTTGCCATTGGGAAGTGGGTTCAAAAAACCTATATACGAGAGTGAAGAAAGCCGGTGATTCGCAAGGCGCGCCGCAGCTTTACGACAACAGGGAAAATCTCGACAGAATGAGCGATACATCCGCGACGGAAAACGGCGTAAGCACCGAATATGGCGCAGATTCCATCAAGGTTCTGAAGGGCCTCGATGCCGTGCGCAAACGCCCCGGCATGTATATCGGCGATACAGACGACGGCTCCGGCCTTCATCATATGGTTTATGAAGTCGTCGACAACGCGATCGACGAAGCGCTTGCCGGCCATGCCGACGTCGTCACCGTCACTCTCAATCCGGATGGTTCGGTGACCGTCACCGACAACGGTCGCGGCATCCCGACGGACATTCACACCGGTGAAGGCGTGTCGGCGGCCGAAGTCATCATGACGCAGCTTCATGCCGGCGGTAAGTTCGACCAGAATTCCTACAAGGTTTCCGGCGGCCTGCATGGCGTCGGCGTCTCCGTCGTCAACGCCCTGTCCGTCTGGTTGAAGCTGAAGATCCGCCGTCACGACAAGATCCACGAAATGAGCTTCACCCATGGTGTGGCCGATGCTCCGCTGAAGGTTACGGGCGACGCGCCGAATGAGACCGGCACGGAAGTAACTTTCATGCCGAGCACCGACACCTTCACCATGACAGAGTTCGACTACGGCACGCTGGAGCATCGCCTTCGCGAACTTGCCTTCCTGAATTCAGGCGTTCGCATCCTGCTGACCGATAAGCGCCATTCCGATATCAAGCAGGAAGAACTGCGTTATGACGGCGGTCTCGAGGCTTTCGTCGCCTATCTGGACCGCGCCAAGAAGTCGCTCGTCGACAAGCCTGTCGCCATCCGCGGCGAAAAGGACGGCATCACCGTCGAGGTCGCGATGTGGTGGAACGACAGCTATCATGAGAACGTGCTCTGCTTCACCAACAACATTCCCCAGCGCGACGGCGGCACGCATATGGCCGGCTTCCGGGCGGCGCTGACGCGCCAGGTCGTTTCCTATGCCGACAGTTCCGGCATCACCAAAAGGGAAAAGGTAACGCTGCAGGGCGAAGATTGCCGCGAAGGCCTGACGGCGGTTCTGTCGGTCAAGGTGCCGGATCCGAAATTCTCCTCGCAGACCAAGGATAAGCTGGTTTCCTCGGAAGTCCGTCCTGTTGTCGAAAGTCTCGTCAACGAGGCGCTCAACACCTGGTTCGAAGAACATCCGAGCGAAGCCAAAATCCTCGTCGGCAAGGTCGTCGAGGCAGCCGCCGCACGCGAAGCCGCCCGCAAGGCCCGCGAGTTGACACGCCGCAAGGGCGCACTCGATATCGCTTCGCTGCCGGGCAAGCTCGCCGACTGCTCCGAGCGTGATCCGACAAAATCCGAAGTCTTCCTCGTCGAGGGCGATTCTGCCGGCGGCTCGGCCAAGCAGGGCCGCTCGCGCGAGAACCAGGCGATCCTGCCGCTGCGCGGCAAGATCCTGAACGTCGAACGCGCCCGTTTCGACAAGATGCTGTCGAGCCAGGAAATCGGCACATTGATCACTGCGCTCGGTACCGGCATCGGCAAAGACGAGTTCAATGTCGAAAAGCTGCGCTACCACAAGATCATCATCATGACCGACGCTGACGTCGACGGCGCCCATATTCGCACCCTGCTGCTGACCTTCTTCTTCCGCCAGATGCCGCAACTGATCGAGCGCGGTCATCTCTATATCGCCCAGCCGCCGCTCTATAAGGTCTCGCGCGGCAAGTCGGTGCAGTATCTGAAGGATGAGAAGGCGCTCGAAGAATATCTCATCAGCCAGGGCCTGGAAGATGCTTCGCTGAGGCTTGGTAGCGGCGAAGTTCGCGCCGGCCAGGATCTGCGCGAGGTCATCCTCGATGCTCTGCGTATGCGCACGCTGCTCGACAATCTCCATTCGCGCTACAATCGTTCCGCCGTCGAACAAGCGGCGATTGCTGGCGCCCTCAACGCCGAGCTCGCCAGCGACCCGGGGAGAGCGCTGGCGCTGGCAAACGAAGTGGCTGGACGCCTCGACATCATCGCCGAGGAAACCGAGCGCGGCTGGCGGGGCGATCTGACAAGTGATGGCGGCCTGCGCCTCGAGCGCATGGTCCGCGGCGTCAGGGAACTCGTCGTGCTCGACATGGCGCTGATCGGTTCCTCGGATGCCCGTCACATCGACCAGCTGACGGCACGCCTCAAGGAAATCTATCAGACGCCGCCGTCGCTGCATCGCCGCGAAGGCGACGTCGAAATCTCTGGCCCGCGCGCCTTGCTGGATGCGATCTTCGCAAGCGGCCGCAAGGGCCTCACCATGCAGCGCTACAAGGGTCTTGGCGAGATGAATGCCGAGCAGCTCTGGGAAACGACGCTTGATCCGAATGTTCGCTCGCTGCTGCAGGTCAGGGTCAACGACGCCACCGACGCCGATGGTCTCTTCGCCCGCCTGATGGGTGACGAAGTCGAGCCGCGGCGCGAATTCATCCAGGAGAATGCGCTGAGCGTTGCAAACCTCGATATCTAGTTGATATTGCAGAAATAAATGGCCCCGCTATCTTTAGGATGGCGGGGCTTTCGTTTGCCCGATATCTGCCTTGGCTTCGCTCAATTCGCGACGAAGCGCCCGTTGAAGGCGACCTCGGAGAGCGGCTTTCGCTGGCTCGGGAATTCGCGCGCCTGATAGCGCTCGGAAAGGACGCTCTTGTCGGCCAGATGACCGACGGCGATCCCGGCTTCGACACGGTAACCCTCCGGAATAGCGAACGCTTTCCTGATCTCCTCATGCTTGATGCCGCCCATGCCATGGGCATAAAAACCGGAGAGGCGCGCCTGCAGCGCCAAGTATCCCCAGGCCGCACCGGCATCGAAGGAATGGGTGTAGCTCGGCTTTTCCTCAGCTGAGCCGGCGGCCCCAGTGAAGGCGCGCGACACGACGAAGATCAGCGCTGATGCATGCCTGGCCCACTCCTGGTTGGATTCGTTGAGCAACGCGACGAATTTCTCCCAATGCTCAGATCCCTTGAGGCCATAGATGAAGCGCCAGGGCTGCTGGTTGAAAGAGGACGGCGCCCAATGGGCGGCGTCGAGCAGACTGAGCAGCTGCTTTTCCTCAATGATTTCGCCGGTGAAGGCGCGCGGCGACCAGCGGTCGAGAAAGATCGAATCGATAGGATAGTCCGATTCGCGGCTATTGCTCTTCGTCATGCTTGTTCCATGGTTTGGGGAAGAATTTGGATCGGGTTCGGCTTAGTTCGTCCAGACGATGTCGAGTTCTTCGCGGAAGGCGAAGCGCTTCAGATGATCGTCGATGACGTGCTGCATCCTTTCCTGTTGCGAGGGATCGGCGACGGAAAGTGTCATGGTCAGCGCCGCATCGTCGGCCGCAAATGTCACCTCGGCCGTATCGCTGAACGGCACCCGGCCCTTCAGAGGATCAAATTCGACGCTGAATTTATGGCTCCAGTGTTTGCAGAGCTGCTGCAGGTAGCGGCCCGCATGTTCGGTCCGTACGACGGCCTTCGAGAGATGCATTTCGAACTCCACGTCATTTTTATAGCAGAGACATATTTCCTGCTTCACCGGCTTGGCAAGCGCAGCATCGTCGCAGTTTGGGTGTACAGACTGTCTTCATAAAAGCGGCCTCACGCCCGCGTCGAAGCAGGGTAATCAACCATTTCGTCAATCGATCGGGGAGTTGCGCATGCTGGTGAACGGAAAATGGACGGAAGACTGGCAGCCCGTTCAGGCAAAGGACGAAAAGGGCGGCTTCGTCCGCCAGACCTCGAGTTTCCGCAATTGGGTGACCCCGGATGGTAGCGCCGGGCCGACGGGCGAAGGCGGCTTTGAAGCCAGCGCCGGCCGTTACCATCTCTATGTCGCCTATATCTGCCCCTGGGCCTCGCGCACCCTGATCGGCCGCAAGCTCAAAGGCCTGGAAGATATCATCTCGGTCTCGGTCGTCGAGCCGCTGCTGGGCAAGCAGGGCTGGCGCTTCGGTGACTATCCCGGCGCGACGGAGGATCACGTCAACGGCGTAACCTATATGCATGAAATCTATACCAGGGCAGCACCCGATTTCACCGGCCGGGCCACCGTGCCGGTTCTCTGGGACAAGCAGAAAAAAACCATCGTCAACAATGAATCCGCCGATATTCTGCGTATACTGAACAGCGGCTTCGGCGGTCTGGCAAAAAATCCGATCGATCTTTACCCAGCGGAGAGGCGCACCGAGATCGATGCTTTCAACGATCGCATCTATCCTGCCCTCAACAACGGTGTCTACCGCGCCGGTTTCGCCACCACGCAGATCGCCTACGAAGAAGCCTTTGCCGATGTCTTTGCCTGTCTCGACTGGGTCGAGCAGCAGTTCGAGGGCCGGTCTTTTCTCTTTGCCGATCACCCCACCGAGACGGATATCCGGCTTTTTGTAACGCTGGTGCGCTTCGACGTCGCCTATCACGGCATCTTCAAATGCAATCTGCGCCGGCTTTCCGACTATGCCAATCTGCGCGCCTTCTGTCACCAAATGCTGGATTGGCCGGGCATCGGTGAAACGGTGAATCTCGATCATATCAAGCGCGGCTACTATTCGATCGAAAGCCTCAATCCGACGAAGATCATTCCCTCCGGCCCGGATCTGGCGGAAATTTTTTAGAGCATGATGCCGGCGGGTACGGGCGGCTTTCGGCAGAAAATCATCCGAATCGCGGCGAAGCCGTACCACTTCCCGGCAAAGCCGTAATGACACCGATGAATAATTCGTTCATAGGTGGCTGCAAATCCGTTTTCGATGAGGAGGAATTCCATGAAGCTGATGCGTGTTGGCGAAGCAGGCAGTGAAAAACCAGCACTTCTCGATGCCGATGGCAAGATCCGCGATCTCTCCGGTCATGTCGCCGATATCGGCGGTGAAGCGATCGGACCGGCAGGCCTTGCAAAGATAGCGGCGATCGATCCGAAGAGCCTTCCGGAACTTGTCCCCGGCCGCATCGGCGCCTGCGTCGCGGGCACTGGCAAGTTCATCTGCATCGGCTTGAATTAT
Organism: Rhizobium leguminosarum; assembly: GCF_001679785.1. Taxonomy (NCBI): domain Bacteria; kingdom Pseudomonadati; phylum Pseudomonadota; class Alphaproteobacteria; order Hyphomicrobiales; family Rhizobiaceae; genus Rhizobium; species Rhizobium leguminosarum. The sequence goes on from NZ_CP016286.1 coordinate 4,049,913, forward strand.
TCGGATCATGCTGCCGAAACCGGTGCGACCGTGCCGCCCGAGCCGATCATCTTCATGAAAGCAACATCCGCAATCGTCGGACCGAACGACAACGTCATCATCCCGCGCGGTTCGGAAAAGACCGATTGGGAAGTCGAGCTCGGCGTCGTCATCGGCAAAACCGCCAAATATGTGACGGAAGCCGAAGCGCTGGATTATGTCGCCGGTTATTGCGTTTCCAATGACGTTTCCGAGCGCGCTTTCCAGACCGAGCGTTCCGGTCAGTGGACCAAGGGCAAATCCTGCGACACCTTTGGCCCGATCGGCCCCTGGCTTGTGACCAAGGATGAAATTGCCGAACCGCAGAACCTCGGCATGTGGCTGACGGTCAACGGCCAGAAGATGCAGAACGGCTCATCGAAAACGATGGTTTACGGGGTTGCGTTCCTCGTCTCCTATCTCAGCCAGTTCATGTCGCTGCATCCCGGTGACGTGATCTCGACCGGCACGCCCCCGGGCGTCGGCATGGGCCTCAAGCCGCCGCGTTATCTCAAGGCCGGCGACGTGGTCGAACTCGGCATCGAAGGTCTCGGCACGCAGAAACAGACCTTTGTAGCGGATCGTTAACGACGCTTCCTGTTGAGAAACTTAAGTTTTCAGGTCGATTATGATGCCGGGGATCAATTCTCCGGCATTTCTTGTGTGGGTCTGGTGCGTCAATGTTGCTGTGCAACAAAAACCTGTTAGTCTGCGCTACGTGCCCGCGTTACGAAAAGAGTCGATGCCTCTCAATCGGTGTTATCTTTTCGATAGAGAAAGGTGGCGCCTTCCAATGTTTTATCAGCTTTATGAATTGAACCATGCCGCCATGGCGCCGTTTCGCGCCGCGGCCGATATCATGCGATTTGCCTATGCCAATCCGCTGAATCCGTTCTCCCATACGCCATTCGGTCGCACGATGGCGGCAAGTCTAGAAATGTTCGAACGCACGACGCGCCGCTACGGGAAACCGGAATTCGGACTGAAGCAGACGACGATCGGTGACAAGACGGTGTCCGTCCGCGAAGAGATCGTCTGGTCGCGACCCTTCTGCAATCTTCTGCATTTCGCCCGCAGTGTTCCCGCCGCCCGCGGCAATGATCCACGCATTCTGATCGTCGCGCCGATGTCCGGCCACTATGCCACGCTGCTGCGCGGCACGGTCGAGGCGCTGCTGCCGAGTGCCGATATCTACATCACCGACTGGATCGACGCCCGCATGGTGCCGATGACGGAAGGCACGTTCGATTTCGACGATTACGTCGACTACGTCATCGAGATGCTGCATTTCCTCGGTCAGGACACGCATGTCATTGCCGTCTGTCAGCCTTCCGTCCCGGTGCTGGCTGCCGCTGCCGTGATGGAAGAAGCCAGGGATCCGCTTTCGCCGGCGTCGATGACACTGATGGGCGGCCCGATCGACACACGCATCAACCCGACGGCGGTCAACAAGCTCGCTCAGGAGCGGTCGCTGCAGTGGTTCTCCGACAATGTCATCATGAACGTGCCCTGGCCGCAGCCGGGCTTCATGCGCCCGGTCTATCCAGGATTCCTGCAGCTTTCGGGCTTCATGTCGATGAATCTTGATCGCCATCTCGTCGCGCACAAGGAGTTCTTCATGCATCTCGTGAAGAACGACGGCGAGCCGGAAAGACATCGCGATTTCTACGACGAATATCTCGCGGTCATGGATCTGACCGCCGAATTTTATCTGCAGACGGTGGAGGAGGTCTTCATTAAGCATTCGCTGCCGAAGGGCGAACTGATGCATCGCGGCAAACGCGTCGATCCGGCGGCAATTCGCAATGTGGCGCTGCTGACCGTCGAAGGTGAGAATGACGATATCTCCGGGGTTGGCCAGACAATGGCGGCGCAGACCATCTGCGTGAACATTCCCGAAGATATGCGCATGCATTATCTTCAGCCGGATGTCGGCCATTATGGTGTTTTCAACGGCTCACGTTTCCGCCGCGAGATCGCGCCGCGCATCATCAATTTCGTCCGCCAGCATTCCCGTTCCGCCATCAAGCCTCCAATCCCGCGTGTCATCAAGGGCGGCCGCACGGGCTGAATCAGAGGTAGCTGAATTAGCAAAACGGATTCAAGGCCTTGTCCGATTTCGCGGGCAATCGTCTTGAAGGCGGTTATTGCGGTAACCACATCGATTTCAGCGTTCGGTATTCTGCCGGGCGCGGAAAGCGAGGGATACCCGCACGATGAACCAGTCAGCATTGCTTCGACCGGATTGGACTCCGGCTACCATTGCCCTGATGATTCTCGGCTTCATGGTTTTCTGGCCTCTGGGTCTTGCCATGCTTGCCTACATCATCTTCGGCGACCGTCTGCGCGGCTTCAAGCGTGACGTCAACCAGGCGACCGATGGCTTCTTTGCCTCCTGCCGCCGACCGCATGGCCGTCACCGCCCGCATTTTTCGACCGGCAACGTCGCCTTTGACGACTGGCGCAAGGCCGAACTCGACCGGATGGAGGAAGAGCGCCGCAAGCTTGACGAAATGCGCGAGGAATTCGACTCCTATCTGCGCGAGCTCCGCCGCGCCAAGGATCAGGAAGAGTTCGACCGCTTCATGCGCGACCGCAGGAACGCCAAGCGCGATGACAACGGCCCGGTGGCTGAATATCAGACGCCGTAAACGCCTGAACGATGAATTGATGACCGGCATCTCTCGATGCCGGTTTTTCCATGTCTGCCCTTCCGGCGATCATTTAGATTTGCCGGCGAATCGTATAGAAAACACGCATGTTCTCGCTTCTGAAAACAAGGTCGAAGGCGCGAAAGCCGGCTCCGCCCGAAATGCGGACGCTCGATGTCGCCGGCCGGCTCATGCCGCTGACGATCAAGCAGCATGACCGGGCGACACGCATCACGCTGCGTATCGAACCGGGTGGCCGCGCCTTGAAGATGACGGTGCCGAAAGGCCTTGCGACGCGTGAGGTCAATGCCTTCCTCGATCGTCACCAGGGCTGGCTGCTTACCAAGCTTGCCAAGTTTTCGACCGATACCGGCCTGCGTGATGGCGGCGAAATCCTCCTTCGCGGCGTTTCTCACCGCATCCAGCATAGCGGCAGCTTGCGCGGGCTGACGGAGGTGGTTTCCATAGACGGCATCCCGGTGTTGCGCGTCAGCGGCATGCCGGAACATGTCGGACGGCGCATTGCGGCCTTTCTCAAGAAGGAGGCGCGCGCCGATCTCGCAAGACTGGCGACGATGCATGCCGCAACGATCCGGGCGCCGATCCGTTCGATCTCGATGAAGGATACCCGTAGCCGCTGGGGCTCCTGTTCGTCTGAAGGAAATCTGAGCTTTTCGTGGCGTATCGTCATGGCGCCGCCGTCGGTGATCGATTATCTCGCCGCCCATGAGGTCGCCCACCTCAAGGAAATGAATCACGGCCCGCACTTCTGGGCCCTCTGTGGCAAACTTTGCCCCGGCGTGGACGAGGCGAAATCCTGGCTCAAGCGGCATGGCAGCCAGTTGCATGCCATCGATTTCGACTAGCGCATAAACCCCGAAAATCGGAATCGGTTTTTCGGAAAGGATCATGCGCAGATTTAAAGTGTTAGAGCGTCCTTTGGACGCGCGGCGCTCCAGCCGAGAGCCGCGCTAAATTCAGCGTCCGTCGCAAATTGGCTCGACTCTTTCCGCATTTCGTGTCACTTCGCTGCCATGAAACCGGATATCAAAATCTGTGGCTTGAAGACGCCTGACGCTGTCGATCGCGCGCTGAAACGCGGCGCGACCCATATCGGTTTTATCTTCTTCGAAAAGAGCCCGCGCTATATTGAGCCGGACCTGGCGGCAAAACTGGCCGAACCTGCGCGCGGCAAGGCGAAGATCGTCGCCGTCGTCGTCGATCCGACCAATGACGAACTCGACGAGATCGTATCGTTGTTGAAGCCGGATATGCTCCAGCTTCATGGTAACGAGAGCCCCGAACATGTGCTGACCATAAAGGCGGTCTATGGTCTGCCGGTGATGAAGGCCTTTTCGGTGCGCACGGCAGACGACCTGAAGCGCGTCGAGGCCTATATAGGTATCGCCGACCGTTTCCTCTTCGACGCCAAAGCGCCGAAGGGTTCGGAACTGCCTGGCGGCAATGGTGTTTCCTTCGATTGGGGCCTTCTCAGCTGGCTTGACGGCAGCGTCGACTACATGCTTTCCGGCGGGCTGAACAAGGACAATGTCGCCGAGGCGCTTTTCGTCACCAAGGCACCGGGTATCGACGTCTCCTCGGGAGTCGAAACTGCGCCTGGCGTGAAAAGCGTCGCGAAGATCGATGAATTTTTTGACGCGGTCGAAAAGGCGAATGCGCCGATGATGGCCTCAGGGAGTTGAGAGTGAACGAGACGCCTAAACCGAATTCCTTCCGTTCCGGCCCCGATGAAGATGGCCGTTTCGGCATTTATGGCGGTCGTTTCGTCGCCGAAACGCTGATGCCGCTGATCCTTGATCTGCAGGACGAGTGGAACAGGGCAAAGAACGATCCTGCATTCCAGGCCGAATTGAAGCATCTCGGCGCGCATTATATCGGCCGCCCGAGCCCGCTCTATTTCGCCGAGCGACTGACGGCCGAACTCGGCGGCGCAAAGATCTATTTCAAGCGCGAGGAGCTGAACCATACCGGCTCGCACAAGATCAACAACTGCATCGGCCAGATCCTGCTCGCCAAGCGCATGGGCAAGACCCGCATCATTGCCGAAACCGGTGCCGGCCAGCACGGCGTCGCCTCCGCGACCGTTGCAGCCCGCTTTGGCCTTCCCTGTGTCGTCTATATGGGCGCCACCGACGTCGAGCGTCAGGCCCCGAACGTTTTCCGCATGAAGCTGCTCGGCGCGGAAGTCAAGCCGGTCACGGCAGGCAGCGGCACGCTGAAGGACGCCATGAACGAGGCGCTTCGCGACTGGGTCACCAATGTCGAGGATACCTATTACCTGATCGGAACGGCAGCCGGTCCGCATCCCTATCCGGAGATGGTCCGCGATTTCCAGTCGGTGATCGGCATCGAAGCGAAAGAGCAGATGCTGGCAGCCGAAGGCCGTCTTCCGGATCTGGTCATCGCTGCCGTCGGCGGCGGCTCGAACGCCATCGGCATTTTCCATCCTTTCCTGGATGATCCCTCTGTCAAGATCGTCGGCGTCGAAGCTGGCGGCAAGGGTCTGCAGGGCGACAAACATTGCGCCTCGATCACCGCCGGTTCGCCGGGCGTGCTGCACGGCAACCGCACCTACCTGCTGCAGGACGGTGACGGTCAGATCAAGGAAGGCCATTCGATTTCGGCCGGCCTCGATTATCCCGGCATCGGCCCCGAACATTCCTGGCTGAACGATACCGGCCGCGTCGACTATGTGCCGATCATGGATCACGAAGCGCTCGAGGCTTTCCAGACCCTGACCCGCCTCGAAGGCATCATCCCGGCGCTCGAGCCTTCGCATGCGATTGCCGAGGTGATCAAACGCGCACCGACGATGGGCAAGGACGAGATCATCCTGATGAACCTCTCCGGCCGCGGCGACAAGGATATCTTCACCGTCGGCAAGATTCTGGGAATGGGACTGTAAGAGATGACCGCACGCATGGACAAACGCTTTGCCGAGCTGAAGGCCGAGGGCCGTCCGGCGCTTGTGACCTATTTCATGGGCGGCGATCCCGATTACGACACCTCGCTCGGCATCATGAAGGCGCTGCCGGAGGCAGGCTCCGACATCATCGAGCTCGGCATGCCCTTTTCCGATCCGATGGCCGACGGCCCGGCGATCCAGCTGGCCGGTCAGCGGGCGCTGAAAGGCGGCCAGACGCTGAAGAAGACGCTGCAGCTGGCGGCCGATTTCCGCAAGACCAATGATGCGACGCCGATCGTGATGATGGGTTACTACAACCCGATCTATATTTACGGCGTCGAAAAATTCCTCGACGACGCGCTCGCCGCCGGTATCGACGGCCTGATCGTCGTCGACCTGCCGCCCGAGATGGATGACGAGCTCTGCATTCCGGCGATCCGCAAAGGCATCAATTTCATCCGCCTGGCGACGCCGACGACCGATGAGAAGCGCCTGCCGAAGGTCCTGAAGAACACTTCAGGCTTCGTCTACTACGTCTCGATGAACGGCATCACCGGTTCGGCGCTGCCCGATCCGTCGCTGGTTTCGGGCGCGGTCGAGCGCATCAAGCAGCATACCAAGCTGCCCGTCTGCGTCGGCTTCGGCGTCAAGACGGCGGAACATGCAAAGGTCATCGGCGGTTCGGCCGACGGCGTCGTCGTCGGCACCGCGATCGTCAATCAGGTTGCGACGAGCTTGACGCATGACGGAAAGGCAACGGCGGACACGGTTCAGGCCGTTGCCACGCTGGTGCGCGGCCTTTCCACGGGAACACGTTCGGCGCGCCTTGTTGCTGCCGAATAGTTTGCCCACATTGGCAATAAAGCATGTGGCGCAAAAGTGTGCAGCAGTTTGCGGCAACGGCATGCGGGAAACTAGGACCTAAAGCGTGGCAGCGAATCTGAAAGATCAAGGCGCGCTTTAGACTATCAGGAGTATTCGAGTTGAACTGGATCACCAACTACGTTCGCCCGCGGATCAATTCCATGCTGGGCCGTCGCGAAGTGCCGGAGAACCTCTGGATCAAGTGCCCGGAAACGGGCGAGATGGTCTTCCACAAGGACCTGGAAGGCAACAAATGGGTCATTCCGGCGTCCGGTTATCACATGAAGATGCCGGCCAAGGCGCGCCTGACCGATCTTTTCGATAATGGCGAGTTCGAATCGCTGCCGCAGCCGAAGGTCGCGCAGGATCCGCTGAAGTTTCGCGATTCGAAGAAATATAGCGATCGCCTGCGCGACAGCCGCCTGAAGACCGAACAGGAGGATACGATCCTCGCCGGTGTCGGAAAGGTGCAGGGACTGAAACTCGTGGCCGTCGTGCACGAATTCAACTTTATCGGCGGTTCGCTCGGCATGGCCGCCGGCGAGGCGATCGTCAAGGCTTTCGAGCGCGCGACGTCTGAAAAGTGCCCGCTGGTGATGTTCCCCGCTTCCGGCGGTGCGCGCATGCAGGAAGGCATCCTGTCGCTGATGCAGCTGCCGCGCACGACGGTTGCCGTCGACATGCTGAAAGAATCCGGCCAGCCCTATATCGTCGTGCTGACCAACCCGACGACGGGTGGCGTCACGGCCTCCTATGCCATGCTTGGCGATATTCATCTGGCCGAGCCCGGCGCCGAAATCGGCTTTGCCGGCAAGCGCGTGATCGAGCAGACGTTGCGTGAAAAACTGCCCGAAGGCTTCCAGACCGCCGAATATCTGCTGGAGCATGGTATGGTCGATATGGTCGTCAAGCGACACGATATTCCGGAAACGCTGGCGCGTCTCCTGAAGATCCTGACGAAGAAGCCGGTTTCGGCGGCGAACGACATGAATGGCGGCGCGATTGCCCTGGCGGCGAGCGCCTGATAACCGACAAGCAGGCGGGGTGCCGAATTGATACCCAGAGGCCAAACCGCGGTGAGCGAGGCAGCACAGGAGATCGACAAGCTCATGGGATTGCATCCCAAGGGCTTTGATCTGTCTCTCGATCGCATCACCCGTCTTCTCGATCAACTCGGCAATCCGCACAGGAAACTGCCGCCGGTGATCCATGTCGCCGGCACCAATGGCAAGGGGTCGGTCACCGCCTTCTGCCGCGCTTTGCTCGAAGCCGGCGGCTACAGCGCTCACGTGCACACCTCCCCGCATCTCGTCAATTGGCACGAGCGTTATCGCATTGGCGTCAAGGGCGGACGCGGACAGCTTGTCGACGACGCCGTCTTTGCCGGGGCCGTGCGTCGCGTGGCCGATGCCAATGCAGGACAGCACATCACCGTCTTCGAAATCCTGACGGCGGTCACCTTCATCCTGTTTTCCGAACATCCGGCCGATGCCGCGATCATCGAAGTCGGTCTCGGCGGCAGGTTCGACGCCACCAATGTCATTTCCGATCCGGCCGTTTCGGTGATCATGCCGATTTCGCTGGATCACCAGCCCTATCTCGGCGACAGGGTCGAGCTGATCGCGGCCGAAAAGGCCGGCATCATGAAACCGGGATTTCCCGTTATCATCGGTCATCAGGAATATGACGCAGCGCTCGACGTGCTGATGTCGACCGCTGAGAGGCTGCATTGCCCGAGCGCCGTCTTCGGGCAGGATTTCATGGCGCATGAGGAATATGGCCGGCTCGTCTACCAGGATGAGTTCGGGCTTGCCGACCTGCCGCTGCCGCGTCTTCCCGGCCGCCATCAATATGCCAATGCCGCCGCCGCCATTCGTGCCGTCAAGGCGGCGGGTTTCACCGTCACCGAGACGATGATGGAAAAGGCAATGAGTTCGGTCGAATGGCCGGGCCGGCTGCAGCGCCTGAGCGAGGGCCGGCTGCTGTCGCATGCGCCCGCCGGCGCCGAGATCTGGATCGATGGCGGGCATAATCCGGGTGCCGGCGAAGTGATCGCCGAAGCCATGGCCACTTTCGAGGAGCGCCAGTCGCGGCCGCTTTTTCTAATTATCGGCATGATCAACACCAAGGATCCGGTCGGTTATTTCAAGGCCTTTACCGGCTTGGTCGAAAAGGTTTTCTGCGTGCCGATCCGCGGCAGCGAAGCGATGATCGACCCGGTAATATTGTCGCATGCCGCTTATGATGCCGGTTTGGTTGCCGAACCGATGTCGACGGTCGGCGATGCGCTGGAAGCGATAAAAGCCGTCGCCGATCCGGAGGCATTGCCGCCGCGCATCCTGGTCGGCGGCTCTCTCTATCTTGTCGGCGACGTGCTTGCCGACAACGACACGCCCCCAAAATGAAGGCTGCGAAATGAAAAAAGCCCGGTCGAGCCGGGCTTTTTCGTCAATGTGATATAAATTCGTCGATATTAATCAGGCAGCGCTCGAAATCCAGTTCGAAAGAGCCGTCTTCGGCTTTGCGCCGACCGAGATATCGGCAACTTCGCCGCCCTTGAAGATTGCAAGGGTCGGAATGGAGCGCACACCGAACTGTGCAGCGAGTTCCGGGTTCTCATCGATATTCAGCTTGGCGACCTTGACCTTGCCTTCCATCTCGACGGCGATTTCTTCGAGGCTCGGAGCAATCATCTTGCACGGGCCGCACCATTCGGCCCAGAAATCGACGACGACGGGTTCTGCGGATTCCAGAACTTCCGACTGGAAGTTATTGATATCGACTTTCACGGTAGCCATGGGCTGCTCCTTTAACGGAATTGGGTGTTGAACCACATGTGATGGTGCGGTGCCGAACTTTCAATGTCCGGTATTTCACTTTGTCTTGACCGCTGCAAGCGCCAAACCGAGCGTCTTTTCGCTCAGCGTGTAGAGCGAAGCGTTCTCGGTATAGACAAGCATGCAATCGATACGCTTATCAGGATAGAGCGGCGCGAGGATCTCGCGATAGATCGCCAGCTGTGCCCGGTGCGCGAAGGGGATGGCTTCTTCAGTTGCCGGCGGTACCCGATTGGTCTTGTAGTCGAGAATGACGACACGATCGGCAAGAACGGCAAGCCGGTCGATACGGCCGGAGACGGCATAGCGCCGGTCTTCGAGCGTCAATGTTCCCATGATCGAGACTTCGGGCTGGGCCTGCGCACCGAGAACAGCCTGCAGGCCTTCCTCGTCCAATAGTTTCAGAACCGAATCGACAAGCTTGCGCCGTTCGGCTTCCGGCCAGAATCGAGCCGCCCTGTCGGCATAACGGCTCGCCGCGTCAGGCCGTTCGCCAAGTGGAATTTCGGGAAGCACCTGCAGCATGCGATGGATCAGCCTGCCCTTTTCCAGCGAACGATCGCTGCGCTCCTTTTCGCCGAACAGCGGCGAGACAACCAGCAGACCGCCCTCGTCTTCATCGATGATCGTCCCGGCGCCGGAAGGACTGAGCGGCCGGGGCAGCTCAGCCTGCGGCGGCAGTGGCCGCAACAGACCGTCGGGCAAGGTCTCCTCGCTGCCGCGCTCTTCGGTGCTATCGATACGCTCGAAGCGTCGTTCCACCCGCGGCACGCGCCATTCGACGCCCGGCCATTCCCCATCGGGACCGGAGAATGTGGTCGCCTCCACATGCGGATGGTCGTCGCGCAGTGCCGTCGAAATCATCATATGCCAGGTGTCGTTATTCACACGCACGCCACGATAGCCGCAGACGACCAGCCGGTCGGCGGCGCGCGTCATAGCGACATAGAGCAACCGGCGGTATTCCTCTTCCGCCAGCATCTGGATACGTGTGGCATCGTCCTGGGTCAGCGAATTGGCCAGATCGGAGACAGGAACCCAGACGGGCATCGGCGGCTCGTCGGGGCCGGTCTCGATCAGGCGAAGCTTCGGCAGATGGGTATGGGTGAAGGCCTTCGAACCGCCGTCGACAAGGAAAACGATCGGTGCTTCAAGACCCTTGGAGGCATGCACCGTCATGATCCGCACCTCGTTGCGCCCCTTGTCCTGCTCGCGCTTCATCACGGGGGCTTCGAGCTCCAGCGTCGAGATGAAGGATTGCAGCCCGGGAAGGCCGGAGTTCTCGTGGTCGAGCGTGAAGGTCAGGAATTCGTCGAGAATATCGCTGACCTCGGTGCCGAGACGGGCAAGGAATTGCCGCCGCCCGCCATAGCTGCCCAGCACACGCGCATAGAAATCATGGACCGACAGGCTCCTGGACTGCCGGAGAAACAGCTCCAGCCTCTCGACGGCAGCGCGGAAACGCTCGGTGCCGTCGGTGGCGAAGCTTTTGAGATGGCTCCAGACGCTCTGATTGTCGCCGCGCAACGCGGCGACCGCAAAGATGTCGTCCTCGGAGAGATCGAAAAGCGGGCTCTTCAGCACGGCGGCGAGCGAAAGGTCGTCTTCCGGCAGAAGCAGGAAACGGCCGAGCGCCAGCAGATCCTGCACGGCGATATGGCTGGTCAGCACCAGCCTGTCCGCACCGGCGACGGGAATATCGCCGCGGCGCTTCAACGCGCGTGTCAACGCATTGACGAAGGCGTCGCGCTTGCGCACCAGCACCAGGATGTCGCCCGCCTCGATCAGGCGCTCCTTGCCTTTGTCGACGATCGTTTCGCGGCCAACAAGCGTGCCGATCGAATGGGCGATCCGCCGCGCGAGGATCGCTGCCGGCGCGCTTTCCGGGGTCGCATCGAAGGGCGCCGTCCAGTCCTCCTCCTTCACCACCGCTTCCGGCGCAACCATCTCCCAGAGATCGACGGCGCCGGGATGTCCGATGCGGCTGGAACGATGCACGACCGGTTCGCCGAGCGCGCTGAGGCCGCGCGCATTCTCAGGTGTCTTGAAAATGTGGTCGACCGCCTCGAGCACGTCTGAGGTCGAGCGGAACGACAGTGGCAGCCGCACGGAGGAAAAACTCTGCCCGCTATCGGAAACGCGCCGCCGCGTCCGGTCGCTCTCCTCGGAAAAACGCTCGGGCCGCGCGCCCTGGAAGGAATAGATCGACTGCTTTTCGTCGCCGACGGCAAACAGCGTGCGCACGATCGGCCGGGCGCTTTCGCCGGAGAAGAAATCTTCGGCGAGCGACTGGATGACGCTCCACTGGATCGGGCTGGTATCCTGCGCCTCGTCGACGAGGATATGATCGATGCCCCGATCGAGCTTGTAGTGGATCCAGGGGCCGACCCCACTTTTCGTCAGGAGGTCGGCAGTGCGGGTGATCAGGTCCTCGAAATCGAGCTGGCTGCGCTGCTTCTTCAACTCCTCATAGTCGTGATTCAGCCGATCGGCGAGCACGAGCGCTGCATGCGTAGCGCCGTACATCCGCATCAGCTTCAGCCGGTCGCGGCTTGCTGCGACATGCGCGCGGGCAATGGCGATGGCCTCCGCCAGACGCGGTGCCTCGGCAAGCATGGACTTGACGAGAAATTGCGAGTCCGCCTTGGGCTCGCCCTTCACGGTCAGAAAGATCTTCTCGAGAAATTGCGCACGCCTTGCGTCATCGCGCTCCCGCCCGGCGAGCCTGAGGCCGTAAGCAACTTCCTGCGCCTTCGTGCCGCCCTTCTGGTCGGCAAGCGAGAGATAGAGCTCCAGTGTGCTGCCCGAAAGCTCCGGCAAAGGCCAATATTGCGCCGCGATCCTGTCTTCCGTGTCGCCGACGGCAAGGCCGAGCCTTTTGCGCAGAACCTTGTCCACGCCGCCCTGCTGTTCGGCCGTCGCGGTGAAACGACGAATGGCATTGCGGTTGGCGACGATGTCGCCGAGCAGGTTCTCCAGTCCGGATTCGTCGCCGAGATTGAGCACGTAGGCGAATGCCTCGGCAAGGGCGCCGTCTTCGTCAGGCGCCGTTGCCGTCAGCAGCGCCCGGCGCGCATCGGAAAGCAACGCCACCGCCGCGCGATCGTCGAGAACCGAGAAATGCCCGGCAACGTTGGCTTCCAGCGGGAACTGATGCAGCAGCGCCTCGCAAAAGGCATGGATCGTCTGGATCTTCAGTCCGCCGGGCGTCTCCAGCGCCTTGGCAAACAGCCTGCGAGCCTCGGCAAGCTTCAGTCCGTCGGGAGCCATGCCTTCGATCTGTGTGATGCGACGGCCGAGGTCTTCATCGTCAAGCACCACCCATTCCGCCAGCCGTTCGAAGACGCGGTTCGACATTTCCGACGCCGCAGCCTTGGTATAGGTGAGGCATAAAATGGCGGAAGGCCGCGCGCCTGATAGCAGCAGCCGGATGACGCGCTGTGTCAGCACATGCGTCTTGCCGGAACCGGCATTGGCCGAGACCCAGGCCGATCGCAGCGGATCGGAGGCAATCGCCTGCTGGATCGTCGTCCAGCCGATCCAGGCGCCCGGATCGTCGTCGTTGGGAAGGGCGGTCACATCACTCATCGCCGCCCTCTTCGGTTTCGGCCGTCGACCATTCGGAGACGCGGGCAAGATGATCGTAGTCGCCGCCGAAATCGAACTGCAGGGCCGGGATCAGCCGCGAGGTAAAGCCTCTTTCGCTGGATTGCAGCAAGCCCACGAATTTGACCAGCTGGTCGATCGATTCGGCTGCGAGATCCATCGCCGATTTCGCCTTGTCGCTGCGCGCCGAGCTCTCGTTGTTGACGGTATCGACTTGAAAGCGGCTTCCCGGACGCAGACGCACATAGAGAAGATCCTGCGGCAAGAGGCTGCCGGCATCGCGAAAGGCGCCGGCACTCAGGGCCGCCGCTTCGAGCGCAAGCTGCGGATCGAGAAGCACGCGCGCCTGCGCCGGTGAGGGATTGTAGCCCGTCTTGTAGTCGATGATATCGGCCGAGTTTGGTCCTGTGACGTCGATCCGGTCTGCGACGCCGGTGAGCCGGATATTGATCGGCTCCAGCTCCATACCGCCCCGTACCTCCGTCAACGTTTTCAGGATGCCATGCCGCCGTCCAGCCTCCCATTCGAGGAAGGCGAGGGCCACCGCGCGAAAGCGCGGCCGCCACACGGCATCGATATGCGGCGGCAACTTTTCCATGTCGAAAAGCTCGGAAAGGACGTGCTCCATCGCTGCTGCCGCATCCGGCGTGCCGGCGATATGGGTTTCGCGGATGAACCGGTCGATGATCTTGTGGTAGAGCGTCCCGCGTTCGGCCGCCCCAGGATCGCGATTGAACGGGTCGACGGGGTCGAGCCGCAGGACACGGCGGGCATAGATGGCATAGGGATCTCGGCGCAGGCGGCCGACTTCGCTGAAGGAATAGGATTTTGGCTGCAGCGCCAGTGGCGGTTTCGGCGAGGGGCGTTGCGCCGGCGCTTGGACCTCGCCCCGATCGATGAGAGCGGCCCATTGGAGAAACCGGTTGCCGCGACCCCTCAATTCCTTTTCGAGCGCCTCTCCGCCGAGCGCCAGCAGCCGCTGCAGCCAACGCGAGGCAACGGTCGGCGTCGAGCCCTGGCGCAGCGCGCGCGAATAGATCAGATGGCGTGTGCCGTTTGCCATCTCGAAATCATGTGCCAGCTGGCCGATGCGCCGCTCCGGCGGCTCGAGGCCGATTTCCGTCTTCATCATTCGCGGAATGAAGGGATTGTTGGCGGTCTGTCCCGGCCAGGTGCCTTCGTTCAGGCCGCCGAGGATCAGCGTATCGACGCCCTGCAGGCGGGCTTCCAGCGTGCCGAAGATGAAAAGCCTCGGATGGCTGAGCGCCCGTGGTTTCACCGCATGACCGGCGGCGAGTGCTGCCATGATGTCGATCCATTGCGGTCCGTCGGCCTCCATCTGGCCGTCCGTGTCGATCACTTCACCGAGCAGGGCGGCGAGGGCATCTCCCGCTTCGTTCGACCAGAGATCGGCGAGATTGCCTTGCGGATCGACCGCGACCGCTTCAAGCGAACGGCCGGTGCGCTCCGCCCATTCGGACAATGTGAAGCGCGCTGTTCTTCCACGATCTTCCGGCCGCTCCCGCATCAACGCTGAAGCCAGAGGCGCGGTCGCTTGTGTGACCCGCCGGGCAAGGTCGTATGCGGCGTCGGCGGCCTCACGGGAAAGCGCTTTTCGCCATTGCGGCGCGTGCCTGTCCAGCGCCTGTTCGGCAAGTTGGTGCGTGAGTAGCGGTTCCAGCGTACTGATATCCACCTCTGCCACGCCGCCGCGCAGTGCCAGCAGCTCGAGCGCTTCGGTAGCGGAAATCAACGCACCGCGCTCCAGGCCGAAGCGGGCAAGCGGATGTTTGAGCAGCGAGACGATCGCCACCGGATCGCGGGGCCGCAGCGCTGCCTCCAGCAGCAATTGCAGCAAGGTGCCCTGCGGCATGGCCGAAAGTGGTGTGCCCGCCGAATCGTCGGCGAGGATGCCGAAGCGGGAAAGCTCGGCCATCACCCGCCGCGCGAGATTGCGGTCCGGAGTGATGAGTGCTGCCCGGCTCTCGCTGTCCTGTCCCGGTCTTTCCAGCGCCAGCCGGAGCGCGATGGCAATTGCGGTTGCTTCCTCGCGCTCATTGGCGGCTTCAATCAGCGAGATGTCAGAGATGGCCGAAGACAGTGCGCCTGCGGGTAGGTCGTTTTTCCAAGCTCCCCAGTCGCTGGTCGCCTCCGCCGGGGCAAGGGCCCGCGACAGGATTTCGGCACGCCGCTCAAGATCGGCCTCCGGTCTGTCGAGCAGCGTGACGTCGGCCCGCGTCAGCTTCAGCCGCTTGAGCAGCGACGACAGACCATATTGCGGATGGCTCCGGCTTGCCGGATTGGCATGTTGGCCTGGCGCCGGTTCCGGCGCGACCATCTGCCAGTGCCTTTCGGGCATGGAGAGATCCAGACCCGGAAGCACGATTACGCCTTCCGGCAGATGGGCGACGGCGGTAATGAGATCGGCGGTGGCGGGAACGGAACCCGTCGAACCGGCGATGATGATCGGCCCGGCGGGTTTCGTTGCCGAAAGCCGGCTTGCTTCGGCCCGGAGAATGGCGTTTCTGTGCCGCGCCGGCGAGGATTTGCCGAGTTCGGACAGCCGTTCCGGCCAGAATGCGCTGGCGATCTGCAGGAACTCCACCGTCAGCTGCCACCAGGCGGCATAATCGCCGGTATCGAGTTTCGACAGTTCCGACCAGTCGAGATCTTCGGTTTCGATGGAATCGATCAGTTCGGCAAGATTGCGGGCGAGCCAGATCGCATCGGCCGGGCTTGCCGGCGCGACGAGCGGCGAGTCCGAGTGAATGTGGCGAACGATCTCCGGCAGCTTGTTTCGCCAGGCGAGGATCAGACGCGCAAGCTCCAGCAGACGGGCGGTATTCGACAGCGGCTGAGCGAGATCGATCGTTGCCGGCAGCGCCTCGTCGAAATAGCCGCTATCGTCATCGGTTTCACCGAGCGGGCGGATGACGGGGAGGATCGCCGAGCGGCCGCCGAGCAGGTCGACGAATTCGGACCGCAGCACACGCACGGCGCGCCGGGTCGGCAGGTAGATCGTTACTTTTGCAAGCGATAGCGGATCATCGGCGTCGTGCCGGAAAATCGACGTCAATCGGCCGTCGCAAAGTGTGGTCGCCAGCGTTTTCAGGAAGGAGAGTCCCGCCGGGATCGTCAAGATGCGTGGCTGGTGCCGCTCCGCCATGGCTTACGCAAACGTCCGCAATCGCCGGATCGTTTCCTCCGCCTCGCCGATCGCCTCGGGCGTGCCGACCGTCAGCCAATGGCCTTCGAGCACCATGCCGAAAAGCCGTCCACGCGCGATCGCCTTGTCGAAATAGATATTGAGGTTGAAGGCATCCTTCGGTGCATCGTCGAACAGCGACGGGTTCATGGCGATCGCGCCGGCATAGACGACGGGGTTGGAAGGATTGTCTCGATAACGCGTCAGCCGGCCATCGGCCGCGAGACTGAAGTCGTTCTTGCCATTGTGACCCGTCGTATGCTCGATCCCAACGCAAAGCAGCGCCATATCCATGCGTTCGGCATCGAAGAATCCGGCTAAGCGTTCCAGGTTCGTCGGCCGCCCCGGCTGTTCGCCGATCCAGAAGAGATCGGCATTCATGACGAAGATATTGTCGCGGCTAAGCAGCCTCAGCCCCTTAGCCAGGCCGCCGCCGGAATTCATCAGTGCGTCCCGCTCGTCCGATATGGCGATGTCGAGGCCGTGATAATTCCCGAGATGTTCGAGCATCTGGTCGGCGTGATGGTGAACGTTGACAACGGCGCGTTTTATGCCGGCCGCCACCAGCGAATCCAACGCGTAGTCGATCATCGGCTTGCCGTCGATCTTCACCAGCGGCTTTGGGATCTTGTCGGTGATCGGGCGCATGCGGGTTCCGAGACCCGCGGCCAGTACCATGGCTTGTCTGATGGTCATTCTGATCCGGAACTTATGATTCGCTCTGGCCTATTCCAGCCCTTGCGCACCAATCGCGCAAGGGGGCAAGCGTTTCATGCTCGAGCGCGACGTTCAGATAGGAAAGCGTGCGCGACATATGTTTCAGATAGCCCGGCTTGCCGTCGCGCTGCAAGAGGCGCACCCAGAGGCCAGCAAGCTTGCAGTTGCGCTGGGCAGACATGATCGCCCAGGCCTTCATAAATCCGGCTTCGTCGAAACCGCCCTGCGCGCGGCGAAGCGTCAGATAATCATCCATCAGCTGCCGGAAGAGGTCCGGCTCGATCGTTACGCGCGCATCCTGGACGATTGAGGCAAGGTCATAGGCAGTGGGGCCGATCATCGCGTCCTGGAAATCGATGAGGCCGATCTTACGAATACCGCTTTCATGTTCGCGCCAGATGATGTTCGGCGAATGGAAGTCGCGCAGCAGCAGGTTCTTCTCGGCCGTTGCGAGCTCGTCGATGAGCGCGTCCCAGATCGCCAGATATTCCGCCCGTTCGGCTTCCGTTGCGGGTGCGCCCTGACGCTTCCAGGGCAGGTGCCAGTCGAGCACCAGCCGCACCTCCATCTTCATCGCCGTGCGGTCGAAATCAGGAATATGGTGGATATGGCCCTTTCCAACGGGGATGTCCTGCGGAAATTTCAGGGCGTGCAGCCTGGCCAGGAAGGCAACGCTTTCGCGATAGCGTTCGATAACCGGCTGTCCGTAGGCATCCAGCACGCCTTCGCTGCCGAGATCTTCGATCAGCAGGATACCCTTGTTATAATCCACCTTGTAGACTTCGGGCGCCGCAAAACCGTCCTTGCGCAGCGTATCGGCGATCGCCACGAAGGGATAAGCGTTTTCGGCAAGATGCGCGACTTTGGGATAGGGTTTGCCGTCGAGAACCGGCGGGCCTTCAGCAAGCGGCGGCCAGTCCATCAGGATGACGCGTTGGTTCCCGGCTTGCGGATAGATCGCCTCATAGGCGCGCAGCGAGGCATCACCGGTCAGGAATCGGCGTTTCGCTGCGGGGTAACCGGCGGTATCGAGGAAATCGCGGATCGCCAGGACGCGGCGGATGCGTGTATTTTGGGCGCCAGCGGCTTCGATTATTACCCGGCGGCCGCTGCCTTCATGCGCCAGCGTCAGCGCGATGCGCTGCGCGGGCAGTTCGCTCTGCGCCATCTCAGGCCATTCGACGAGACAGATACCGTTCTGCAGGGCCTCGTCGAAGCCAAGCTCGGTCAGTTCGGCCGGATCACCGAGCCGGTAGAGATCGAAATGCGAAACGGCGATGCGCAGATCGTAGGATTGCACCAGCGTGAAGGTCGGGCTCGGGACCTCAAGCCCCTCGTCATCGGCCATGGCGCGCAGGATCGCCCGGGCGAGCGAGGATTTCCCCGCGCCGAGATCGCCGGAAAGGGCAAGGCAATCGCCGGCCTTCAGGGCCAGCGCCAAGTCTTCGCCGAGGCGGATGGTGGCCGCCTCGTCTTTCAGGAAAAGCGAGATTGCATCGCTGGTCGTCATTCGGCGGCGGCGGAATGCGGTACATCGACCGAGGGGATACGACAGACGACGGTCGTGCCCTTGCCCGGCTCGCTGTCGATCGTCACGTCGCCATGATGCAGACTGACGAAGCTGTCGACGATCGAGAGGCCGAGGCCGGCGCCGCCGCGTTTGCCGCTTTTCGCTCCCGTGGCAAAACGGTCGAAGACGGTCGCGATCATGTCGGGTGAGATGCCGGGGCCGCGATCACTGACGGCGAAGACGAAATCCGTGCCTTCGCGATGGCATTCCAGCGAGATCGACGTGCCCTCGGGCGAGAAATTCGCCGCATTGGACAGAAGCTTCAGAAGGATCTGTTTCAGCCGCTGCGGATCGGCGACGATCGAGCCGAGATAGGCAGGAGCGGTGATTTCAAGCGCGACGCCACTTTCGTGGAGGCGATCGGCGATTTGCATCGAGACGTCGTCGAGCAGATCGTTGAGATCGATATCCGCATAATTGAGGCGCATGATGCCGGCGTCGACGGTCGCAAGGTCGAGAATATCGTTGACGAGCGTCAACAGAACCGAGGACGAGGTCGAGATGTGGTCGATATATTCGGCCTGCCGTTCGGTAAGCGGCCCGACGCCCGGCGTGCGCAGGAGATCGGTGAAGCCGATGATGTTGGTCAGTGGTGAACGCAGTTCATAGGAAACGTGCTGGACGAAGTCGTTCTTCAGCTCGTCGGCCTTGCGCAACGCTTCGTTCTTCTCGGTCAGCGCGCGCTCGGCACGCACGCTGTCCGTCATGTTGACGAAGGTCAGCATGGTCTGCGCGTTCGGCAGCGGGATGACGGCATAGTCGAGCACGAGGCCGGAGAAGAGTTCCAGCGTTCCCTGGCCCGAGCGGCGTTCGTCGTCGAAGCTGGTGATCAGTTCCGCGAACGTCTTCCAACCGTCCGGCCGGTCATAGGACGGGGCGCAGGCCTCGCCCAGCGCACGGATATGGGTGCCGGGCTTGGCTTCGGTTTCGGTGATCCCCCAGAGCGCACGGAAGGCCGGGTTGGAAAGTCGGATGCGTCCATCAGGACCGAACACCGCCACACCTTCGGAAAGGTGGTCGATCGTTTCGCCCTGCACCTTGACCAGCGTGTTGTAGCGCGTTTCGAGATCGACCTGCTCGGTCAGATTTTCGAACACCCAGGTGGCGCCGCCCTGCGGATGAGCGGTGGCGAAGACCCGCAACGTCTGCCCGTTGGGCAGGTGCCAGAGATCCGTTTGCGTGTCGAGCGCGCGATAGACGGAAAGCGCGGCGTCCTTCCAGCTTTTCCAGTTGAGCTGGTCCGGCAACTTCTTGGCTGCGCGCAGCCGCTCGAGCAACTCGCTATTGTCCGGCCGGCCTTCGAGGAAGGCGATATCCAGCTCCCAAAGCGCAACGAAGGCCTGATTGTAGAACTGCAGCCGGCGCTCGCCGTCGAAGATGGCAACCGGCGTGGCCAGATGGTCGAGCGTTTCGGCATGGCTCTTCAGCGTCCGTTCCAGCTCGGCGCGCACTGCCTCTATGTCGGATACATCGATCGCGATGCCGGCCGAGCCGCCGGGAACCCTGACGTCGACGACGTCGAAGAATGTGCGGTTGCCGTGCACGACCGTCGAGATCTTGTCGTGGAAGGGCGATTCCGGCGTCGTCGTGGCGCGAATGCGTTCGCGCGCGACGGTCGTCAGCATCTCGCGGCCTTCATTGATCGCCTGCTGCGGCGATCGCGCTTCGACCGCCTCGCCATAAGCCTGGTTGACCCAGGTCAGGCGGCCCACCGGATCGCGCTGCCAGGCCGGCATATCGATCGCGTCCAGCATGGTCTGGAAGGCAGAGATCGAGGTCATCAGCCGGTCGCGCTCGATCCTGAGCTCTGCGAGCTCGGCGCGCAGATTGTTGAGCGCCACGAAACGGACGAACGCGCGCCCGCCGGAAACCCTGCCCTGCGCCTCCAGGATTTCGTCGCGGATGGTTTCGACCACCATGTCGAAGCTCTGCGCCTCGTCGCGCAGCCGGTCGATCGCCTTTTCCAACTCGGAAGCCGAACGTGACTTCAGCCACAGGCCGAAGGCCAGGAATTCGCCGTCCTGCGGCGCGCCGGTCTCGGGCGGAAGCTGGCCGAGCAGTTCGGGGCGCGCATTGCCGTCCCATATGACGATCCGCCGGTTCTTGTCGGCGATCAGAGCCTGGTATTGCGAAATGCGCTGCTGGGCATCGGAGAGCGCCGAGCGGATTTCCCGGCTCTCGTTTTCCAGATTGCCGCGCTGACGCACCAGCCACAGCGTCGACAGAAGCGCTGCCGATATGACGCCGATGACGACGGAAACACCGATCACCTGCGAGGATGTGAAGAGGTGAGCCGAGGCCGCCGCCTGCTGCTCCGCCTGTGCCAGAGCCGGCCGCGCCAGCGCGGCAAGCGCCGTGCCGGCGGCGCAGCTTTTCAGGAAGCGCGCCAGTGGTCCGTGCTCTTGCTTTGCGGCCTCGTGTGCCGTTGCAGATTTATATCCTCGGCCTGCCATGAGCGGGCGGTGATCGGCGCGAACGCCATCATCCGCCTGACCGGGCAGGCTGCTTCTTATTTCCGACATCCGCGGTATGTCTCCGTCCTTCAATGTGCCGCATTACGACAAGACATCCCATTTTCGCAGCGGTCGGACAGGGTCCGGCGCCACGAATCAAGTCTTAAAACAATACTTCGGAAGGGAATCTGCGGGAAGGGAGCGTCCAAAAAATAAGCCGCGGCATTTGTCAATGCCGCGGCTTCTACATCTTGTGGATATTAACGATCAAATCAATATCTGTAGTGGTCGGACTTGAACGGGCCCTTCGGCGAGACGCCGATATAGGCAGCCTGTTCCTCAGAAAGCTCAGTCAGCTTCACGCCGAGCTTGTCGAGATGCAGGCGTGCGACCTTCTCGTCGAGATGCTTCGGCAGGATATAGACCTGGTTGGAATACTGGTCGGGCTTGGTGAAGAGCTCGATCTGCGCCAGCGTCTGGTTGGTGAACGAAGCCGACATCACGAAGGACGGATGGCCGGTGGCGTTGCCGAGGTTGAGCAGACGGCCTTCGGAAAGAAGGATGATGCGGTTGCCCTTGGGAAATTCGATCAGGTCGACCTGCGGCTTGACGTTGGTCCACTTGAGATTGCGCAATGCAGCGACTTCGATCTCGTTGTCGAAGTGACCGATGTTGCCGACGATCGCCATATCCTTCATCGCCCGCATATGGTCGATGCGGATGACGTCCTTGTTGCCGGTGGTGGTGATGAAGATATCGGCCGAGGAAACGACGTCCTCGAGCAGAACGACTTCATAACCGTCCATCGCAGCCTGCAATGCGCAGATCGGATCGGCTTCGGTCACCTTGACGCGGGCGCCGGCGCCGGAGAGCGAAGCGGCAGAACCCTTGCCGACGTCGCCGTATCCGCAGACGACGGCAACCTTGCCGGCCATCATGACGTCGGTGCCGCGACGGATGCCGTCGACCAGCGATTCCTTGCAGCCATACTTGTTGTCGAACTTCGACTTGGTGACCGAGTCGTTGACGTTGATCGCCGGGAAGGGCAGCAGGCCCTTCTGGCTGAGCTGGTAAAGGCGGTTGACGCCGGTCGTCGTTTCCTCGGTGACGCCCTTGATCGCGTCGCGCTGCTTGGTGAACCAGCCAGGCGAAGCGGCAAGGCGCTTCTTGATCTGTGCGAAGAGGATTTCCTCTTCCTCGGAATGCGGATGAGACAGCACGTCCTCGCCGGCTTCTGCGCGGGCGCCAAGCAGGATGTACATGGTGGCGTCGCCGCCGTCATCGAGGATCATGTTGGAAAGGCCGCCATCGGCCCACTGGAAGATCTTGTCGGTGTAGACCCAGTAATCTTCGAGCGATTCGCCCTTGATGGCGAAGACAGGTACGCCGGAAGCGGCGATCGCGGCAGCGGCATGATCCTGCGTCGAGAAGATGTTGCACGAGGCCCAGCGGACTTCGGCGCCGAGCGCGACCAGCGTTTCGATGAGCACGGCCGTCTGGATAGTCATGTGCAGCGAGCCGGTGATGCGCGCGCCCTTCAGCGGCTTTGTCTGGCCGAATTCGGTGCGGCAGGACATCAGCCCCGGCATTTCGGTTTCGGCGATCGTAATTTCCTTGCGGCCGAAATCCGCAAGCCCGATATCGGCGACGACATAATCTTTTTCAGTGCTCATAGAGGCCTCCAGGCTGAAAAACGTCTCAAAATTGGCGCAGGCGCGAAGATGACCCACGTGCAAGCGCACGGCATGTCCGCCGTTTAGCAGGCTTCGCCGATGATGGCAATAAGGATATAAAGAAGTCTTTATATGTTTATATGAACGCGATCGGAGCTCACATCTCTTCGCCGAACCTGTTCTGGATCAGCTGGTCCAGCGCCTCCAGCGCTTCCTCGGCCTGGCTGCCGCTCGCCGAAACGACGACGCTCGAACCGGGGCTTGCCGCAAGCATCATCAGGCCCATGATGGAGGTTCCGCCGACCGTCATTCCATCCTTGGAAACGGTAATGGCGGCATCGAAGGTCTCGACCATCTGCACGAATTTGGCGGAAGCGCGCGCATGAAGACCGCGCTTGTTGATGATAAGGAGTTCCCGGGAGAGCGATGTCATGAATGCCCGTTATTTTCCGCTGAGCACACGGCTCGCGACATTGATATATTTCCGCCCGGCTTCGGATGCCTCCACCAGTGCCTTCTCCATGTTGTTCTCGCCGCGCACCCCGGCAAGCTTGATCAACATCGGCAGGTTGACGCCGGCAATGACCTCGGTATGGCCGCTGCTCATGACTGATATGGCAAGATTGGACGGTGTGCCGCCGAACATGTCGGTCAGGATGACGACGCCGTGGCCATCATCGGCACCGGAAACGGCTTCCAGAATGTCCTGCCGTCTCTGGTCCATGTCGTCTTCGGGGCCAATACAGACCGTCTCGATGAATTTCTGAGGACCGACGACGTGCTCGACAGCATGACGAAACTCTTCAGCCAGCTTGCCATGAGTGACAAGCACAAGTCCGATCATGATATTACTGCTCCCATATACGCAAACGGTGGCCCCAATATCGCAATGCAGCAATTACGTCCACCGGTGGGGGCACATCTTGGCTATGAAAAGCCGAAGTGCAAGATAAAAATGCGAATATATAAGGCAGATTGACCAATCCGGAAGGCCTCAGCGCCCGATATCCGGCACTTTTGCCATCAGGATCGCAAGGGGTGAGGAAACGCCTGTGAGCAACCGCAATGCGGGAAGCGAAAAACCGGCGGCAAGGCTCACCACTTCGCCCTCGGGAGGCACCCGGTCTTCACCGGTGGCGCTGCCCGGAAGCACGGCATAATGCATGGCCGCCCTGGGAATATGGTCCTGACGAACGATGCCGGTGCCGCGAAGTTCGATCAGCCCGGTGATCGACGGCGGGCACGTGGCGATCACCGCGCCGGCCTCTCTTGAGAGAAGAACCTGGTCGTCGGCGACCAGCGCCGTGAAAAGCCCGAGCCGGCGCGCCTCGGTCATGCAGGTGAAGGCCAGCATCGATTTTCCCCAGCCGGAGGGGCCGCTGAACAGCAGCCCGGTCTTGCCGACGACGATCGCCGTCGCATGGACGTTGAAACCTGCCTCGGTCATGCTGCGGCGCCGATTGGCAAAGAGAGGATGAAGCGGGCGCCGAGTATATGCCCGCTCTCGGCATCGGCGATGTTTTCGGCTCTCAGCGAACCGCCATGCGCTTCGGCGATCTGGCGGCTGATCGAAAGGCCGAGCCCCGAATTCTGGCCGAAGCCTTCCGCCTCCGGCCGGTCCGTATAGAAGCGCTCGAAGATACGGTCGATATTTTCCGCCTGGATGCCGGGGCCGTTGTCTTCGATCGTGGTGACGCAGCGCGAGCGTGTCCGCACCAGCCGCACGGTAATCTTGCCGCCCTTTTCCGGCACGAAAGAGCGGGCATTCTCGATCAGGTTGGCGATGATCTGGCCGATGCGTAGATCGTGGCCGTTGACGACGAAGCGGGTCTTGACGTTCGGCTTGCGTTCGATCGCATATTCGATTTCCACCTGCTTCTTGGTGCTCCTGACCTGGCGCGAAACCTCGATGAGGTCGCGCAGCAGCACCTCCATGTCGACGGAGCCGGCATCGACACGTGCGAGTTCGGCGTCGAGACGGGAGGCGTCGGAGATATCGCTGATCAGCCGGTCGAGGCGGCGGACATCGTGCTGGATGACGTCCATCAGCCGCTTCTTGGAATCGTCGGATCTGGCAAGCGGCAGCGTTTCGACGGCGCTGCGCAGCGAGGTCAGCGGGTTCTTGAGCTCGTGGCTGACATCGGCCGCGAAACTCTCGATCGCATCGATGCGGTCGTAGAGCGCCGTCGTCATCTCGCGCAATGCGATGGAAAGGTTGCCGATTTCATCCTGGCGGGCAGAGAAGTCGGGAATTTCCTCACGCGTCTTGGCGCCGCGGCGGACGCGGATGGCCGCTGCCGAAAGACGGCGCAGCGGATTAGCAATGGTCGACGACAGCACCAGCGAAAGCAGCACGTTGACGAGTGTCGCCACGCCGAAGACGCGCATGATGGCAAGCCGCTCGGCATGGACGATATTGTCGATGTCGCCCGCCTGCGTCGACAACAACAGCACGCCGAGCACGGCGCGGAAGCGCTGGATCGGTACGGCGACGGAAACGATGAGCTCACCTTTTTCGGTGGTGCGCACGACTGCGCCGCGCACGCCGGTGAGCGCGTTCATCACTTCGGGATAGATCGAGCCGTCGCCGCCCGGCGCTTCCTTATAGAGCGGCAGATTGCCGGGCTGCAGCGCCTTGTTGAACAGGGTGGCGAACCACTCGCTCCAGGTCTGTTTCTCTTCCTCCACCGGCGGCAGGTCGAAGCGCAGCACCTGGCCGCGCGAATAGAGATGGCGCGAATCGAGCAGCAGGTTGGCATCGGCATCGAAGATGCGGGCGCGCGTGCGCGTCGGAGAGATCAGCCGGCGCAGAACCGGCGCGACCTTTTCGGGATCGATCGGGAATTCAAGATCCTCGTCGTTCGGCACCGGGGTGATGCTCTGGCCGGCCTGCAGCTCGAGCAGCTTCTGCGGATCGATGGTAATCGAGTTCGTATCTACCGACGCGGAGGCCGAAACGGCGCCGGCGATGATTTCGCCCTGGGTCAACAGGCTTTCGGCGCGGGCGTCGATCAATCCCTCGCGGAACTGGTTAAGGTAGAGGATGCCGCCGACGAGCACCACCAGCGCGACGAGATTGAAGAACAGGATGCGCCGCGTCAGGCTCGAAAAGACGGCATTGCCGAAGATGCGGCGGATCAGCGTGAAGGGATGCGACCAACGGCGGCCTCGGACGCGACGGGTGCTCACGCCCTCCGCATCGTCCAGATCCCTTTCCTGCACCAACTGTGCCAATGACAGGCCCTTTCGAAGGGCGGGGCCGGATGGACCGGCCCGCAGCCCTCAACATTTCTAACAGCGCCGCGCGTCTTTTCAGATGCGCAAGGGACGCTGTGACATTTTGAACTGCTGCATAATTTGATCCTTAAATCGATGCCGATTTAGGAGATTATGCAGGAGCGCGCTGTGCCGCTCGGGGCTCAGGCTGCTTCGCGGAAGCGGTATCCCACTCCGTAGAGTGTTTCAATCATATCAAAGTCGGTGTCGACCATCTTGAATTTCTTGCGCAGCCGCTTGATGTGGCTGTCGATGGTCCGGTCGTCGACATAGACCTGTTCGTCATAGGCTGCGTCCATCAGCGCGTCGCGGCTTTTGACGACGCCGGGGCGCTGCGCCAGCGAATGCAGGATCAGGAATTCGGTCACCGTCAGCGTCACGGCCTCGCCTTTCCAGGTGCAGGTATGGCGTTCCTGGTCCATGACCAGCTGCCCGCGCTCCAGCGAGCGGGCCTGCTGCACCGCGCCGGTCTTCGGCGCGCCGCTGGGGCCGGTGCCGGCGGCGGCGGCTTCGCGGCTTGAGGCGCGGCGCAGGACGGCGCGCACACGCTCCACCAGCAGACGCTGCGAAAAAGGTTTGGTGATGAAATCATCGGCGCCCATCTTCAGGCCGAAGAGTTCATCGATCTCCTCATCCTTGGAGGTGAGGAAGATGACGGGAATATCCGACTTCTGCCGCAGGCGGCGCAGCAGTTCCATGCCGTCCATGCGCGGCATCTTGATGTCGAAGATCGCCAGCTGCGGCGGTCGCGCCAGCAGGCCGTCGAGCGCCGAAGCACCGTCCGTATACGTCTCGACCTTATATCCTTCGGCCTCCAGTGCGATCGACACCGAGGTGAGGATGTTGCGGTCGTCATCAACGAGCGCGATTGTCGGCATGGTGTTGGTCTCCGTCATCAGTGCGCAATCTCCCGGATTTGCTCTCCCCAGGCGGTCTCAGTGACCGGATGCGCTTATGGAGGATAAAGGTGGAACAAATTGTGGCAAAGATAAAGGGGAGGATTGTCGTAAAATTCGCCGGCAATCTTAGGTGGCGCTTGCGAATCTTTAAACCCGACCTATTCAAACGATTTAAAATTAAGGTGATAAATTTAAATCGATTAATTGTTTGATATCACTGCATTTTCTAAAGTTTTCCATCTTGTTTTTTAAAATTTTCGCCCGTATTTTCGCGGTTAGTTTTAACGGCAACGAGTCTGAGTGAAGGGAACTAGCCATGGAAATGTTCGGAGTTCATAACCCGGCAATAGAGCTGGCAACGGTTGGATTGGGCGGCGCAGCCAGCGTTCGCTACAACTTTTCCGCCGCCGCGCTCTATGAAGAAGCGATCCGCCGGGGCGAAGCCGAACTGACCGCTCAAGGCGCACTTCGGGCTATTACCGGCCAGCACACGGGCCGTTCGCCGCGCGACAAGTTCGTCGTTCGCGATATCAACACCGATGGCGAAATCTGGTGGGACAACAACAAGCCGATCTCGCCGGAGCATTTCGCCGTGCTGCGCGACGATATGCTGGCGCATGCCGCGGGCAAGGAGCTTTTCGTCCAGGATCTCGTCGGCGGCGCCGAGGAGGGCCATGCCTTGCCGACCCGCGTCGTGACCGAATTCGCCTGGCATTCGCTGTTCATCCGCAATCTGCTGATCCGCCCTGACACCGCAGCGCTGTCGAGCTTCGTGCCGAAGCTGACGATCATCGATCTGCCGAGCTTCAAGGCCGATCCGGCCCGCCACGGCTGCCGATCGGAAACGGTGATCGCCTGCGATCTCACCAACGGCCTCGTCCTCATCGGCGGCACCTCCTATGCCGGCGAAATGAAGAAATCGGTCTTCACCGTGCTCAACTACCTGCTGCCGGCCAAGGGCGTGATGCCGATGCACTGCTCGGCCAATGTCGGCCCGGACGGTGACGCGGCGGTCTTCTTCGGCCTTTCCGGCACGGGCAAGACGACGCTTTCGGCCGATCCGGCCCGGACGCTGATCGGCGATGACGAACACGGCTGGAGCGAAAACGGCATCTTCAACTTCGAAGGCGGCTGCTACGCCAAGACCATCCGCCTCTCGGCCGAAGCCGAGCCGGAAATCTATGCGACGACGCAGCGCTTCGGCACCGTGCTGGAAAACGTCGTGCTGAACGAAAGCCGCGAGCCGGATTTCGACGACGGGTCGCTGACCGAGAACACCCGTTGCGCCTATCCGATGGACTTCATCCCGAATGCTTCGGAAACGGGCCGTGCCGGGCATCCGAAGACGATCATCATGCTGACCGCCGATGCCTTTGGCGTCATGCCGCCGATCGCCCGATTGACGCCTGATCAGGCGATGTATCACTTCCTCTCCGGCTACACCGCCAAGGTGGCCGGCACCGAAAAGGGTGTCGTCGAGCCGGAAGCGACCTTCTCCACCTGCTTCGGCGCTCCTTTCATGCCGCGGCATCCGGCCGAATATGGCAATCTGCTCAAGGAGTTGATCGGCCGTCATGGCGTCCAGTGCTGGCTTGTCAATACCGGCTGGACCGGCGGCGCCCACGGCACCGGCAAGCGCATGCCGATCAAGGCGACGCGTGCGCTTCTCGCTGCCGCCCTGAGCGGCGAACTTGGACAGGCGGAATTCCGTGCTGACACGAACTTCGGCTTCGCCGTGCCGGTCTCCGTCGACGGTGTCGATGGCGGCATTCTCGATCCGCGCTCGACCTGGGCCGACAAGGCAGCCTATGACGCGCAGGCCGAAAAGCTGGTCTCGATGTTCATCGCGAACTTCGCCAAGTTCGAAAATCATGTCGACGGCGGCGTCCGCGATGCAGCCCCGGGCGTAAAGGTCGCCGCAGAATAAGCAGATCAAACCTCTGACTCACGTGAAACCCGGCATCGCAAGATCGCCGGGTTTTCCATGTCACAGCGATATTTTCAATTCGCCGCCGATGTGAGATAGAACGCCGCATGGCCAGCGACGCACTCTATATCGATGACAGGATCACCATCGCGGGATGGGAGCTGACGGAACAGTTCGTTCTGGCGGGCGGTCCCGGCGGGCAGAATGTCAACAAGGTCTCGACCGCGGTCCAGCTGTTCTTCAACATCGCGAATTCGCCGTCCCTGAACGATCGTGTCAAAACCAATGCGATCAAGCTCGCCGGCCGGCGTTTGTCGAAGGAGGGCGTGCTGATGATCGAGGCGAGCCGGTTTCGCAGCCAGGACCGCAACCGCGAGGATGCGCGCCACCGGTTGAAGGAACTGATCCTCGAGGCCGCCAAGCCGCCACCGCCGCCGCGCAAGAAGACCAGGCCGACCAAGGGTTCGGTCGAACGCCGCCTGAAGGAAAAATCCGGTCGCTCGGAAGTCAAGAAAATGCGCGGCCGCCCCGGCGGCGGCAGCGGTGAGTGATATGCCGGAGCTCTTTAGCGGCATCCGCCATCTCCCCGGTTACCTCGACCGAGCGCGTCAGGAAGCATTGGTCGAGGTGATCCGCACCGTCGTCGCCGAAGCGCCGCTTTATGTGCCCGCCATGCCCGGTACCGGCAAGCCGATGTCCGTGCGCATGACCAATTGCGGGCCGCTCGGCTGGGTGACGGACAAAGAGCGCGGCTATCGCTACCAGCCGCTGCACCCGGCAACCGGCAGACCCTGGCCCGATATGCCGCAGCAATTGCTCGATATCTGGAATGACGTTTCGAGTTATGACAAGCCGCCGGAAGCCTGCCTCGTCAATTTCTACTCCGACGAAGCGCGCATGGGCTTGCATCAGGACAAGGACGAACAGGATCTCAAAGCCCCGGTCGTTTCGATCTCGCTCGGCAACAGCTGCCTCTTTCGCGTCGGCGGCCTCAGCCGCAATGATCGCACGCTATCTTTCAAGCTTTCGAGCGGTGATCTGGTCGTGCTGGGTGGCGAGGGGAGGCTTTGTTTCCACGGCGTCGACCGTATCCATCCGGCGACGTCGACGCTGCTGAAGAATGGCGGCCGCATTAATCTGACGCTTCGCCGCGTCAATCCCTAAAATATAGGCGCCGCTATAGTTTTCGCAGTGCGACCTGCTCGATCAGGTGATCCTTGCCCTTTTTCAGGATGAGATCGGCGCGCGGACGAGTCGGCAGAATGTTCTGCCGCAGGTTTTTCAGGTTGATGTTTGCCCAAAGATCCTCGGCGATTTCGAGCGCTTCCGCGTCGCTGATCGAGGCATAGCGATGGAAATAGGAATTCGGATCGCGGAAGGCGGTTTCGCGCAGCCGCATGAAGCGCGTGACATACCAGTTGTGGATCTCGTCTTCGGCGGCATCGATATAGATCGAGAAGTCGAAGAAGTCGGAGACCATCGGCACGATCTTGCCGCCGGCCGGCAGGTCGCGCGACTGCAGCACATTGATGCCCTCGAAGATCAGGATGTCCGGCCGGTCGACGATCTTGAATTCGTCCGGCAGCACGTCGTAGACGAGGTGGGAATAGCTGGGGGCCTTCACATCCGGCCGCCCGGCCTTGATCGCCGAGAGGAAACGCAGGATCGCACCCGTGTCGTAGCTTTCCGGAAAGCCTTTGCGCTGCATCAGCTTTTCCCGCTGCAGCACGGCGTTCGGATGGAGGAAGCCGTCGGTGGTGACGAGATCGACCTTCGGGCTGGAAGGCCAACGCCCCAGGAGCTCCTTGAGGATACGGGCGGTGGTGGATTTTCCGACGGCGACCGAACCGGCGATGCCAATGACGAAGGGCGTCTTCGTCACATCGGACAGGCTGAGGAAGCGGTTGCGCTGTTCAAACAGCATCTGCGAGGATTCGACATGTGCCGAGAGCAGCCGCGACAGCGACAGATAGATGCGCCGGACCTCGTCTAGATCGATTGGATCGCCCATCGAACGCAGCCGTTTGACCTCGTCGCTGGTCAACGTCAACGGCGTGTCGGCGCGGAATTTCGCCCATTGTTCGGAAGAGAAGAAGTGGTAGGGCGAATAGGATTCCGACTGGAAGTGATCCAACGTTTCCGGCACCCCGATAATCTCAGTCGCGATACTCATGAACTCTGCCGGCTGGCCTTTTCCTTGAGGCCGGACTGCGCGGTTCTGCGCTCGAGCTCGGCCATGACATTCTCTAACGGTATTTCAGCAATCTTCAATACGACCAATAGGTGATAGAGAACATCGGCAGCCTCATAGGTCAGATTGTCGCGGTCGCCGGTCACCGCCGCCATCACGGCTTCGATCGCCTCTTCACCGAGCTTCTTTGCCGCTTTCGTCTGGCCGGCGGCCACGAGCTTGGCTGTCCAGGATTGCTCCGGCGAGGCTTTCGATCGTTCTGCGACGATGCTTTCGAGATCGGAAAGGGAAAATCCGCTCATAGGTCCGCTTTCAAAGTTCAGTCGAGACGCATGTCGATGCCGCACTTCGACATATAGTGCTTCGCCTCGCTGACAGAATAGGTGCCGAAGTGGAAGATCGACGCGGCGAGGACGGCATTGGCATGACCCTCCTTCACCCCGGCGACGAGATCGTCGAGATCGCCGACGCCGCCGGACGCGATGACCGGCACACGCACCGCATCGGCGATCGCCCGCGTCAGCTCCAGATCGTAGCCGACCTTGGTGCCGTCGCGGTCCATCGACGTGACCAAGAGCTCGCCGGCGCCGCGCGCCACCATCTTCTCCGCGAATTCGACGGCATCGATGCCGGTCGCGTTGCGGCCACCATGGGTATAGATTTCCCAGGCGCTGAGATTGTCGCCGCCGACCGCCTGGGTGCGGCGGCGTTTGGCATCGATCGAAACGACGATGCACTGGTCGCCGAACTTGTCGGCTGCCTCGGTGACGAAGTCGGGATTGCTGACGGCTGCCGAATTGATCGAGACCTTGTCGGCACCGCACAGCAACAGCTTGCGGATATCGGCGATGGTGCGCACCCCGCCGCCGACCGTCAGCGGCATGAAGCATTGGTCGGCCGTGCGCGACACGACATCGAAGATCGTCTCGCGATTGTCCGAGGAAGCGGTGATGTCGAGGAAGCAGAGTTCGTCGGCGCCGGCCGCATCATAGGCCTTCGCGGCTTCGACGGGATCGCCGGCATCGACGAGATTGAGGAAGTTGACGCCCTTGACGACACGGCCGTCCTTGACGTCGAGACAGGGAATGACACGGGCCTTGAGGGTCATTTATGCGGTCTCCTTGGCCCGGGCCGCCTTGATCAGCGCCAACGCTTCCTTGGGATCGATACGGCCGTCATAAAGCGCACGGCCTGAAATCGCCCCTTCCAGCTTCCGCGCATCGGGCTCCAGCATGCGGCGGATATCGTCGAGAGAGGCAAGGCCGCCCGAGGCGATGACGGGAATGGAAACGGCGTCGGCAAGTTCCAGCGTCGAACTCCAGTTGATGCCGGCCAGAATGCCATCACGGTCGATATCGGTGTAGATGATCGCGGCGACGCCGGCGCCCTCGAATTTCCTGGCGAGCTCGATGATACCGAGTTCGGAGGCTTCCGCCCAACCCTCGACGGCCACCTTGCCGCCCTTGGCATCGATGCCGACGGCGACATGATCAGGAAATTTCCGGCAGGCCTCGATCACCAGCGCCGGATTTCTGACCGCGACGGTGCCGAGAATGACGCGCCGCAGCCCGCGCGACAGCCAGGCCTCGATATGATCGAGCGTGCGAATGCCGCCGCCGAGCTGCACGGGATTGTCCGTTGCCTTCAAGATCGCTTCGACGGCATCGCCATTGGCCGAATGTCCCGCAAAGGCGCCGTCGAGATCGACCACATGCAGCCATTCGAAACCCTGATCTTCGAAGGATCTTGCCTGGGCGGCCGGATCGGTGTTGTAGACCGTCGCCTGCTGCATGTCGCCGAGCTTCAGGCGGACGCATTGGCCGCCTT
The DNA here is from genome assembly GCF_001679785.1 of Rhizobium leguminosarum. Lineage (NCBI taxonomy): Bacteria > Pseudomonadati > Pseudomonadota > Alphaproteobacteria > Hyphomicrobiales > Rhizobiaceae > Rhizobium > Rhizobium leguminosarum. The sequence goes on from NZ_CP016286.1 coordinate 4,082,553, forward strand.
TCAGGTCGATCGCGGGAAAAAGGATCATGTCGTCTTACGTCCGTAGAGTTGTCGGTACCATCAGCGCATTCCACGCATCTACGATATCCGATCGGAAAAAGACAGCGGCAATGGCAGCCGCGCCGAAAAGCAGAAGGAGGAGCAGGGTGACGGCAAAGCCGGCCCGGACCTGACGCCAGAAGCCCAGGCGCCTCTTGATCGATTTCTCGATGTTTCGCACCTGGCGCAACGCATCGCTGTTGACGGCGGTCAGCCGGATCTGCGGCTCCATCGCCTCGACATAGGTTTCGGCATAACTCGAAAGGATCTGCGAGGCGCGGTCGCGTAGCGTGTTGCGCAGGTCGGTCGAGAGATAATTGCTGTTGACGGCGGCAAGCTCGGCCTCATCGGGCGAACGGCCGGCATTTCGCTTGCGATGGCTGAGAACGAAATCGCGCTTTTGCCGCTCGTAGAGTGCGTAGGCGAGCAGGCCGATCAGATCGTCCTCACCTTCGATATAGAATTCCAGCACGGCCTCGGCGATATCGCCGGCGCTGACCCCGTTTTGCCGCCGGCTCGAACCGTCGTTTGCGGGGAAAGAGTCATGGATCATCGGTCCAGCCTTTCTTTCAGCGCCTTGGCTGCATTGGAAAGCGCCTTCCTGTGGATGGCTTCATCGACACGGCGGATGACCGTGCCGCCGGGAAGCTTGATATCAGAAAAGGGGGGCAAGCCTTCCCTGGAGGGCCGCAACGTGTAGAACACCTTGCCTGATTTCCGTGAAGCCGGCATCGAGCGCACTCCTGTTCCGCCGTTTCCATACTAGAACAGGATGATTTTAGGCCGGGTCGGCCTAAAATCTGAATCCTGTTCTACATTATACAGTCAGAGCATGATGTCGCCCGAAAACCGCTCACACTTTTCGGCATCATGCTCTAGGGAAATAAGGCAGCTCTATTAAAAGCCAGCCCTTGGAAAAATTCCAGCAAAACCGTGTAACCGTTTTGCTTCGGGACTGCGTGAACAATGCTTGACGGGTTCGGGCTCTACGGGTTCCAGCGCAGAAAATTGGCGATCAGGGCCAGGCCGAGCTTCTGGCTCTTTTCCGGGTGAAACTGTGCCCCGACCATGTTGTCGCGCCCGACGAAAGCGGTCATTGGACCGCCATAGTCGGCCGTCGCTATAACGTCCTCGGCGTTTTCGGCTGCAAGATGGTAGGAATGCACGAAATAGGCGTGCAGTCCCTGCGACCCCGTCGGAATTCCTTCGAAGAGCGGATGTTCGCGCTTCAGGTCGAGCGTGTTCCAGCCGATCTGCGGGATCTTGAGTGCCGGATCATCCGGCGTCATCTCGACGACGTTACCGGGGATCCAGCCGAAACCGTGCGTCACGGTCTTCTCGAGGCCGCGCGAGGACATGAGCTGCATGCCGACGCAAATGCCGAGGAACGGCCGGGCCTTCTTCCCGACAGCCTCGATCAGCACCTCGGCCATATCAGGCACGGCATCGAGGCCGCGCCGGCAATCGGCATAGGCGCCGACACCGGGAAGCACGATACGATCGGCCGCGGCAACATCCTCCGCCCTGTCGGTGAGATCGATATGGGCATCGATGCCAGCTTCGTGGGCGGCACGCTCGAAAGCCTTAGTCGCCGAGCGCAGGTTACCGGAGCCATAGTCGATAATCGCGACGCGCATCGTCAGCGTCCTCCATCAAAACCAAAGAGACCAAGCGATGTTGCATCGCCGTGCGGGCCGTTCGGACGGGCTTTGTTCTGCCAGTCCGGTGCCGGGGCGTCGTCACTAACTGCGATAGCCGCCCTGTCCGAAAAATAGACCTGCTCGGCAATGCCGATCGTATCGGCCGCAATGAATGCGTCTTCGTTCCAGCCCTTCGCAGCAAAGTTGCGGACACGGACATTCTGGCCCTCAAGACCGACCAGCATATTCACGCCCAACAGGATTGCCGCTCCCGCCGGCCCGAGGCCGGGTTCGTCCATCAGCGCACCACCAATCCCCTGCAGCAGAAAGGCCGCGGCCGCATGCAGCCAAAGCCGATGCGCCAGCAGCCAAACCCATGGAAATAGGAAGCCGAGCAGCGTGAAGCCGTCACGGATGGTTCGCGTCTCATCGGCCGTGGCGCTCGTACTGCCGGGCGGTGTCAAGAAGATATAGCTGGACGTCATTGCCGCCGCTCCCTTGAAGGGCTCAGACGAGCGTGCCCTTGGTCGAGGGAACACGGCCCGCCTGTCTCGGATCGATCTCTGTCGCCGTGCGCAATGCACGGGCAACGGCCTTGAAGCATGTCTCGGCAATATGGTGATTGTTGGCGCCATAATGGTTGAAAATATGCAAGGTGATGCCGGCATTCTGGGCGAGCGCATGGAAGAATTCGCGAACGAGCTCGGTGTCGAAAGTGCCGATCTTCGGCGCACTGAAGGCGACATTCCAGACGAGGAACGGTCGGCCGGAAAGATCGACCGCAGCCTTGGTCATCGTCTCGTCCATGGCGAGATCGATTGAAGCGTAGCGGGTGATGCCGCGCCGGTCGCCGAGTGCCTTGGAGATCGCCTGGCCGATGGCGATGCCGGTATCTTCGACCGTATGATGGTCGTCGATATGCAGGTCGCCCTTGGCATCGATCTCCATGTCGATGAGGGAATGTCGCGAAAGCTGGTCGAGCATGTGGTCGAAGAAGCCGACGCCCGTCGAGATCGTCGATTTGCCGGTGCCGTCGACATTGACGGAAACGGAAATCGAGGTTTCGTTGGTCTTGCGGGAAACGCTGCCCGTGCGGCTTGCTGCGGTCTCGGCCATGTGGCCCTCCATCGGGAATAAGGCCGTTCCTTATCAGGCGCATCCGGAAATATCCAGAAGCCGGGGAAGAGAAAAGCCGGCCCATTTGCAATCGGCGCCAGTCCACTTACATAGGGCTCAACAGGGCCGGCATGCGGCCCGGCAGACAGGTGTTTTATGACAACAATCATTACAGTTCGAAAAGGCGGCAAGGTGGTGATGGCGGGCGATGGCCAGGTGAGCCTTGGCCAGACCGTCATGAAAGGCAATGCCCGCAAGGTGCGCCGTATCGGCAAGGGCGAAGTCGTCGCCGGTTTCGCCGGCGCCACCGCCGATGCCTTCACCCTGCTCGAAAGGCTTGAAAAGAAGCTGGAGCAATATCCCGGTCAATTGATGCGTGCCGCCGTCGAGCTCGCCAAGGACTGGCGCACCGACAAATACCTGCGTAATCTCGAAGCCATGATGCTCGTCGCCGACAAGTCGATCACGCTGGCGATCACCGGCAATGGCGACGTTCTGGAACCGGAGCACGGCACGACGGCGATCGGTTCCGGCGGCAATTTTGCCCTCGCCGCCGCCCTCGCACTCATGGATACCGACAAATCGGCCGAGGAGATCGCTCGCCGTGCTCTCGATATCGCCGCCGACATCTGCGTCTACACGAACCACAACGTCGTGGTGGAATCGCTGGATGCCGAAGGCTGAACCCTATGCCTTCCGGCCGCTTGCCGCGGTTGACCTGCCGCTCCTCGCCAAATGGCTGGAAAGCCGGCATGTCAGGCGCTGGTGGGGCGATCCGGCCCAGGCGCTGGCTTCGATGGAAAAGCATATCGATGCGGCCTCCGTCTCGTGCTTCATCGTCACGCTGAATGGAAAGGACTTCGCCTTTATCCAGGCGGCCGATCTCGACGACGAGGACGATAAAGCGCTCGCCGGTCAGCCGAAGGGCACCTACGGCATCGACCAGTTCATCGGCATCGAGGAATTCGCGGGCAAAGGTCACGGACCAGCCTTTATGATAGGGTTCTGCGATATGCTCTTTGCAAAGGGCGCGCAGCGGATCCTCGTCGATCCGCATCCTGACAATGCATTCGCAATCAGAGCCTATACCAAGGCGGGCTTTCAAGGACTTGGCGAAACAACGACTAATTACGGCCGGGCGCTGTTGATGGCCCTGGACCGCCAGGAGAATGATACGCAATGACCACTTTTTCCCCCCGCGAGATCGTTTCCGAGCTCGATCGCTATATCATCGGCCAGCATGACGCCAAGCGCGCCGTTGCGATTGCGCTGCGCAACCGCTGGCGCCGCCAGCAGCTCGACCCGAGCCTGCGCGACGAAGTCATGCCGAAGAACATCCTGATGATCGGCCCGACCGGCGTCGGCAAGACGGAAATCTCCCGCCGCCTGGCAAAGCTCGCCGGCGCACCTTTCATCAAGGTGGAAGCGACAAAGTTCACCGAAGTCGGCTATGTCGGCCGCGACGTCGAGCAGATCATCCGCGATCTGGTCGAGGTCGGCATCGGCCTGGTGCGCGAGAAGAAGCGAGCCGAGGTACAGGCCAAGGCGCATGTGAGTGCCGAGGAGCGTGTTCTCGATGCGCTGGTCGGCACGACAGCATCGCCTGCCACGCGTGAAAACTTCCGCAAGAAGCTCCGGGACGGCGAACTTGACGACAAGGAAATCGATATCGAGGTGGCCGATGCCGGTTCCGGCATGGGTGGCTTCGAAATTCCCGGCATGCCGGGCGCCAATATCGGCGTGCTGAACCTGTCGGAAATGTTCGGCAAGGCGATGGGCGGCCGTACCAAGAAGGTCCGCACCACAGTCAAGGCTTCGTATAGTGACCTGATCCGCGACGAATCCGACAAGCTGATCGACAACGAAGTGATCCAGCGTGAAGCCGTTCGCTCCACCGAGAATGACGGTATCGTCTTCCTCGACGAAATCGACAAGATCGCCGCCCGCGATGGCGGCATGGGCGCCGGCGTTTCGCGCGAAGGCGTCCAGCGCGACCTCTTGCCGCTCGTCGAAGGCACAACGGTCTCGACAAAATACGGGCCCGTGAAGACTGACCATATCCTGTTCATCGCCTCCGGCGCCTTCCATGTCTCCAAGCCTTCGGATCTTCTGCCGGAATTGCAGGGCCGCCTGCCGATCCGCGTCGAATTGCGTCCGCTGAACAAGGATGATTTCCGCCGGATCCTGACCGAGACCGAAGCAAGCCTCATCCGCCAGTACCGCGCGCTGATGGAGACGGAAAGCCTGAGCCTCGAATTCACCGACGACGCAATCGACGCGCTTGCCGATGTCGCCGTGCATCTGAACTCCTCCGTCGAAAACATCGGCGCACGCCGTCTGCAGACGGTGATGGAGCGGGTGCTGGACGATATTTCCTACAACGCGCCGGATCGGGGCGGGACGGCCGTGACGATCGATGCCGCCTATGTGCGCGAACATGTCGGCGATCTCGCACAGAATACCGATCTCTCGCGCTTCATTCTGTGATATCGGCGCACCGCTTCATGTCTTTCCCGGCATGAATGACGGATTGTAACGAACGCGACTCTCGACAACGGGCCTTTTACTTTCTACTGCATAATTCCCTAAATCGGGTTCGATTTAGGGATAAAATTATGCAGCAATTCAAAGTGCTACAGCGTCCTTTGCGCGTCTGAAAAGACGCGCGCCGCTGTAGTGAAGGCCCGTTTTGTTTCCGCTCGGCTTTATTCGGCCAAGATTCTGGTCCAGGCAGCCGCATCACAAACAGGACGATGGAACGGACGGGATAACGGATCGTGCGACGCCTTTTGACAAGCCTTATGATTGCCGTTGCCCTGGTGAATTCGGCGCCTGCCTTCGCAATGCAGACGGTGCCGGCCGGCAATCGTCATGCCGAGCAGCCCGATATTCCGGGCGCTTCCATCCGGCGCACCAAAGGCACCAAGAGCAGCTTCGATCTGAAATACGAAAAGGTTCATGAGCTTCTGGCGACCGATCGCGAGCTGATGAGCAAGATCCGCAAGATTTCCAGCGCTTACGGCATCAATCCCATCCATGTCGTCGGCGCGATCGTCGGCGAACACACCTATAATGTCGATGCCTACGACCGGCTGCAGGCCTATTATGTCAAGGCTGCCTCCTACGCCGGAGAAAGCTTCCGTTTCGCCTATGATGGCGAAAGCGTCGACGAATTTGTGGCGCGGCCGCAATTTTCCGACTGCAAGGGCAAGAACGATTCCTACACGCTCTGGTCCTGCCGCGAAGATGTTTGGGAAACCGATTTCCGCGGCAAGACGGTTGATGGTACGAGCTTTCCCAACAACCGTTTCAGCGCGGTCTTCTTCCAGCCCTTCTATGCCGGCCAGACCTTCGGCCTCGGCCAGGTCAATCCGCTGACGGCGCTGATGCTCTCCGATCTCGTGACCCGCGTGTCCGGCTATCCGAAGCTGAATGAGAAGAATGCCGGCGCCGTCTACAGGGCCATCATGGATCCCGATATCTCGCTCGCCTTCGTCGCGGCCTCAATCCGCAGGTCGATCGACGATTACAAGGAGATCGCGGGCATGGATATCTCGGGCAATCCCGGCCTGACGGCGACGCTCTATAATGTCGGCAATTCGCGCCAGCGCGCCGCAGCACTTGCTGCGAAGAACCGCGGCGCCGGGGCGACGGTCTGGCCGGAAGAGAATTATTACGGCTGGCTGATCAACGACAAGCTGGACGAACTCAAGGGCCTGCTCTAGCTTCAAGCTTGCCGGGAAGGCCTAGATCTTCCCCGAAAGGCTTTTACGATGGACATGCGTCCGGACCCCTTCGTACCGCCAGCACCGCTGCCGCGTACCGTGCCGCCGAGCCGGCTGGAAATTATCCGCATCATCCTGCGCAATCCGCTCGAACTCTGGGGCGAGCCGTCCTACACGCTGCCGTGGATCCGCACCAATTTCTTCGGCCAGAGGACGCTGATCGTCAACGATCCTGGCCTGATCAAGCACGTGCTGGTCGACAATGCCAATAATTACCGCATGTCGGATGTACGCCAACTCGTCCTGCGTCCGATCCTCCGCGACGGCCTTCTGACCGCCGAAGGTCCTGTCTGGAAGAGATCGCGCAAGGCGGTGGCGCCTATTTTCACCCCCCGCCATGCCCAAGGCTTTGCCGGGCAGATGCTGCGCCAATCCGAAGATTATGCCCGCAAATATGAGAGCGCAGGCGAGGCAGGCGCAATTTTCGATATCAGCACCGACATGACCGAGCTGACCTTCGCAATTCTCGCCGACACATTATTTTCAGGCGAAATCGTCACCTCGAGCGGCCATTTCGCCGACGACGTCAATGAACTCCTGCATCGCATGGGCCGCGTCGATCCGATGGATCTGATGCGCGCTCCCTCCTGGGTTCCACGTGTGACACGCATCGGCGGTCAGAAAGTGCTGGAGAAATTCCGCGCCATCGTGCGCAACACCATGGATATGCGGCTCGCAAAGGTGAAGGCAGACCGCAACAGCGCCCCCGAAGATTTCCTGACCCTGCTCCTGGAGCAGGCTGGCCCTGAGGGGCTGACCAACGAGGAAATCGAAGACAATATTCTGACCTTCATCGGCGCGGGGCATGAGACCACAGCCCGAGCGTTGGCCTGGACCCTGTATTGCGTATCGAACAGCCCGCATATCCGCGAGGCAATGGAAGAAGAAATCGACGCGGTGCTCGCCACTGGGGCCAAACCTGTGGAATGGCTGGATATGATGCCGCAGACGCGCGCCGCCTTCGAGGAGGCTTTGCGCCTCTATCCGCCGGCGCCATCGATCAATCGCGCCGCCATATCAGATGATTCTTGGACAAGCCCCAAGGGCGAGCGGGTCGAGATCGAAGCCGGCGTCACGGTGCTCGTCATGCCTTGGACGTTGCATCGCCACGAACTTCACTGGGACAGGCCGCGTGCCTATATGCCCGAACGCTTCCTGCCGGAAAATCGCGGCTCTATCGGCCGCTTTCAGTTCCTGCCTTTCGGCGCTGGCCCGCGTGTCTGCATTGGCGCAACCTTTGCGCTTCAGGAGGCGGTGATCGCCCTTGCTGTCCTAATGCATCGTTATCGCTTCGATTCCACCGATCAGACCAAGCCTTGGCCGGTGCAGAAGCTGACGACGCAGCCGCAGAACGGACTGCCGATGCTTGTGACGCCGCGCATAATTGCCACGAAGGCATAAATCTTTCGAATTATTGCAGAATTGACTGTGAATGAAAGCCGGGCAAAGTGGCAGCATTCGAAAGTCGTTGCCAGGGAGAATGTCGCATGAGCCGCGTTGATAAGAACGGTCTTGCCATCGAAACCGTCCTTCATGATTTCCTCGTTAAGGAGGTGCTGCCGGGTCTGGCGGTCGATGCGGACAAGTTTTTCGCCGATTTTTCCGCGATCGTCCACGATCTCGCCCCGAAAAATCGTGCGCTGCTGGCAAAACGCGACGAGCTGCAGGTAAAGATCGACGACTGGTATCGTCGGCATGGCGCGCCGGCGGATATGGACGAATACCAGTCCTTCCTCCGTGAAATCGGTTATCTCTTGCCTGAGGGATCGGACTTCCAGGTTTCGACCGACAATGTCGATCCGGAGATCGCCTCGATCGCCGGCCCGCAGCTCGTCGTTCCCGTCATGAACGCCCGTTACGCCTTGAACGCCGCCAATGCCCGCTGGGGCTCACTCTATGATGCGCTCTACGGCACGGACGCCATTCCCGAGAGCGATGGCGCCGAGAAGGGTAAGGGCTACAATCCGAAGCGCGGCGAGAAGGTCATCGCCTGGGTGCGCGATTTCCTCGATGCATCAGCGCCGCTGCAGGACTGCCGCTGGAAGGATGTCGGAAGCTTCGCCGTCAAGGATGGAGCGCTGGTCGTCAGATCGATCGATGGCGAGCAGGCCATGCTAACGGACGGCAAGCATTTTGCCGGCTATCGCGGCGATCTCGCCGCTCCGACGCATATCCTCCTGAAGAACAACGGCATTCACATTGAAATCGTCATCGATGCGGCGACGACGATCGGGAAAGCCGATCCGGCTGATATTTCCGATGTCTGGCTGGAATCGGCAATTACGACGATCATGGACTGCGAGGATTCGATTGCCGCCGTCGATGCCGAGGACAAGGTCGTCGTCTATCGCAACTGGCTCGGTCTGATGAAGGGCGATCTGCAGGAAGAAGTGGCAAAGGGCGGAACGAGCTTCATCCGCACGCTCAACCCGGATCTGCAATATGCCGGCCCGGATGGTACCGCCTTCGAGGTACACCGGCGCTCGCTGATGCTGGTGCGCAATGTCGGGCACCTCATGACCAACCCGGCGATCCTCGACCGCGACGGCAACGAGGTGCCTGAAGGTATGATGGATGCTGCGATCACCGGCCTGATCGCGCTTTATGATATTGGTCCCTCCGGCCGGCGGAAGAATTCCCGGACCGGCTCGATGTATGTGGTCAAGCCGAAGATGCATGGGCCGGAAGAGGTCGCCTTCGCCGTCGAGATCTTCTCGCGGGTCGAAGATGCGCTTGGCCTACCGCGCAACACCATCAAGATGGGCATCATGGATGAGGAGCGCCGCACGACCGTCAACCTCAAGGAATGCATCCGTGCCGCCCGCGAGCGCGTCGTCTTCATCAATACCGGCTTCCTCGATCGCACTGGCGACGAGATCCACACCTCGATGGAAGCCGGCCCGATGATTCGCAAGGGCGACATGCGCCAGGCGGCCTGGATTTCCGCCTATGAGAATTGGAACGTCGACATCGGCCTCGAATGCGGCTTGTCCGGTCATGCCCAGATCGGCAAGGGCATGTGGGCGATGCCGGATCTGATGGCGGCGATGCTCGAACAGAAGATCGCCCACCCGAAGGCCGGCGCCAACACCGCCTGGGTACCGTCGCCGACGGCCGCAACCCTGCATGCCACCCATTATCACCGGGTCAATGTCGCCCGTGTGCAGCAGGGGCTGAAGGATCGCGCCCGCGCCAAACTCTCCGATATTCTCTCCGTGCCGGTCGCGGTGCGGCCGAATTGGACACCGGACGAAATCCAGCGCGAGCTCGACAACAATGCTCAAGGAATCCTCGGCTATGTCGTGCGCTGGGTCGATCAGGGCGTCGGCTGCTCGAAGGTGCCCGACATCAACAATGTCGGCCTGATGGAAGATCGCGCGACGCTGCGCATTTCGGCCCAGCACATGGCGAACTGGCTGCATCACAAGGTCGTCACCGAAGCTCAGATCATCGAGACGATGAGGCGCATGGCCGCCGTCGTCGACCGGCAGAATGCGTCGGACCCCACCTACCAGCCGATGGCCGGCAACTTTGACGATTCGATCGCCTTCCGGGCTGCCCTCGATCTCGTCCTGAAGGGTAGGGAACAGCCGAACGGTTATACCGAGCCGGTGCTTCACCGCCGCCGCCTCGAGCTCAAGGCGAAGCAGACTGCCTGACGGAGAATACGAAAAGGCCGCCGGAACGATAGTTCGGCGGCCTTTTTTATACCGAATTCGATAATTAGCTTACTGAATGACGACGACCTTGGACGTGCCCTTGCCCGGGCGGACGCGGCTGTAGAGATCGATGACATCCTGGTTCATCAGGCGAATGCAGCCCGAGGAAGCGGCGGTGCCGATCGAAGCCCATTCCGGCGTGCCGTGCAGGCGGAAGAGCGTGTCCTTGCCGTCCTCGTTGAAGAGATACATGGCGCGCGCGCCGAGCGGATTGCTGAGACCCGGACCCATGCCGTCCTCGACGTATTTGGCGAGATCAGGCCGGCGGACGGCCATTTCCTTCGGCGGGTGCCAGTTCGGCCATTCCTGCTTCCAGGCGACGTAGGCGGTGCCGGCCCATGCGAAGCCCTGCTTGCCGACGCCGATGCCGTAGCGCATCGCCTTGCCGTTGGCCAGGATGTAATAGAGGAAGCGCTCGCGCGTGTTGACGATGATCGTTCCGGGACGCTCTGTGGTCTGGTAGCTGACGACCTGGCGGCGGAATTGCGGCTTGACCCTGTCGATCGGGATCGCCGGTAGGGAGTATCCGGCATCCTTCGTCAGGCCGTAGGCGTCATTGAAGATCTGTGCCGTCTGAACCGTCGGGCCTGCGCCCTTGTCGTCGACGGATGCGCTGTCTGAGGTCGTCGAGCAACCGGCCAGAGCGAATGTCGCCAGCAGGCCAAAGACAGGGAATGCATTGCGGATGCGCATGGATGACTCTTGAAGTTTTGGGGCAAGGAGAACGGTCTTTCGACCATCGTTGATTATGGTTTATTTTCGATTAACTTGCGCTTTGCAAGGCTACTGCAGCGCGACAAATCCGTCTGCCGCGCAAATTAGAAGCGCATGGTTTTTTTGCAACAACACGCCAGCCCCTCTGATGGTTATCCATGACGATTTTGAGTGTTTACAATAACAATCCGTTAATCGATGGCCGGCAATCGGACAGGGCCATGATGGTGCGGCGCGGAACGCAGATATTGCTCCATGAAATGCGCCACGCCGTGCTGCCTGAACTGCCGCTGGCCAGCGGCCGCCGTGCCGATCTGATCACGCTTTCGGAAAAGGGCGAGGTCTGGATCATCGAAATCAAGACCTCGATCGAAGATTTCAGGGTGGATCGCAAATGGCCGGAATACAGGCTGCATTGCGATCGCCTGTTCTTCGCGACTCACCAGGATGTGCCGTTGGAGATCTTTCCCGAGGAATGCGGATTGTTCCTGTCGGATGGTTATGGCGCCCACATGATTCGCGAAGCGCCGGAACACCGCATGGCGCCGGCAACGCGCAAATCCGTCACCCTCAACTTCTCGCGCGCCGCCGCGCAAAGGCTGATGATCGCCGAGTGGGCAAATGGAAAGCCGTTCACCGTGGATGACGTTTAATAGATGGCTTGTCTATTTCGGCGCGCGTTTGGCAAGAATGCGCTGCAGCGTCCGCCGGTGCATGTTGAGCCGGCGCGCCGTTTCGGAAACATTGCGTTCGCACATTTCATAGACCCGCTGGATGTGCTCCCAGCGCACTCGGTCGGCCGACATCGGGTTTTCGGGAAGCTCCGCCTTCTCGCCCGGCCGCTGTGTCAGCGCCGAAAACACGTCGTCGGCATCCGCAGGCTTTGCAAGATAATCGACGGCGCCGAGCTTCACGGCCGTGACCGCCGTTGCGATATTGCCATAGCCGGTCAGCACGATGATCCTGGTGTCGTCGCGCCGCTGGCGGATCGCCTCGATGACGTCGAGCCCATTGCCGTCGCCGAGCCGAAGGTCGACCACCGCATATTTCGGCGGCCGGCCTTTCGATTTCGCAACGCCCTCCGCCACTGATTCGGCCGTCTCTACCTGGAAGCCGCGTGTCTCCATCGCCCGCGCTAGGCGGCGCAGGAACGGCCCGTCGTCGTCGACGATCAGCAGGCTGGCGTCGGGACCGATATGGTCCTCGTCCGACGCGGTGAAATTGTCATGATTCTGTTCTGTCATCGTCTCGGTCCTGGCGGTTGAGCGCCCGATCTGCGTCAACCGCTTATATCCTGTTTATGCCGACAAAGTCATTTTGTCGAATTTGCGTCGATCAGCATGCGCGGCCATTCGATCCGGATGCGTGCGCCCGCATTTTCCGGGTCGCGGTTCTCGAAAACCAGCGATGCGCCGGAGCGCTCCAGCAGCGTCTTGGCGATGAAAAGCCCGAGCCCGAGGCCGCCTGCCGTATCCTCCTTCTGCCGCTTCGTCACATAGGGTTCGCCGATCCGCGTCAGAATATCGGGCGCATAACCGTTGCCGTCGTCCTCGATGACGATCAGCACTTTGTCGTGATCGTGCTCGACGGTAACGATCACTTTCTCTCGCGCATAATCGACGGCATTTTCGATCAGATTGCCGAGCCCGTACATGATGCCGGCATTGCGGTCGGTGACCGGCTCGCCCTTGCGCGGGCTCTTTTCGATAAGCTCCAATCTGATGCCGAATTCCCGGTGCGGGGCGACGATCTCCTCGATCATCGAGGAAAGCGGCAGCCGGCGCATATGCGCCTCGCCTTCGGAAGAAAGCGTCGTCAGCCGCCGCAGGATGTCGCGGCAGCGTTCGCTCTGGCTACGAAGCAGCATCACATCCTCGCGGAAACGATCGTCATTCTTGAGTTCCCGCTCCATTTCCTTGGCGACGACGCTGATCGTCGCAAGCGGCGTTCCGAGTTCATGGGCCGCCGCCGCCGCCAGTCCGTCGAGCTGCGACAGATGCTTTTCCCGCTGCAGCACCAGTTCGGTCGCAGCCAGCGCATCGGCAAGCTGGCTCGCTTCCATCGAGACCCGATAGGCATAGAAAGCGGCGAATGCCATGGTCGAGGCGATCGAGCACCAGACACCGAACTGCATGACGTTGTGCACGTTGATCTCGGCCCCGTCGAACCAGGGCAGCGGAAAGGGCGAAAAGGCAAGCACCGTAATGCAGACCATCGCAACGCCGATCAGCGCGGTGCTATAGCGGATCGGCTGTGAGGCAAAAGAGATGATGACTGGCACGCAGACGAGCGCTGCGAAAGGATTGGCAAGGCCGCCGGTGATGAAAAGCAGCGCGCAGAGCTGCAAAAGGTCGAAGCCGAGCAGCGCAAAGGCGGCCGGCGGCTCCAGCCGATGCGTCGGCGGATAACGAATCGTCAGGTAGAAATTCACCCAGGCCAGGGCGGCGATCAACGAAGAGCTGGCAATCAGCGGCAGGGGAAATTTGAGCCAGAAGGCAACGATGAAAACCGTCAGCGCCTGTCCGCCGACGGCAAGCCAGCGCAGCCGCACCAGCGTCTGCAGGCGCAGCCTGCGGCTATTATGCCGATCCTCCAGCGTATAGCCTTCCGTCTTGTCGATCATGTCAGGCTTATCGATCATGCCGAGGGCTCCTTGAATGGCCCTCATGTACCACGCGGTTTTGCCCGTGTCGTCGGCAACGCATCCTCCGGCCGCTCCGGCCAGGGATGCCGGGGATAGCGCCCGCGCATATCGGCACGCACATCCTTCCAGGAGCCGGCCCAGAAGCCCGGCAGGTCGCGTGTCGTTTGGATCGGCCGGTGCGCCGGCGAGGTGAGCTCGAGCAGCAGCGGCAGGCGGCCACCGGCAATGGCCGGATGCTGCTTCAGTCCAAACAGCTCCTGCACGCGGATCGTCAGAACCGGCTCCTCGCCCTCATATTGGATCGGATGCCTTTGGCCGGTCGGCGATTCGAAATGGGTCGGCGCAAGCCGGCTAAGGTCGCGTTGCAATTCGTGCGGCACCAGCGACATCAGTCCGTTCGAAAGCCCGGCCGCGGAAATCTCCGAAAGGCCGCGCGCCTCCGTCTGGAAGGGTGCGAACCAGTCGTCCAGCCGGGAAAGCAGGGCATCGTCGCTGACATCGGGCCAGGGCTCGCCGATCGTCCTGTGGAGGAAGCCGATCCGCTCGCGAAGCTGAATGGCTTCCTTCGAGAAGGCAAGCTGATCGAGCCCCAGTTCGCGCACTCCCTCCATCAGGGCCTGGGTGACCGCTGCCCCGGAAGGGCGCGGCAAGGGCGTCTCTTCGAAGACGATCGCGCCGAGCCGGGTTGCTCGCCGCGCCCGGATTTGCCGGCTTTGCCGGTCGAAGAATATCTGGTCGCCGGTTTGGATCTCACCAGGCAACTCGGCTTCGATGTGGCCGCGTGTCACCTCGGCTGCCGCCAGAACCCGCGCCTGCGCCGCCCGTCCGGTCAGGTCGGCAATCACCAGCATCTGGCTGCCGGCCAGCCTCTCGGTTTCCGGCAGTTCTGCTCCGCGCCCGTTCGCCATCACGAACCGGCCGCGCCCGCCGCGCTGAAGTGCGATTCGATCCGGGAATGCATGCAGCAGCATCTGGCCGGCAAGCGCCGGCGCCGCTGAGGCAACCCTGTCGAGGCCACTCGCCAGCCGCCCCGCCAGCCGCCGCGAGGCCTCTGCTCTCTCGCCCCGCTCGGCCTTGAAACGTCGCAGCCGCTCCTCGATATCGACACTCGTTCCGCCAAGCCCCTGTTCGGTGAGAAGCACGGCGATCATCGCCGCATCCCGAGCGTGTCCCGCTTCTCCCGCCGAGACGACCATGGCGGCAAGCCGCGGCGGCAAAGCCAGATCGCGCATCACCTTGCCGCGCGCTGTCAGCGCTCCGTCCTTGTCGAGTGCGCCAAGCTGGCCAAGCA